>NZ_JBFAQJ010000095.1:0-1118 GCF_040677225.1 Saccharopolyspora sp. NPDC049357 | reverse complement strand
CGGATTACCGGGGTGTTCCGGGTTTCGGTTGTTAGAGGTCGAGGAGTTGGCGGGCTTGTTCGCGCATCTCGACCTTGCGGACCTTGCCGGTGACCGTCATCGGGAACTCCTCCACCACGTGCACGTAGCGCGGGATCTTGTAGTGCGCCAACTTGCCCGAGCAGAACTCCCGCAACGACTCCGCCGTCAACACCGCAGCCCCCTCCCGCAACCGCACCCACGCCATCAGCTCCTCGCCATAGCGGGCATCCGGAACCCCGATGACCTGCGCATCCAACACATCCGGATGCGTGTACAGGAACTCCTCGATCTCACGCGGATACACGTTCTCCCCACCCCGGATCACCATGTCCTTGATCCGACCGGTGATCGAGACGTACCCATCGGCATCCATCACCGCCAAATCCCCGGTGTGCATCCACCGCGCCGCATCGATCACCTCAGCGGTCTTGTCCGGCTGCTCCCAATACCCCAGCATCACCGAATACCCCCGCGTGCACAGCTCCCCCGGCTCACCACACGGCACCGTCCGCCCACTGGCCGGATCGACGATCTTGACCTCCAAATGCGGACCCACCCGGCCCACCGTCGACACCCGCCGCTCCAACGAATCATCCGCACGCGTCTGCGTCGACACCGGACTGGTCTCGGTCATCCCGTAGCAGATCGCCACCTCCGACATCCCCATCCGATCGATGACCTGCTTCATCACCTCCACCGGACACGGCGACCCCGCCATGATCCCCGTGCGCAACGACGACAGGTCGAACGAATCGAAATCCGGATGATCCAACTCCGCGATGAACATCGTCGGCACCCCGTACAACGACGTGCACCCCTCACCAGCCACCGCCTGCAACGCCGACCCCGCATCAAACCCCTCCGACGGGATCACCATCGCCGAACCATGACTCGTGCACGCCAAATTCCCCATCACCATCCCGAAGCAGTGGTAGAACGGCGGCACGATCGCCACCCGATCCACCTCCGAATACCCGCACAACTCCCCCACGAAGAACCCGTTGTTGAGGATGTTGTGATGCGACAACGTCGCACCCTTCGGAAAACCCGTCGTCCCCGACGTGTACTGGATGTTGATCGCATCATCCGACGACAGC
>NZ_JBFAQJ010000094.1:0-1381 GCF_040677225.1 Saccharopolyspora sp. NPDC049357 | reverse complement strand
GCGTGCGGGTGTCAGCCGTGCACGTGCAGCGGCTTGCCGGCCAGGGCGAGGTGGGCCTCGCCCAGGGCTTCGGTCTGGGTGGGGTGGGCGTGGACCAGCGGAGCGACGTCCTCCGGCAGCGCCTCCCAGTTGTAGATCAGCTGCGCCTCGCCGATGAGTTCACCGACGCGGTCGCCGACCATGTGCAGGCCGACGACGGGGCCGTCGGTCGCGCGGATCAGCTTGACCGCGCCCTGGGTCTTGAGGATCTGGCTCTTGCCGTTGCCGGCCAGGTCGTAGGTGAAGGTCTCCACCGAGCCGTACTGCTCCTTGGCGGCGGCTTCGGTCAGGCCGACCGAGGCGACCTCGGGGTGGGAGTAGGTGACGCGGGGGATGCCGGCTTCGTCGATCGGCTGCGGGTTGAGGCCGGCGATCTCCTCGGCGATGAAGATGCCCTGCTGGAAGCCGCGGTGCGCCAGCTGCAGGCCGGGCACGATGTCGCCGACGGCGAACACGCCGGGGACGTTGGTGCGCAGCCGCTCGTCGGTGCGCACGAAGCCGCGCTCCATGGTGATGCCGACCTGCTCGAAGCCGTGTCCGGCGGTGTTCGGGCCGCGGCCGACGGCGACCAGCAGCAGGTCGGCGTCGTAGGTCTCGCCGTTTTCCAGGCTGACCGACACGCCGTCGTCGTTGTGGGTGGCGCCGGTGAACTTCACGCCGGTCTTGAACTTGATGCCGCGCTTGCGGAAGGCGCGCTCCAGGCGCTTGGAGGCGAACTCGTCCTCGTTGGGCACCAGGTGCGGCAGCGCTTCCACGACGGTGACCTCGGCGCCGAAGGAGGCCCAGACGCTGGCGAACTCGACGCCGATCACGCCGCCGCCGAGCACGACGACCTTGTTCGGGATGAAGTCCAGGTTCAGGGCCTGCTCGCTGGCGATGACGCGCCCGCCGAGCTCCAGGCCGGGCAGCGTCTTGGAGTAGGAACCGGTGGCCAGAACGACGTTCTTGCCGGTGTAGCGGGTGCCGTCGACCTCGACGGTGTGGGCGTCGACGAGGGTGCCCGCACCCTCGACCATCGTCACCTTGTGGGCCTTGGCCAGGCCCTGCAGGCCCTTGTACAGGCCTGAGACGATGTCGTCCTTGTACTTGTTGACACCGTCGATGTCGATGCCTTCGAGGGCGGCGCGCACCCCGAACTGGTCGGCGTCTCGGGTGGAATCGGCGACCTCGGCCGCGTGCAGCAGGGCCTTGGTCGGGATGCAACCTCGGTGAAGGCAGGTCCCACCGAGCTTGTCCTTTTCAATGAGGACGACGGACAGGCCGAGCTCGGCCGCGCGGAAAGCGCAGGCGTAGCCGCCCGAACCGCCGCCGAGAATGACCAGATCGGCGGACGTGTCGGTCA
>NZ_JBFAQJ010000093.1:0-1508 GCF_040677225.1 Saccharopolyspora sp. NPDC049357 | reverse complement strand
ACCCAACCCCCCCCAACTCCAAACCCGAAACCCGAGCCTCGAATTTCGCGCGAAATTCGAAAACGTCCCCCTCCCAGGTGAACCCGGGAGGGGGACGCTCTCGTGGTGCTGGTGCTACTCCGACTCGGATCGTCGCGGGATCAGGGCGACCACCGCGATCAGCAGCACGACGATCACCGCGCCACCGCCGACGCTCAGCCAGAGCATGTAGCTGCCGCTGCCGGACTCACCCGGCGGAGCCGGGGCGACGTTGAGGTAGAAGCCGCCCTCGGTGCTGTGGCCGTCGTCGAAGGTGGTCCGGTACTTCACCGTGTGCAGACCGGGTTTCAGCGCTTCGATGTGGACGGTCACGTGGTTGCCGTCGACGTCCGCCTCGCCCGAGACGTGATCGGTTCCCGAAGGATCCTTCACCTCGATCTGCGGCGGCTTCGACTCGTCCAGGGCTCCTGCGAAGTCCATCTCGATGCGGTCCACCCCGGCCTGGGCGGTTTCACCCGGGCCGGGGGAAGCGGAGTTGAGCCCGCTGTGCGCGAACGCGGTGCCCGCGCCCAGCAGGACCAGCAACGCGCTCAGAACCGCACCGACGGTGGTGCTCAGAGGTCGGCGCATGCGATTCGGTTGTCGGTGAACTCGGCCGGGTGGACCACGAGCGACTTGGCGGCCTCGGCCGGCTTGTCGTTCTCGGCGGTCATGAAGCCGCGACCGGTGGCGTCAGCGGTGAACGCCAGGTGGATCTCGTTCGGCGGCATCTCCGACCCGGCGGGGTCGAACTTGAAGTGCTCACCGCCGGCCTCCTCCGCGCACGGCTTGGCGTGCACGTGGGCCATGTACTCCCCGTTCGGCGCCAGGCCGGTCATCTCCAGCGTGACCGTCGTGCCGCCCGGGTGGATCGCCAGCCACGCGGTGCCCGCGGCCTGATCGGTGCCCGGCGGACGGGTGGGCAGGAGCGTGAACGGGTTGGTGCGCAGCTGCGCGCCCTGCACGTCCTTGGCGGGAGTCGCGTTGGCGTCGCCCATGTTCATCTGCATGCCGCCACCGGCCTGATGGCCGCCGCCGTGCTGCATGTGCGTGCCGTGGTCCTCCGACGAACCACCGCCGCACGCCGAAAGAGCCGCGCAGGCGACGAGCCCGGCGGCGAAAGACTTGCGAAGTGTCATGCCCTCATCAACTTCTCTTGTGAACTGCGTCCTGCGCTCGTTCTGCTCGGCGGTGCGGGTGCCAGAACCCGCGGCCGCGCAGGGTCCGAGGCAGGTCTTGGTTCGATCCTGCGCGAGAGCTGTGCGGCCGGGCGGAGCGGTCCCCGCCCGGCCACGGGCTCACATGTTCTCGGCGGCCTGCTTGATCGCCTGCCGGATCCGGCCGTAGGTGCCGCAGCGGCAGACGTTCTCGATCTTGTCGATGTCCGCGTCGGTTGGCTCGCTGGTCTCGTTGATCAGCGCGACGGCCTGCATGATCTGTCCCGGCTGGCAGAAGCCGCACTGCGCGACGTCCCGGTCCAACCACGCCTG
>NZ_JBFAQJ010000092.1:0-2036 GCF_040677225.1 Saccharopolyspora sp. NPDC049357 | reverse complement strand
CACGCCGGGCTCGACGAGCAGGCCAAGCCCGGCTACACGATCCAGACCCTGCTCGACGACGGAAAGCAGGCCGGCGTCCCGTTCTCCATCGCCGGTGGCATCAAGGCCGAATCCATCGCGGCGGTGCAGGACTCCGGGGCGACCGTCGCGGTCGCCGGTGGCGCGATCTACAGCGCGAAGGACCCGGCCGCGGCCGCGAAGAACCTCAAGAGCCTCATTCGCTGATGAGGACCACGGCACGGCCGGGAGTGGCCGAGAGCCCTCCCGGCCGTTTGTCGCTGCGGGAGTAGGGGGAAGTGACATGGGGAGTTCCCACGACGATGCGGATCTGCGCGCAGCGCAGAGCAACCTGCTGCTGGACGCCGCGGCGGTGATGCGGCGGCGGTACGTGCGCGGCAACGACGGCGGCACGTCCCCGAACGCGGCCGAAGCGCTGGCCAACGTCCTGGAGGGCGTCGCCAGGGCCGAGCCGGCCCTCCACCAGATCGACCGGGACGAGGCGATCGCGCTGGCGCACCGCCTCGTCGACGACGACCATCCCGAGCTCTCCCGGATGTGGCCTGCCTGACCGCCGCGGTCGCCCGCGGGAGATCCCCCATCACCACCGAGCACCAGGAGTGCGCGTCCATGATCGCGAACCAGCCCCCCTCCCACTACCGGGTGAGCGACGAGCTCGCCCGGTTGACCACCGCACACCTGCCCGACGACTGGACCGACCTGGACCGGCGCGCCGTCGACACCGCCCGCGTGCTCGCCGCCGACGCCGTTGAGAGGTGCGGCAGCGGGCACCCCGGCACCGCCATGAGCCTGGCGCCGGTCGCCTACGCGCTGTTCCAGCACGTCATGCGGCACGATCCCAACGACGCGGACTGGCTCGGACGCGACCGCTTCGTGCTCTCGGCAGGGCACTCGAGCCTCACGCTGTACGTGCAGCTGTTCCTGTCGGGCTACGGCCTGGAGCTCGATGACCTCAGGGCGCTGCGGACGTGGGGCTCGCTGACCCCGGGTCACCCGGAGCACGGTCACACTCCGGGTGTGGAGACCACGACCGGTCCGTTGGGTCAGGGGCTGGCCAACGCGGTGGGCATGGCGATGGCCGCACGGCGGGAGCGCGGACTGCTGGACCCCGAATCCGCCCCCGGCGACAGCGTTTTCGACCACCACGTCTACGTGATCGCCTCCGACGGCGACATCGAGGAGGGCGTGACCTCCGAGGCGTCCTCGCTGGCCGGCACCCAGCAGCTGGGCAACCTCACGGTGATCTACGACGCCAACGAGATCTCCATCGAGGACGACACGAAGATCGCGCTGTCGGAAGACACCGCCAAGCGCTACGAGTCCTACGGCTGGCACGTCGTCACCGTCGAGGGCGGCGAGTGCGTCACCGGCATCCTCGACGCGCTCGCGGCCGCCCGCGCCGACACCGAGCGTCCCAGCCTGATCGTGCTGCGCACCGTCATCGGCTACCCGGCACCGACCAAGATGAACACCGGCAAGGCCCACGGCGCGGCGCTCGGCGCGGAGGAGCTGGCGGAGGTCAAGAAGCTGCTGGGCTTCGACCCCGAGCGGACGTTCCAGGTCGACGACGAGGTGCTGGCCCACACCCGCGCGGTCGCCGAGCGAGGCAGGGTCGCCCGCGAGAAGTGGCAGATCGCCTTCGACGCGTGGGCGGCCGGGAACCCTCGGCGCAAGGCGCTGCTGGACCGGATGCAGACCCGCACGCTGCCCACCGGGTGGGCCAACGGCCTGCCCACCTGGGAGCCCGATGAGAAGGGCATCGCGACGCGGAAGGCGTCGGCGGAGGTGCTGGCGTCCCTGGCGGAGGCGCTTCCCGAGCTGTGGGGCGGTTCGGCCGACCTGGCGGAGAGCAACAACACCACGATGAAGGGCGCCGACTCCTTCGGACCGGAAAGCATCTCCACCGACGCGTGGCGCGCCCATCCCTACGGGCGCACACTGCACTTCGGCATCCGCGAACACGCCATGGGCTCCATCCTCAACGGCATCGCCCTGCACGGCGGAACCCGGCCCTACGG
>NZ_JBFAQJ010000091.1:0-2244 GCF_040677225.1 Saccharopolyspora sp. NPDC049357 | reverse complement strand
TGTGTTCCTCGCGGGTTTTTTTTGTATGGTGTGGTGGCCGCCCGCCGCGGCGCCCCCCCCCCGCCCCCCCCCGGGCGCGGGGGGGGGGGGCCCCCCCCGGTTCCAGGACTGCCGGGTCTTCGAGCTGATCAGCGCCAGACCGCGACCACCGAGGGCCGGGGCTGGGTGGTGCCTCCGTCGGGCCAGTGGCTTGCGGGGTTGTCGGCGTCGGCACCGTCCAGCTCGCCGGGGTGCTGGGCGGAGACGAGGACGAGATCGTCCTCGATGACCGGACCGCAGGCTTCGGCACCGCGCGGGACGCTGAGGAACGCCTTGACGTGGCCGCGTTCCGGGCCTTCCAGCGGGACGGCGTAGAGGCCGTCGTTGAAGCCGAGCGCGCCGCTGGAGTCGGTGGTGATCCACAGGTTGCCCTGGCTGTCGAAGGCGACGTTGTCCGGGCAGGTGATCGGGCTTACCTGCGACTTGTCGTATCCGGCGAAGTAGGTCGACGGGTCGGCCGGGTCGCCGCAGACCAGCAGCAGTCGCCAGGTGAAGCGGTTGCCTGCGGGGTCGTCGTCGAGTTCCACGACCTGCCCGTGCTTGTTGGTGTTGCGCGGGTTCGGTTCGTCGGCGGGCGCCTTGCCCTCGGTGCCGCGGTCGGAGTTGTTGGTCAGCGCCGCGTAGACGCGACCCGTCGTGGGGTGCGGCTGGACGTCCTCGGGCCGGTCCATCTTGGTGGCGCCGGCCTTGTCGGCGGCCTGGCGCGTGAAGACGTAGACCTCCTCGGCGCTCATGCCGTTGACGAAGCTGGTGTCGTTGTGCGCCAGCGGAATCCACTCGCCGACGCCGTCGAACTCGCCGTCGGAGGGCAGTTTCCCGGTCCCGTCGATCTCGGCGGGGTTGTCGCCGGTGAACTTCGCGACGTAGAGGGTGCCCGTGTCCAGCAGTGACGTGTTGTGCCTGCGGGCGTGGCCGCTGCCGCCCGGTTTCATCTTCCCGTCGGAGACGAACCGGTACATGTACTCGAACTTCTCGTCATCGCCCATGTAGGCCGCGACGCGGCCGTCGTCGAGGACGCGGATGTTGGCGCCTTCGTGCTTGAGGCGGCCGAGCGCGGTGTGCTTGACCGGGGTGGAGGTCGGGTCGTGCGGGTCGACCTCGATGATCCAGCCGAACCGGTTGGGTTCGTTGGGCTGCTGGCCGAGGTCCCAGCGCGAGTCGAAGCGCTCCCACTTGCGGTCGGTCGCACCGCCGGAGATCCCGTAGCGCGCAAGGCGTTCCGCGGTCACCGGATCGGTGATGCCCTCGGCGTTGGCGAAGTACTGGTGGAAGTTCTCCTCGCCGGACAGGATCGTGCCCCACGGCGTGACGCCGCCGGAGCAGTTGTTCATGGTGCCCAGCGAGCGCGTACCCGTCGGATCGGCAGGGGTTTTCAGCCACTCGCTGCCCGCAGCGGGCCCGCGCAGTTCGAACGGGGTGGTGAGGGTGATGCGCCGGTTCAGCGGGTCGATCACCGGCTTCTTGTCCTCCAGCACCACGACCGAAAGCCCGTGCGCTGCCCAGGAGATCCTGGCCTGCTGCTCGGTCGGGTTCTCCGAGTCGTAGCCGCGGAAGACGAACTCCTCGGTGACGTACTCGTGGTTGTTGACCATCAGCCTGCGCCCGTCGGGCAGCGGCAGCAGCGCGCAGAAGTCGTTGTTGTAGCCGAACTGGCCTTCTTGCGCCTCGGGCGACTGGGCGTCGAAGTCGAACTCCGGTGCGCCGGGCAGGATCGGGTCTCCCCAGCGGACGACGATCTGCTGCTGGAAGCCCTCGGGGATCACCACCGCGTCCTCGGTGTTGGGCCGGATCGGCACGAAGTCCAGACCCGTTGCGGCGGCCGCTTCGCGGGAGGCGAGCGCGGGAACCGCGAGCGCGGCCGTGGCCACCGCTCCGGCCTTGAGCAGGCCGCGACGGCTGAGCACCTGTTCCAGGACCTGCCCGAAGTAGGCGTTGTCCGAGGTGTTCGGCGGATGTTGGGAGCACTGGTCGCCGCATCGGTAGCGGCAGGTGACGCGGGCACGCCCGCCGGTGAGCAGCGGCAGGAGTCGACGTTCGGGAGCCACCAGGACCTCCAAAGCTGTTCGAGAACGGCTTGGAGCGTAAGCGAACGTCAACGTTGTGCAAGCGATTGGCGAACATTGGGCGACAACACCGGCTTCGTCACCGAGCTCGCGCAGATCGACTGCTCCCGGAAGCAGATCATGGTGCGCCTGCGGTGGGCCG
>NZ_JBFAQJ010000090.1:0-2623 GCF_040677225.1 Saccharopolyspora sp. NPDC049357 | reverse complement strand
GATGGTGACGAGGGCGAGTCCGATCGCTCCCGCCCACCAGGGCCAGTAGGTGGTCATGAAGGACCTCGCATCCATTCGGCGAGTCGGGTCCACCATCGGCGCTTGGAGATCCGCGTCCGAGTGGACCGTGCTTTGCGCCCCTTAACCGGTGGAGTGTCGGGGACTTGCTTGACGTGTGACGGTGCTGACTGCTCGTGGCGCTGAACCGGCGCCTCGACTGGCCTGGCGGAGTCCGGTATCGGCGTAGGTTCGAACCAAGCCTCGGATCCGGGCGCCCCGGAAATGAGGGGTGCCGGCGGTGTCGGTTCGGCGGCAGCGGACCGTTCGGCGGCGTTTCGGATGTGCCTCGCGTCAGCTCCGTTGGGCAGCAGTGAGATCGGCACGAGCTGGCCTCTGGATGCCAGCTGGTACCGCGTGCATTCGCGCCAACGCGCCTCGCTGTCGCAATAGGACTCTCGCCAGCCGCGCAAACTTGCGTTCAGCAACGGGAAGAGAGGGCATGTTTTGGCATGGGAGCAGCCCATTTTCCCTCCGATCTGACCAGCGACGCCACCGGCCGGGTAGGCGGCGTAGCGCGATCGTGTCGTTGTGTCGTTGCAGAACCCGGCGAGTGATCGCATGGCGTTGCGATGCGCAACGCACCGTGACGCCATCCGTCATCTCCGAGCGTTAATCCCGCACGCCGCCCAGCGCGTTACTTCCCGCCACCCCCTCAGCAAGAGACGAGATTCGATCAGAAAAGCACTGTGACCAGCCGCTTTCCCAGGTTATTGCAAATATCAACCAAACAGATCCCCAACATAGTTGCCCGACCGTGATACGAGCGTTCTCAAATCGATTCCAGGGACTGTGGAATGGGTCATATTTTGATCGCACCCTCTCGCACGCGGGTGGACCACTACAGGAATCTCGCGAAGTTCTTTACTGCGACGTAAACAATTACTCGCGCGCACTCATCTCCGCAGGTCAAATGACGCTTACGGCAAGAATTGCGCGGGTTACCCACCAGTTGTCAAAGATGAAGCGGAGGAATCGAGTTCGCGTTCGCGAGGTTTCTGGCAAGGGCGACCAGGTGCCGGATTCGCCGCGTTTCCTGCGCACCAGCGTGCCGGGCGGTCACTGCAACCGGACGCCCGCCGACTCTTGACCACGATGCGCGATCTCAGGTCGAGGGGTAACCCGTAACGCTTCGCCTGGTTGGCCGATAGGGCAAGTGGATCTCATGCGCTGAACTACAAAAGGTAGCGCTACGAACCCCCTGTGCGGCCACACGGGTGATCGTTGTTTTCGAAGCTAAGGAGTGCTGGTGGCTCGCCACGATGACACGGCCTTGACCTACCTCTACGGACGGTTTTCGTTCGCCCGGAAGATGATGACCGACCCGGCATGCAGTCGTGAGAGTCGCCGGGATTGGGCGATGCGCGCCGAAGAGCTGCGGCAGTGCCTTCGACGGCTGGAACTGTGGCGTTCCGAGAAAGTCGGCGCTCGCTACGAAGACGACGACGTGACTGCGACCGAGATCCTGCCACCGAGGGAATCGGCGAATACGTAGGTGCTCAGGGAAATTCGAAAGAATCCGACAGGTCGAGATCCAGTCCACTCAAGGTTCCGCAACGCCGCTGTCGGCATGGCGCGTTGCGGGTTTCCACTACTGATGATCTCGACAGCCTCTGGAGCGCACCGCGTCGCCTGGGAGAACCCGATGGGTGTTGACCCGAAATACCGCATAGGCGGACCAGCCGAGGGGAAGGGCAACCGGTCCACCTATGCGGAGCAATCGGATCCAGCATGCTGACGGGCATCAGAACCGAAACAACCGGAAATTAGACCTGCGACTTTCGATGGAGGTCTTCCGGCTTCGCAAGCATCAGCGGCGGAGCGCCTTGATGATGAGCTTGCCGCCGACGGCCCAGACGAGGGCGGCGAGGGCGTAGTTGAGGACGACGCCGAGGAGTTCGTCGTCCGGCGTGAAAACGTCGCCGAGACCGAGCACGAAGACCTGCGCCATCGCGTAAACGAACGAGACGAATCCATTTCCTTGGTTCGCGTCGAATACCACGAACAGCACGTGCAGCGTGAAGATCGTGATGACCACGCCCACGACGACGCGGACGATGTGGGCGATGGTCTCGCCGCTGTCGTCCCGGCGACGGCCGTGCGGTGGTTCGTCGTAGTATCCGCCCTGGTGAGGCGGCTGCTGCGGGTACGGGCCCGGTGGCGGCTGCTGATACGGACCTGGCTGCTGCGGGTGGGGGTAGCCCTGCTGAGGCGGCGGGCCGTAGCGCGGGTCGTAATTCATGGTTGCGGATTGTGTCCAGCTCGGCCGGATTGAAACAACCCACCCTTCATACGGGTGACGCGAGAGACGCCTCACCGGACCCCATGACGAATCTGAATCTGCGTCACGTTCGAGTCGTGCGCAGCATTTTTGCCGGTTTCCCTATTGCAACTAAATTGCATCTTGCGCCGATGGTTATCCATGCGTGATCACTCTGTGTTCATAACGTAGGTCGCCCATGTGGGCTAACCCCTACTTTCGTCGGTGTCGCTCTGCGATGCTTCGCGCCGTGCCGTCGGGGGGCGGATACGTATCCGGCGATTGTTTCGGAAGGCGATATGACCT
>NZ_JBFAQJ010000089.1:0-2732 GCF_040677225.1 Saccharopolyspora sp. NPDC049357 | reverse complement strand
CGCCGAGGCCTCCTCCGGCAGTCCCGAGGTGCTGCTGATCGCGACCGGATCCGAAGTGCAGCTGGCCGTGGCGGCCAGGAAGTCCCTGGAAGCCGGAGGAATCCCAACGCGCGTGGTGTCCATGCCGTGCGTCGAGTGGTTCGAGGCGCAGGACGTGACCTACCGCCGACACGTGCTGCCCCCATCAGTGCGCGCCAGGGTCGCCGTCGAGGCCGGCATCGCCCAGCCGTGGCACCGCTTCGTCGGCGACGCCGGCGAAATCGTCTCTCTGGAGCACTTCGGCGCCTCGGCCGACTACCAGAGGCTGTACACCGAGTTCGGCATCACCACCGAGGCGGTCACCACCGCGGCGCTGCGCTCGCTGAACGCGCTCCGGGCGGGCTGAGCCCGCCCGGAGCTCGGCCCCGCTCGGTCGTGAACCTCGATCGCGCCGGTAGTCCGTTCAGCTGTCGGCGACTTCCTTGGCGTACTTCTCCGTCATGTGCTCCACCGCCGCCAGCTGCTGCTGGGCGTGATCGCTGCGGGTGTCGCGGGCGTGCTGCTTGGCTCGCACGGTCGACTCGTAGTGGCTGATGCCGGGTCCCTGGAAGTGCGGCAGGACGTCCTGCGCGATGAGTTCGTAAGAGCGCTTCGTGGCCTCGGGGTTGGCCCATTCGTGGGCCAGCAGCAGCATCGCGCCGAAGCCGCCGGACTGGTCGGCGAGGCGCTGCACCTGCGCGCGGGCGTCCTCCGGGGTGCCGATGGCGCCGATGCCGGCCTCGTTGATGAAGTCGATCATCTCGCGGATGTTCGAGCCGTCCACGGCCATCTGCGGGAACGCGGCCACCTTCTGGAAGTAGGTGAACCACTGCTCGATGCCGTACTCGACGTCCTTGTACGCCTGCTCCCGGGTTTCAGCGATGTGCATGAGCCCGACCAGTCGCCACCCGGAGCGATCCGGGGCAGGCTGCCCGAAGTGAGAGGCCCGCTCCTCGACCACGCTCCAGTGGTGCGCCAGCGCGTCGAACCCCTCCTGGGTGAGCGTGGCGCCGATGGACAGCAGCCCGGCACCGTGTCGTCCGGCCAGTCGCGGGCCGGTGGGCGAGGCGACTGCGGCCACGGCGACGTCGAAGCGGGGCTCGGTGTAGGGCCGCAGCTGAAGCCGGGCGTCGATCAGCTTGTGCATCGGGGTCTGCTCGGTGACGGTTTCGCCCGCCAGCAGCCGCATGATGATGTCGAAGTTGATGTCGAGCAGTTCGCGCGTGTCGGTCGGGTTGAGCCCGATCATCGCCGAGTCGGTGGGCAACGAGCCGGGGCCCACGCCGAGCATCGAACGACCCCTGGTCAGGTGGTCGAGCATGACCATCCGGTCGGCCACCCACAGCGGGTTGTGGTAGCTGACGGAGGTCACGCCGGTGCCGAACCTGATGTTGCGGGTGCGCTCGGCGGCGGCGGCGATGAAGATCTCCGGCGAGGCGATGATCTCGCTGCCCGCGGAGTGGTGCTCGCCGATCCACGCCTCGTCGAACCCGATGTGGTCGAGGTGCTCCATCAGCCGGAGGTCGCGCTGCATGGCCAGCGTCGGGTTCTGCCCAGCTGGGTGAAAGGGGGCGAGGAAGACCCCGAACCGCAATCTGCTCATGACCGTCTCCTTCGTCCGCGATCAGCCCGAGTACGTAACCCAGGTCACATCATCGGCTGATCCTTTGCAAGCCGCCTCTTCGATCGCGCTTCGCGAGGCGTTCCGGAACTGGTTCGAGCAGGTAACGTGTCGCGCATGCGTTCATTCGCCGAGGCGACGACCGTGAACCCCATCCGCGAGGGCGTCTTCACGTCCACGCTGGACAGCGAGTGGTCGATCGGCGAGAACCCGCACGGCGGCTACATGATGGCGCTGCTGACCAAGGCCGCGCTCCGCACCGCTGAGCGGTCGCACCCGCTGGTGGTCAGCGCGCACTTCCTGCGCTCGCCGGACGCCGGCGAGGTCGAGCTGCACACCGAGCGGATCAAGCACGGGCGCATGTTCACCACGGTGCACGCCCGCCTGGTCCAGAACGGCAAGGCCTGCATCGAGGCCACCGTGACCGCTGGCGAGGTCTCCGACGCCGCGCACGAGTGGGCGGCGGGACCGCAGCCCCCGATCAAGCCGCTCGACGAGTGCGAGGACCGCCGCATGCCCACCGAAGGCGGCCTGCTCGGCCACCTCAACATCCGACTCGACCCCCACTCCACCGGGTTCCTGCGCGGCGAGGCCACCGAGGACGGCGAGGTCCGGGGCTGGATGGAGCTCACCGACGGCACCGACTTCGACCCGCTGACGCTGATCGTCGCCGTCGACATGCTCCCGCCGACCGCGTTCGGCCTGGGCCAGTCCGGCTGGTGCCCCACCGTCGAACTCACCTACCAGCTCCGCGCCCTGCCCGCCCCCGGCCCGGTCGCGGGCTACACCCGCTGCGACGCGCTGAGCGCCGACGGCTGGTTCAACGAGGACGCGGCCGTCTACGACTCCCGAGGCCGCCTGGTCGCCCAGAGCCGCCAACTCGCGCTCTCGGGAAACGCCCTCAACAACCGCTGAACAACGGCGATCACCACCGTCGAAACCGACCTCACCACCTGAACCTCCCGAGGGAGCCCCGGAAAACTCCGGTATTCCGCCACCGGATTACCGGGGTGTTCCGGGTTTCGGTTGTTAGAGGTCGAGGAGTTGGCGGGCTTGTTCGCGCATCTCGACCTTGCGGACCTTGCCGGTGACC
>NZ_JBFAQJ010000088.1:0-2989 GCF_040677225.1 Saccharopolyspora sp. NPDC049357 | reverse complement strand
GTGCAGGACTCCGGGGCGACCGTCGCGGTCGCCGGTGGCGCGATCTACAGCGCGAAGGACCCGGCCGCGGCCGCGAAGAACCTCAAGAGCCTCATCCGCTGACCGAGCGAACACCGGTTTCGAGCACGCACTCGGCACGGGGTGGATGGCCGGGCCAATTCTCCGCGGCCCCCCAACACCTGTGCCGGTTCTCTCCGGCCGGCCCGAATTCGGGCCGGCCGGAAACCAATCATTTCGCAATCACGAACGACATGCCATCACGGCTGTTGCCCGGCTGGACGCGTTGTCCGGAGTTGTCCCACTCAGCCGGGAATCGGGAACAGGGAATTCCGGACACATGATCGGGAGGAGCGCTTGATGGTTGACGAACCGAACAAGCCGCTGCGCGCAGAACCACGGCATTCCGCACCGAGCTGGTCGATGAAGGAACCGGTGATCGTGGGCTCGGTCCTCGGCGCCGACTACGCGCGACTCGGTGATGAGGTAGCCGACCTCACCGATGCTGGGGTGGGCCGCATCCAGTGGGACGTCATGGACAGGCGCTTCGTCCCCAACATGACGTTCGGCCCGGATGTCGTGGCCGCGTGCCGCAAGTACAGCCGCCTGCCGTTCGAAGCGCACCTCATGGTGCAGGACCCGGACCCGGTGATCGCCGACTTCGCCGCCGCCGGCTGCGAGACCATCATCGTGCACGCGGAGACCTGCGCGCATCTGCATCGGACGCTGTCCACGATCCGCGATCTCGATGCGAAAGCGGGTGTCGCAGTCAACCCGTCGACCCCGCTCGACTTCGTCCGCCACGTGCTCGACCGGATCGACCAGATCGTGATCATGACGGTCAACCCGGGCTTCGGCGGGCAGAAGTACATCGCCGCGATGGAGGACAAGGTCGCGGAGATGCGCGCGTTGGTCGACCTGTCCGGGAGCCCGGTGAAGATCGAGGTGGACGGAGGGATTTCGACCACCACCGCACGGTCCGCGTGGTACGCGGGCGCCGAACTCCTGGTCGCCGGTTCGGCCGTGCTGTCGCACCCGCGCGGGAAGCGAACGGCGGTGGCCGAGCTGCACGCCGCCATGACCCGGTCGGCGCCCGCGTCCTGAACGACCGATCTGCTCCGACGGCGCCTCCCCGCACCAGCGGAGCGGCCACGTGCTGCGCCGTCAGCCCCGGCACCGCGAGACGGTGCCGATCCGAAGCCTCGCCAAGGGAGTTCACCGCGACGTGCGGTGGGTGAAAGGGGTAGTGAAATGGAGACCTTCAACAGCGAGAGGGATTTGCTGGAAGCTCAGCACTCCCTGCTGCTGGACGCCGCGGCGGTGATGCGGCGGCGGTACGTGCGCGGCGTCGGCGGCGACGACAGCATGTCCCCGACCGCAGCAGAGGGCCTGGCCAGCGTCTTCGAGGGCGTCGCCAGGGCTGAGCCGGCCCTCCACCAGATCGACCGGGACGAGGCGATCGCGCTGGCACATCGCTTGGTCGACGACGACCATCCCGAGCTCTCCCGGATGTGGCCTGCCTGACCGCCGCGGTCGCCCGCGGGAGATCCCCCATCACCACCGACCACCAGGAGTGCGCGTCCATGATCGCGAACCAGCCCACCTCCCACTACCGGGTGAGCGACGAGCTCGACCGGTTGACCACCGCACACCTGCCCGACGACTGGACCGACCTGGACCGGCGCGCCGTCGACACCGCCCGCGTGCTCGCCGCCGACGCCGTTGAGAGGTGCGGCAGCGGGCACCCCGGCACCGCCATGAGCCTCGCGCCCGCCGCCTACGCCCTGTTCCAACACGTCATGCGACACGACCCCACCGACCCCGAGTGGATCGGCCGCGACCGCTTCGTGCTCTCGGCAGGACACTCAAGCCTCACGCTCTACATCCAGCTGTTCCTCTCCGGCTACGGCCTGGAACTCGACGACCTCAAGCACCTGCGCAAATGGGGATCCCTGACACCGGGCCACCCCGAGCACGGCCACACAGCGGGTGTGGAGACCACGACCGGCCCGTTGGGCCAGGGGCTGGCCAACGCGGTGGGCATGGCGATGGCCGCACGCCGCGAACGCGGCCTGCTCGATCCCGAACCCGCCCCCGGCGACAGCGTTTTCGACCACCACATCTACGTGATCGCCTCCGACGGCGACATCGAAGAAGGCGTGACCTCCGAAGCCTCCTCACTCGCCGGCACCCAGCAGCTGGGCAACCTCACCGTCCTCTACGACGCCAACGAGATCTCCATCGAAGACGACACGAGAATCGCACTCTCCGAAGACACCGCCAAGCGCTACGAGTCCTACGGCTGGCAGGTGCTCACCGTCCACGGCGGCGAAAACGTGCAGGGACTGCTGGAAGCCATCGAATCCGCCAAGGCCGACACCACCCGCCCGACCCTGATCGTGCTGCGCACAGTCATCGGCTACCCAGCGCCCACGAAGATGAACACCGGCAAAGCCCACGGCGCCGCGCTGGGCGCCGATGAGCTCGCCGAAGTCAAAAAACTCCTGGGCTTCGACCCCAAGAGGGCCTTCCAGGTCGACAACCAGGTGCTTGACCACACCCGCGCCCTCGCCCAACGCGGCAGAGACGCCCGCGAGAAGTGGCAGATCGCCTTCAACCAGTGGGCCGCCGACAACCCCCAGCGCAAGGCACTACTGGACCGGATGCAGGCCCGCGCGCTGCCCGCCGGGTGGGCCGACGGCTTACCCAGCTGGGAGCCCGATGAGAAGGGCATCGCGACCCGCAAGGCGTCCGCCGAGGTCCTCGCCTCCCTGGCCGACGCGCTTCCAGAACTCTGGGGCGGCTCGGCCGACCTGGCGGAAAGCAACAACACCACGATGAAACGCGCCGACTCCTTCGGACCGGAGTCGATCTCCACCGACACGTGGTCGGCCAACCCCTACGGGCGCACACTGCACTTCGGCATCCGCGAACACGCCATGGGCTCCATCCTCAACGGCATCGCCCTGCACGGCGGAACCCGGCCCTACGG
>NZ_JBFAQJ010000087.1:0-3369 GCF_040677225.1 Saccharopolyspora sp. NPDC049357 | reverse complement strand
ACGAAGTGTCCGATGCGAGCCTTGGCCATCACCGGGATGGACACCGAGTTGACGATTCCCTCGATCATGTCCGGATCGGACATCCGGGCCACGCCTCGGAAGCCCGCTGTCGTGCGTCACTCGACGGAATGGTCCGCGCATGAGAAACGCCCCGTTGAAGCGGGGCGTTTCTCGTGGCTGAGGGTTCAGCGGTCGAAGCGACCGGACTTGATCGCTTCGACGAAGTGCTGCCACTGCGGGGCCGTGGTGGTGAAGTGGCCGGCGGTGCGGTTCTTGGTGTCGCGGACCGCTGCTCCGGCGTCGGAAGTCCGGCCGACCTCCACGCAGTTCTGCGCCCCCTGGCTGCGACTGGACGTCCGCCAGCCCGTGACCGACTGAGACGGGCGCATGGTCACCACTCCACTAGGTCAGTTCTTTGATCCTCCGATCCAGCATCTTGACCGATGCTCGGTCGGACGCTGCGATCATCCGCAGGGTATCGAACGCTTTGACGTAGCGATCCGTATGGGCGGGTTTGTCGAGGTAGTCACCGCTCGTGAGCGCTTCGGTGTAAACGAAGGTCGCCGACGGCTCGTCCAGATGCAACAGCGTCCAAGACGACCCGAGCGCGACGTGCTCTCCCGCGTCGAAAGGCAGGACCTGAACGGTGACGTTCGGCCGCGCTGCCGCCTTTCGGAGGTGCTGAAGCTGGTCACGCAGCACGCCACGACCACCGACCTGCCGGAAGAGAGCGGCTTCGCCGACCACGCACCACAGTTGCGGTGCGTCCTCACCGAGCACGCGATCGGCCCTGCGCACCCGCTCCGCCACAGCAGGTTCGACGTCCTGGGTCTCGTCGAGAGGGTTGGACAACGAAGCCCGCGCGGTGTGCTCCGTTTGCAACACGGGCGGGATCACTTCGGGGTCGTAGTACTTGATCTCCGCTGCTGCGCCTTCGAGGGCTACGTAGGTGGCCGCCCAGTCCGGGACCCTGGCGGGCTGATCCCTGCGGCGGGCTTCCTTGGCGAGAGCTCGCAGGCGGTCGGCTTCGTCCTGGTCGTCGAGGCCGAAGAGCCGGACGAGTTCGTTCACCTCGGCCGCGGAGACCGTGAGGTTGCCGGATTCGACCTTCTGGAGCTTGCCGACGTACCAGTCGAGCGTCTCGTTGATCTCCTTCGACTTCACGCCCGACCTCTCGCGCATCGCGCGGAGCATCAACCCGACCTGCACCCGCCGGACCGCCGGCCACGTCTTCGACATGGGTCAGGATCTTGCACCAGCCAGCCAGAGGCAATCAAGCAGATCAACCTTTTGGGTTATCGCGAGTTGCAATTGCAGTTCGCTACCTTGCAGCCCGAGCTGATCACGAGCGAGAGGACTGGGGATGCACACCGAGCAGGCGCAACGGCACTTCTGGCTTCCGATACCCAACGAGAACGTACCGGGCGGCGTGCGCCACGCGTTCCGCGGAGCCCGCTGGGAGGGCCTCGTCTCGGCCGAGGCGGTGTGCGGCCAGCTCGTTGCCATGGCCCAGCCCAGCGAGCTCGACTGGATCTACTTCCCCACCTGCGCGGAGTGCAACTCCCGCCTCAAGGGCGAGTGATCACGGGCGCGGTTCACCCCGGTAGTAGCCGAAGGACCAGAGATTGCCCTCCGGGTCCCGGACCCCGAACTCGCGGTTGCCGTACTCCTGGTCCGCGATCTCCCTGAAGATGTCCGCGCCCGCCGCGCGCACGCGTGCGCAGAGCGCGTCGGGATCTTCGGTCACCACGTACATCCCGGCCGTGCCGGGTTGGCGGGACCAGTCGTTGTCGGGCTTGTAGGAGCCGAGCATGATGCCGCCGCCCTCGGGCCAGTCGAGCTGGGCGTGGGCGACTTGATCCCCGTCGGTGTAGGCGGCGGTCTTGATGAAGCCGAGCGTGTTCACCAGGAAATCGATGAGCGCGGGTGCGTCGTGGGCTTGCAGCGTTGCCCACACCGTGGGTGCGGGTCTGGTGTTCGTCGTGGTCATGCGGGGAATTCTTCCGCTGGTTGACCCGCGCCGGCTTGGATGTTTCGGAGCTCCGCGGCGATCCACCGGCTCGGGCTCGACCCGGCGTACTGGTTGAAGTCGCGCACGAGGTGCGAGTGGTCGTAGTAGCCGCACGAGTGCGCCACGGCCGCCAGGTCGAGCGGAGTTCCTGCTTGGACGGCGTGGGCGATGCGCTGGCGGGCGTGCTCGAAGCGCATCAACCGCGACGCCGCCTTCGGTGAGACGCCGAGCTCGGCCTTGAACACCGACGTCAGCTGCCGTTCGCCGAGGTGGACGTGCCGGGCGAGCGCGCTCATCGAACCGGTGCCTCGGTGCCAGGCGATCCACTTCCACGCCTCCGCCACCTCCGGGCGCCCACCCGAGGTCACCTCCGCGGTGTTCGCCCGCAGGTAGGTCGCCAGGGCGGCGAACCGCTCGGGCCACGTGGTCAGTTCGGCGAGCCGCTGGCGCAGGTCCTCGACACCGCTGCCGAGCACGTCCCGCGCGTCGATCGCTCGGTCCCGCAGTTCAGCCGCCGGAACGCCGAACATCCGGCGCAACGCCAGCGGGCGGACGGCGAGCTGGATGCCGCTCTGCACCTCGGGCTGAGCGATGTAGGCGGGGCGGGTGTGCAGGCCGCCGAGCACCAGATGCGTGCTCTCGGCGTCGTCGCCGGAGGGCTGGAAACCCGAGATCACCGGCTCGTCGAAGGTCAGCACGAGCGTCAACGCGGGCGACGGCATCCCCACGTGCAGGCACGGCCGGTCCAGGCGGGAGCTGTAGCCGACCGCCGAGACGACGGCGTCGGGCAGCAGCCGCCCGCCCTGGACGAACCGCCACTCCTGATCCTGCTGGGTCACCTCGCCCATTGTCCGCCCGCCACCGACAGCTGCCCGCTAGTCGGTTTCCGGGCGTTCCTCGGCGATGCGTTCGTCGAGGGTCCGGCCCTCGCGCTGCTCGCGCGGCGTGGGCCGCTCCCGAGAGGTGGCCGACCAGCCCTCGGGCGGTTCGACGCCGCGCTCCAGCGGGTCGGTGCCGAGCTCGTCCTCGTCGAGGTCTTCGGCCGACTGCAGGTTGGCCGGGTCCTCCGGGTCCTGCGGGTCGGGCTTGGTCTCGTTGGGCGTGGGCGTGGAAGCATCCACGGGATCAGACATCTCATCCTCCTCTGTGGACTACCCGAGCCGATCGGCGACGGTGCCGAGGAGTTCGGTCCAGGACTTCTCGAACTTGTCGACGCCTTCGGTCTCCAGGGTGATGAAGACGTCTTCGAGGTCAATGCCCGCAGCGGCGAGGTCGTCGAAGACCTTCTGCGAGGCCTCGGCGGTGCCGCTGACCAGGTCGCCGCGCACGTCGGCGTGGTCGGCGGTGGCCTGCAGCGT
>NZ_JBFAQJ010000086.1:0-3881 GCF_040677225.1 Saccharopolyspora sp. NPDC049357 | reverse complement strand
GACGGAACCGCCGTGTACGTCGAATACGACGGCCGACCCGACGACGAATGCGAATGCGACGAGTGATGCGACCTCGACGAGTGATGCGACCGCGAGGACTCGTGCGAACGACGCGAGCGCGAGGAGTGCCGGGACCCGTCCGACGGCGGCAGACCGGGCGAGATGTCAGCCGAGTCGGTCTTCGGAGCGGACTCCTGGCGGGGCCGGATCTCGGCGTTGCCCAGCAGGCGGGAGACGTCCTGGATCGCGCGCACGTCGGTGTTCCCGGTCTCCAGCACGACCCTGCGGTCCTGGTCGAATCCGGGGTGCAGCCGCACGTAGTTGGCGAAGTCCCTCGGCGTGTGCTCCTTGCCGTCCCAGAGGGTGACGTGATCGCCGTCCTGGCTGGGGGTCACGCGGATGACCTGCTCGTCCGGGTTCGGGTTGGTGTCGCGGCCCTGCTGGACCAGTGCCGACACGTCCTCGGTCGGGCTCGGGTAGTGCAGCCCGTCGCGGGTGGGCACCGCCAAGGTCTGGAAGTCGTCGGTGGCGCCGCTGCGCTGCCAGGGTTCGGTGGCCGCGAACAGCTCGACGATCTGCTGTTCCGCCGCCTTGCTCAGCGGCAGCACCTCCAGCAGGTCCAGCAGGTCGTTGAGCTGGGCTTCCTCCGAGCGGTCACCGGTTTCGTCGCCGAGCAGCCTCGGGTCGGTCAGCAGTTCCTCGATGCGGTCGTGGGTGGCCGGGTCCTGCGCTGCGGCGACCATCGCCGAGGCGAGTTCCACGCGACCCTGCCACTCCCCCTTGTTGGTGCTGCTGGGGAACATCCGGAATTCCCAGCGGTCGTGGGGACCGCCTTGGACGTGCTCGAAGTTGAGACCTTCGTTGCGGCTGGAGTTCAGGGTGCGAACGTCGTCCGGGGTCTGCAGGGCGTGGGCGCGGGGAGGGACGGGCATCGCGCCGACGGCGCGGAGTTCGCGCTGGCGTCCGCCCATCGTGGAGTTCGCCATCCGGTACAGCGACTGCTCGCGCGCCTTGGCCAGTCCAGCCAGCGCCACGCTGGCCCGGGGCGTGAAGGGCGTGCCGTCGAAGCTGACGTTGACGTGTCCGCCGCCCTCGTCGACCGAGCCGCCGTACTTCTCCACGACGGAGCGGATGATGTCGGCTGCCGTTCCGAAGCGCTGCCAGGAGCGCGAGTCGCCGCCGAGCTTCTCCGACACCGCCTCGATGCCGTTGTCGAGGGTGTCCTCGTCCACCAGTCGCCAGCGGTCGGGCGCCTTCTTGACCAGGCCGGACCCCAGTTCCTGACCGTCGCGCCAGTCACCGAGGCCGGCGTCTCGGAAGGCGGTGCCGAGTTCTTGCACGGCGACGTCGAAGTGCTCGTCGGGGACGGTGAACTCGATCTCGGTGCCGAACCGCGCGTCGGGCCGGCTGCTGGCACCGCCGGGAACGCCGTCTGCGTGGTACTGGACGGGGTTGACGCCGGAGGACACCGCGGATCGCGCGGCCCGGTAGGTGTCGAGCATCGCGGCGAAGCGCTGGTCGCGCGGCACGGACGACGCCGGTGCGGGGTCGTGGGAACGGTTCGTGCTGTCGACCGGTCCGTCCTGGCTGGGCGGGAGGCCAGGCCGCCGGTCGTAGTAGTAGTACGAGCTGCTGCTCGACGGGGCGTAATACGTCGACGAGGAAGAGCTGGTCGTGGGGTAGTAGCTGGAGGTCGTCGGGTACGTCGAGGACGACGGGACGGATCGGCTCGACTCGTGCGAGTGACGACTCGGCGGGGGCGGTGGGGCGAGTCCGAGGTCGGTGCGGCGGGTGAATCCGCTGCGCGAGTCGGCGTGCGGGTCGTAGCCCCGGTAACCCTCCTCGTAGTAGCGGTTCTCCACGTTGGTGAGTTGCGGCGTCGTACCGGGCAGGATCGTGCGGCGGCCGTCGGGCCCCTGGTGGAAGTAGCCCCGCACCGTCATCGCGGAGTGGATGTTGCGCCGGTCGATGTGCCGGACGGAGTCCCACTCGGTCTGGTACTGCATGCGGTCCAGCAGATCCTGCGGCAGGTTCTGCGAGGCCATGTGGATCATGTTGCCCGAAGACTCGATCTGGTAGATCTGCCCCGTCATCGGCACGTACCAACGGCCGTGGTGGCGGATCGGTTCGCCGCCGTCGGGGACGACGAACTGGTGCGCGGCAACGGAACTCGGCGTGACGGACACGTATCCGGAGTTGCGGGCGGCGTCGCCGCCGTGCACGTGCGATACCAGGTTGTAGTCCCGGCCCCACGAGGTCATGCCGTTGCGGAAGATCTCCTCCGGCGGACGCGTGTCGCCCCGGTACATCCAGCGCGGGCGTGGTGGGTTCGCGCGCAACTGCGGGTTGTCGAGCCGCACGGGTCCGGCCGGTTGCGCCGGTGCGGCCGTGTAGGTGGAGTACGTCGGTGTGCGGTGGCTCGACGAGGAGTGGTGCGAGCGCGACGAGTGGTGCGAGCGCGAGGAATGATGGGACCGGGAGGACTCGTACGAGCTGCGGTAGCGATCGTCGGGCGAGACGCCGGGAGAAACGTCGGCCGGGTTGGTCTCGCGCGGGGAGGACGTCGTGGTGCCCGATGAAGGCGGAACCACACCATCGGTCACCAAAGACCCAGGCAGGTGCGGCGAAGCCACGTCCATGATCTGCTGCATGTGCCGATCCAGGACCCGGTAATCGACACCATCCCGCCGCGTGTCCATCAGATCGCCCGGCACCGGACTGTCCGAAGTGTTCAACAACTGACGCGGATGCGGATAAGCATCCCGCACACCGAAGAAGTGCATCACCTCATGCGTGAACTCCGACGGACTCGCACCCACCGCCCACCGATGCTGATCCATCGGATTCTGCACATCATCCGGCCGACCCGGCACCACCTCGACGACACCATCCGCATCAGCCGGGTCGTCGACGAAGGTGACCTGGCCGTGCGCGCGGACACCGGGTCCCGGCAGGACGTTCTCGGGCTGGTTGAGCAGCCGTTCGATGCCCGCGGCGGTGTTGGCGCGCACCGCCGCCAGATCCGCCGCGCTCACGCCATCAGCCGGACGCAGGTGCAGCTTCGTCTCGAAGTTCCAGCGACCCGGTTCCGGCGTGAGGCTGTAGCGGACTTCCTGCCGGATGCCGCTCGCCGGGCCGCGCTGGATCGTCCTGCGGTCGCCGTTGCTGTCCACCACGAAGGCGTTGTCCAGCGGCTTCCACCGCTCGGCCTCCACCGCGAACGTCGGCGGCTGCCGGCGAGCCGGTGCCGGTTCGGTGGGCTTCGAGGGCGCCGTGGTGGTGTCGGTCGTGGCGGGTGCGTCGTCGCGAACCACGCGCGGCCGGGATCCGTCGGGGTGGAAGCTGCGCCACTGGAGCTTGCCGCGACCGTTGTCGACCAGCGCCACGACCTCCTTGCCGAGGTCCATGGCGACCCGGGTGCCGCTGTCGGCGAAGTCGATGCCGCGAGCACCGGAGTCCGGGATCAGCACGACGCGGTCCGCGCTGGGGTCGACCTGGCCGGACAGGGTTTCGGTGCTGACAGGACCGGCAGGGGCCTGGATCCTGGGGCTGTCGGCGAGTGCGCTGGGCACGTGAACCGAGCCGGCGCCGTCCTGGGCGCGGGGTGCTTCGCCGGGAGTGCTCGTGGAGTCCGGGGGAAGTCCCGGTCGCCGGTCGTAGTAGTACCTGTCGTTCGACGTCGGGTAGTACCTCGACGACGAGGAGGAACTCGTCGGGTGGCGCGAGGACGACGGCGCCGAGCGGGTCGACTCGTGCGAGGACCGGCTCGGCCGGGAGCGTTCGGCGAGCCCGAGATCGGTGTCTCGGGTGAAACCGCTGGTGGGATCGGCGTGCGGGTCGTACCCCCGGTACCCGGGCACGTAATCCCGGTTCTCGACGTT
>NZ_JBFAQJ010000085.1:0-4281 GCF_040677225.1 Saccharopolyspora sp. NPDC049357 | reverse complement strand
GTCACCATCAACTACACGCTGATCACCGATCGGTCCTTCGGTGTGTCCTCAGCGTGGGACCGCGTCCTGCACTGGCGCGCCGAACGTCGCTTCGAGAAGCAGGAAGCCGAGTTCGCCGACGACCGGGCGCTCGAGGAAGCCTTCGCCGCAGCGACCGCCGCGGAGTTCGGCACCCACGCCGTCGCCTCCCACCCACCAAAGGCGACGCACGACGACGACCGGGACATCGAGCCTGTCGCCGCACGGGTGCGCCCGGCACCTCTGGTCACCCAGGCCGCATTACTGCTCTCGATCTTCATCGGCGGATGGCTCGCGGCGATCAGCATGGGCCAGTTCGAAGTCCGCTACGACATGGGCGAGGGCTTCAGCAGGCTCGTCACCGCCGATCTCAACGTCATGATCGGCGTGCTGTTCGCCGGCGGGATCCTCGTCGGCTTCGGCACTCGGCTGGCCGGTGGCTGCAGCTCGGGCCACGGGCTCAGCGGATGCGGCCGGTTGCGGCCGGTCAGCCTCGTCGCCACGACTGTCTTCTTCGGCACCGCCGTGGGTGTGTCGTTCCTGCTGTGGAAGGTGATCTGATGAATACCAGGGGCGCTGTTCTCGTCGCCAACATCATCACCGGGCTCGCCCTGGGTTTCATCGTCACCAGCATCGGGTTCGGTGACTACGCCGAGCTGAACCGCATGTTCACCTTCCAGGACCCGCGCATGCTGTACGCCTTCGCGGGGGCAGTGGGGATCATCGTGGTCGTCTTCACCGTGGTGGGCGTCCGCCGCGTACCGACCCGCATCCACGGCGGTGTTGTCCCCGGTGCCGTGCTGTTCGGCACCGGCTGGGCGATCTCGGGTGGCTGCCCTGCGATCCCGATCATCCAGGTCGCCAGCGGATACCTCCCGGCCCTGGCCACGATCGCCGGCGTCATGGTCGGCATCTGGCTGTGCCGCTGGGCCAACGCCAGGTTCTTCCAACTCGACCGCGGGGCTTGCGGCCTGTAGCGGAAGCGAAGCGGCGGGGCGGGCGACCCCCGATTGCCGCCCGCCCCGACCCGACTTGGCTGGACCCCCGATGTCCCGACGTCAAGCTTGCATCAGGAGTGAGAGATCGCTCTGCCGCGGGAGAGGGTGGTCCAACTGCTCGCCGACCGGCACACATGTCGAAGTGGTTGCGGGGTCTGGTGCTGCATGAGCCGCTGAGTGGGGTGCACGGGCAGGTCGGTACCGAATCGCGGGTCGTGATGCAGATGGGGAGGCAGAAGGTCAAGCGCACCGAGACCATCACGCACCGGGAACCGGCAGACCTGCGCGGGATCCCGACAGGGAGCGTCGTTCACTTCGACCGCGAGATCGTCGCCGAGCGCATGTGGAGCGCCGTGCGCGACGGGCTGACCGAAACCGGTCCGGCAACGACGCTCTGGGTGAGTGAGAGCGAATACCGGCCCTCACGGGCGTGGTGATCGCTGTACGTGAAGGCCGCGAGAGACCGAAGACCGACCCGGGTCCGACACCGAACAGAGTTCGCAGGCAACCGGGGATCGCGAAACGATATCGGTTGCATCACTCACGGGTATGACCCATCGGATTCGAAGCCGGAAATGCGATGCCGGCGCCGAAAACCGGAGTGCTCGTTTCCGCTGGTCGCCAGGCAAGCACTTGCTTGGGTTCCTCCGTTCTGCGTCACAGAAGTGCGCATTCGAACGAGAGAAGGCCTGCTGTCGCAGCATTCGGGCGGCTATTCACTCCGTCGCTGCTCCGCTAGGGTGCTCCGCCATACCTAGCAGGGTGAGTCTGCGCACAGATGCCAACACGCACAGTCACATCCGCGAGAACCCGAGGCGTGGAGTGCCGGACGCTGCGTGTGGGCTTGTCTCGCCTTGCTCGCTGTGTTCGAGCCGAGCTTGGGGTTGTTGCCTGGGCAACCCTTGAGAGGAGTCCTGAATGGTCACGCCCGCCACTCCAGAGGAAACCGCGGAGGGGGCAGCGGTGGCGGAACCGGAGCAGGCGTCCGGTGTTGGGCGTCGGCGCTTCCTCACCTACTTGATGGCCGCCCCGACGCTGACGGTCGCCGCGCAGCTGGTCCCCGAGGGTGAGGTCGCCGCTGCTGCGGCCAAATCCCAGATCCCGGTTCCGCTCCCGCCACTGGAGCCGATGGTCGACTTCGCCGACGCCGTGACGATGCTGGCGATGCCCACCATGCCGCTGATGCGGCTGGAGATCGCCGCCAACAACAAGGTCCGCTTCGAGATGCCCCGGCTGGAAGTCGGCCAGGGCATCAACACCTCGGTCGTCATGATGATCGCCGAGGAGATGGACGCCAAGCCCTCCGACGTGGTCGTCGAGATCTCCGACGCCCGGCCGGAGCTGTTCATCAACCACTTCACCGGGTTCTCCAGCGGTGTTCGCGCCCTGTGGCAGCCGCTGGCCTCGATGGCTGCCGCCGCCCGGTCCCGGCTGGTCACGGCCGCCGGTAAGCGCTTCGGCGTTCCCGCCACTGACCTGACCGTCTCCGACACGGCCGTGCACGCGCCCGACGGACGCGAGCTGAGCTTCGGAGAACTGGCCAAGGACGCGGCCAAGGTGACCGTTCCGGCGGTCCCGGCGCGTCCGAAGAAGACCGAGCAGCACAAGGTCCTCGGCAAGCCGATGAACCGCGTCGACGCCCGCGGCATGGTCACCGGCGCCACCAAGTACGTCGGCGACATCAAGATTCCCGGCTCGGTCGTCGCCGTCGTCGTACGGCCGCCCACCGTGGACGGCAAGGTCGCCGCTTTCGACGACGCGTCAGTCCGCGCCCTGCCCGGCGTGTCCGACGTGGTCGAACTGCCCACCGGTGTGGCGGTGTGCGCCGAGAACACCTGGCAGGCTCTGGAAGCCGCGAAGAAGCTCCACGTCAGCTGGGTTCCCGGGCCGGGGGCGAGGACCTCGGACACCGACATCAAGGCGACGCTGAACGAGAAGACCGGCAGCATGATGGACACCCTCGACCTGGGCGACGGCGAGGGCAAGATCGACGCGAGCTTCGACTTCGCCGGTGTCAGCCACTCGCCCATGGAGGTCAGCTACGCCGTCGCCGACGTGCGTCGGGACCGGGCGGAGGTCTGGTACCCGGGCCAGGTCGGCATGGGGGTGCAGGTCGACGTCGCCAAGGCCGTCGGGCTGCCGCAGCCGGCCGTGACCGCGCACATCACGCGAGCCGGTGGCTCGTTCGGTGCGCGCGGTTTCAACGACGCCGTCGTGGAGGCCGCACGCGTGTCCAAAGCGGTGGGCAAACCGGTCAAGCTGATGTGGACGCGCAACGACGAGACCCGGCACGGGCGGATGCGTCCGCCGACGCACCACCGCATCATCGCCTCCTACCGGGGTGGAAAGGTCCGCTCCTTCCAGCAGAAGATGAGCGGCGTGATGGTGGACCTGTCGCACGGTGCGGGCATCGTGCTGACCTCGGAGATCTTCTCGGCCATCAACAAGCCGGTCGACGAGATCGTCTTCTACATCAGCCAGAACGTGCCGTACGAGTTCGGCCTGGTCACCATCGACGGCAAGGGCGAGCGGATTCCCGGCGTGAAGACCGCCGAGTGGCGTGGTGTGCACGGTGGTTCGTTCCGCGCCGCGCAAGAGCTCATCGTCGACGAACTGGCGGCGAAGCTCGGCAAGGACCCGCTGAAGTTCCGGATGGACTCGCTCAAGACCGACCGGGCGAAGGCGGTGCTGAAGAAGGTCGGCGTCGAGGGCGGCTGGGGCCGTTCGATGCCCCAGGGCTGGGCCCAAGGTCTCGCGGTGCACGAGGAGCATCGCTCCTCCTCGGCGTGCCTGGTGGAGATCAACGCCACCGACCCGGAGAACCCGCGGGTCACCAAGGCCTTCGTGGCGGTGGACGTGGGCCGCGCGATCAACCCGCGTGGTGTGGAGGCGCAGATGCAGGGCGGGCTCATCGACGGGATCTCCACGATCCTTCAGGCGGGCCTGCACTTCGACAACGGCGCCGTGCGGGAAGGCAGCTTCAGCGACTTCAAGTGGGCGCGGCAGCGGCATTCGCCGCTCGAGACGAAGGTCTTCGTGATGCCCCCGACCGGCGACCCGGGCGGTGTGGGCGAGCTGGGCGTTCCGGTGGCGGCGGGTGCCGTGGCCACCGCCTACGCCCGCGCGACCGGTACGCAGCCGCGCAGCTTCCCGATCAACTTCTAGGAGTTCCCGAGCGACATGCCCAAGTACGAGTTCACCGTCAACGGCAAGGACGTCGAGGTCGACGTCCCCGCGGAGATGCCCCTGCTGTGGGTGCTGCGCG
>NZ_JBFAQJ010000084.1:0-4366 GCF_040677225.1 Saccharopolyspora sp. NPDC049357 | reverse complement strand
CCACCCCCCCCCCTTCAACCCTCTCCCCCCCCCGCCGGCGCCCCCGCCCGCCGCCGGGGCTGCTCCGGGGGGGGGGGGGGGGGGGGGCCCCCCGCGCCCCCCCCCGACCCCGGAACCTAGAACGGCAGCTTCTTGAAGATGAAGCGCGGAACGTGCTTGAGCACGAACATGACCCAGCGCATCTGGCCGGGCGCGTAGACCTCTTCCTTGCCCTTGCGGACGCCGTCGATGATCGCCGCGGCGACCTGGTCCGGGGTCTGCGACATGGGCGGCGGCTTCATGCCCGCGGTGAGCTTCGTGTGCACGAAGTTCGGGCGGATCACGGTGACCTTCACACCGTGCTCCTCCAGCGCGTAGGTGAGACCGGTGTAGAAGATGTCCAGGCCGCCCTTGGAGGAGCCGTAGACGAAGTTCGAGCGGCGAGCGCGCTCACCGGCCGGGGAGGCCATCACCGCGATGCTGCCGTGGCCCTGCTTCTTGAGCTTGTTGGCCAGCAGCACGCCCAGGCCCACCGGGGCGACGTAGTTGATGTCGGCGACGGCGCGGGCGGCCTCGAAGTCCGTCCAGCCCTTCTCGTTGTCGCCCTGGATGCCGAAGGCGATCAGCGTGACGTCGACGTCGCCGTCGGCGAACGCCTTGTCGATGACCTCGGCGTGCGTCTCCGGCTTGCGGGCGTCGAAGTGCAGGATCGACACCGTGCTGCCGGTCTTGCGCAGCTCCTCGGCAGCGGCTTCGAGGCGCTCGGACTCCTCGGGGCGGTCGGCCAGCACGATGCGCAGCGCGCGGGTCTGCGCGTACTGCTTCGCGGTGGTCAGCGCGATGTCCGAGGTGCCGCCGAGCACCAGCAGGGATTGGGGGTTGCCAACAGCGTCGATCACAGCTCAAGCCTCCGGCTCATGTCTGAGGCGAATTTGCCTTCGGGGTCAATGGTCTGGCGGATCTTCTTGAACTCGTCCACCCGCGGGTACATCTGGTGGAAGGTCTCCGCGGACGTCCGCGAGTCCTTGGCGGTGTACAGCCGGCCGCCGAGGGAGAGCACGTCCTCGTCCAGCTCGGTGCAGAACTTGCCCAGACCGTCGACGATCGGGAAGTCCAGGCACACCAGCCAGCCGGGGTGCGGGTAGGACAGCGGGGACCGGTTGCCCTCGCCCATCTTCTTGATGACGTTGAGGAACGACACGTTGCCGGACTGGGCCACCTTGCGGATGATCCGCTTGAGGTCCTCGTCCTTGCCGTAGGGGAGTGAGAACTGGTACTGCAGGAAACCCTGCGAACCGTAGGCGCGGCTCCACTCGCCGATCAGGTCCAGCGGGTGGTAGAAGGCCGTCAGGTTCTGGATCAGGTCGCGGCCGCGCTTCGGCGTCTTCCAGTAGTACAGCTCGCCGATCGTGCCGAAGGTCAGCTTGTTGGCCAGCCGCGGCGGGAAGACGTCCGGCAGCGTCAGCAGCTGCGGCGCGTCGAACTTCAGCGGGTCGGCCCGCAGCTTCGGCGGCAGCTGGTCGAGCGTGGCCAGCGAGCCGCGGCCGAACGCGCCGCGACCGAGCTTCGACCCGGTGGACATCGAGTCGAACCACGCCGACGAGTAGGTGTACCTGTCGTCCGAGCCGTCGTTGAACAGCTCGATCGTCTCGTCGAGGTTCGCGGTCCGGTCGGCGTCGGCGATGAAGTACGCGGTCTCGGTCCGGGTCATCCGGATCGAGGCGCGCAGGATGATGCCGGTCAGGCCGATGCCCGCCACCGTCGACCAGAACAGGTCGGCGTCCGGGCCGTTGGGCGTGATCGTGCGGATCTCGCCGTCGGCGGTGAGCAGGTCCATCGCCACCACGTGGTTGCCGAAGCTGCCCGCGCTGTGGTGGTTCTTGCCGTGGATGTCGTTGGCGATCGCGCCACCCACCGTGACCTGCCGGGTGCCCGGCAGCACCGGGACCCACAGGCCGTAGGGCAGCGCGGCCTTCATCAGCTCTTCCAGGCTCACGCCCGCGTCGACGTCGACGATGGCGGTGTCCGGGTTGATGTCGTGAACGCGGTTGAGCGCGGTCATGTCGACGACCACGCCACCGGCGTTCTGCGCGACGTCGCCGTAGCTGCGGCCCAAGCCGCGGGCGATGACGCCCCGCTCGTCGGCGGTGCGCACCGCCTCGGCGATGGCGTCGACGTCGGTCGTGCTGAGCACGCGCACCCGGGACGGTGCGGTTCGTGCCCAACCGGTCAGCGTGCGGTACTCCATTGCTGCGGTCACAGGCCCAGCCTTCGCGAAAGGTCGGAGACGAAGATGCCCTGCGGGTCGACCGAAGCGCGGATCTTGCGCCACTCGTCGATTCGCGGGTACATCTTCTCGAACATCTCGGCATTGGTCCGCGACTCCTTGGCCAGGTACAACCGGCCACCTGCGTCGAGGACCATCTCGTCAAGCTCCTGGCAGAGCCGGTCCAGCCCCGGGGTGATCGGGATGTCGACTGTCAGCGTCCAGCCTTCCCGGGGGAAGGACATCGGGGCGTCGTTGCCCGGGCCGAAGGTCTTGAGCACGTTCAGGAACGACACGTGGCCCGAGGCGCTGATCTTGTCGATGGACCGGCGGAACATCGTTTCCTGGCCGAACGGCACCATGAACTGGTACTGCAGGAAGCCGTTCGAGCCGTAGATGCGGTTCCACTCGCCGACCAGGTCCAGCGGGTGGAAGAACTGGGTGATGTTCTGCACCGCGCCGAACTTGGTCGGTGCCTTGCGGTACCAGACCTCGTTGAACGCGGTGATCGTGTACTTGTTGACCAGCCCGTTGGGGAAGATCGGTGGGGCGGTCATCAGCTGCGGCGCGTTGAACTTCAACGGGTCCTTGCGCAGCTTCTTCGGCAGGTCCTCCAGCTTCGCCGAGTTGCCCCGGGTCAGCAGCGCGCGGCCCAGGCTGTCGCCGCGGGCGAGCGAGTCGAACCAGGCCACCGAGTACACGTAGTTGGCGTCGGAGCCGTCGGTGAAGTGCTCGATCAGCTCGTCCAGGTTGTTCGTCCGCACGTTGTCGACCACGAAGTACGCGGTCTCGACGCGCTTGAGCTTCACCGCGGCCCTGACGATGATGCCGGTCAGGCCCATGCCCCCGACGGTCGCCCAGAACAGCTCCGAGGTGTCGCCCTCGGGCTTGAGCGTGCGGACCTGGCCGTCCGCGGTGAGCAGGTCCAGCGACAGCACGTGGCTGCCGAAGCTGCCCTGCGAGTGGTGGTTCTTGCCGTGGATGTCGGATCCGATGGCACCGCCGACGGTGACCTGGCGGGTGCCCGGCAGCACCGGGATCCACAGCCCGTGCGGCAGGAGGCGGCGCATCAGGGTGTCCAGCGAAACCCCTGCGTCGACGTCCACCACGGCCTCGTCGACGTCGATCTTGTGCACGCGGTCCAGGGCGGTCATGTCGATGACCGCGCCCCCCGCGTTCTGAGACGGGTCGCCGTAGCTGCGACCCAGGCCGCGCGCGATGACGCCTCGCTCGCCCGCCTTCCGGACCGCGTCGGCGATGGCCTCGACGTCCGGAGTGCTGACGACGTGAGCCCTGGTGGGCGCCGTGCGCCCCCAGCCGGTCAGCGTCTGAAGCTCGTCCCTTACCGATCCCACCCAGCCGAGTCTATCCGCGCATCGGGTTCTTCTACCGCCGGGTACGAGCGGTCCCCAGCGGATCGCGAAGCGTCGTCGCTACACTCTCGGGGGACGTGTGTGCCACGGTCCCGACATCTCCAGCTGCGGGGTCGGAGGGCGTCTGGTCCTGCCGTCGTTTCGTAAGGGTGAACCTGTGACAGTGGCCGATACCGCAGCCAACACCGAGCCCAAGAAATTGGGCGTGTTCAACCAGCTGGCGCGCTTCATCATCATCGGCGGCGGCTGCGCCGTCATCGACTTCGGCACCTACTCGCTGCTGCTGGGCGTGCTCGGCTGGCCGATCTGGTTGTCGAAGTCCATCTCGTTCATCCTGGGCACCACGGCGTCCTACGTGATCAACCGCAAGTTCACCTTCCAGGGCGCGGGCCAGGGCAACACCACCGCGAAGGCCGGCGCCTTCGTCGTGCTCTACACCACGACGTTCTTCGTGAACATGGGTTCCAACCAGCTGCTGTGCGTGCTGTTCAACGCGCAGGAGGCATGGCAGTTCACGCTGTTCTGGGTCATCGCCCAGGGGCTCGGCACGATGATCAACTTCATCATGCTCAAGCTCCTCATCTTCCGCGACTGACCAGCCAGAACCACGCTCCGAACGGGCGCTCGGCCACCCCGCCGGGCGCCCGTCTCGCAGTAGGCGCTGACCAGGTAGGAGATGACCGCCTGCTCGTTGACCCCCATGAACCGCACCGACAACCCGGGTCGGTACTCGTCGGGAAGGCCGGTC
>NZ_JBFAQJ010000083.1:1593-5033 GCF_040677225.1 Saccharopolyspora sp. NPDC049357 | reverse complement strand
GCCCTGGAAATGGGGTTGTGGCGATGGTGTGGGTGTGTTCTTTGAGAACTCAACAGTGGACTGTTTTGGTTAGTGTTCTTTTATGCCCCTGACCAGTGATGCGAGTTTTTCGTGTTGGTGGTTGGTGGTTTCTTTGAGTATCACGCTCCGACCCTTTGTGGGTTGTTGAGTGTGTGCTGGGATTGTTTCAACAAGGCATTGTTGGAGAGTTTGATCCTGGCTCAGGACGAACGCTGGCGGCGTGCTTAACACATGCAAGTCGAACGATGAAGCCGCTTCGGTGGTGGATTAGTGGCGAACGGGTGAGTAACACGTGGGTAATCTGCCCTGCACTCTGGGATAAGCCTTGGAAACGAGGTCTAATACCGGATATGACACACGGAGGCATCTCCTGTGTGTGGAAAGTTCCGGCGGTGCAGGATGAGCCCGCGGCCTATCAGCTTGTTGGTGGGGTAGTGGCCTACCAAGGCGACGACGGGTAGCCGGCCTGAGAGGGTGACCGGCCACACTGGGACTGAGACACGGCCCAGACTCCTACGGGAGGCAGCAGTGGGGAATCTTGCGCAATGGGCGAAAGCCTGACGCAGCAACGCCGCGTGGGGGATGACGGCCTTCGGGTTGTAAACCTCTTTCGACAGGGACGAAGCTTTCGGGTGACGGTACCTGTAGAAGAAGCACCGGCTAACTACGTGCCAGCAGCCGCGGTAATACGTAGGGTGCGAGCGTTGTCCGGATTTATTGGGCGTAAAGAGCTCGTAGGCGGTTTGTCGCGTCGGCCGTGAAAACCTGCAGCTTAACTGTGGGCGTGCGGTCGATACGGGCAGACTTGAGTTCGGCAGGGGAGACTGGAATTCCTGGTGTAGCGGTGAAATGCGCAGATATCAGGAGGAACACCGGTGGCGAAGGCGGGTCTCTGGGCCGATACTGACGCTGAGGAGCGAAAGCATGGGGAGCGAACAGGATTAGATACCCTGGTAGTCCATGCCGTAAACGTTGGGCGCTAGGTGTGGGGATGGGTTCCACCGTTTCCGTGCCGTAGCTAACGCATTAAGCGCCCCGCCTGGGGAGTACGGCCGCAAGGCTAAAACTCAAAGGAATTGACGGGGGCCCGCACAAGCGGCGGAGCATGTGGATTAATTCGATGCAACGCGAAGAACCTTACCTGGGTTTGACATGCACTAGACAGCCGTAGAGATACGGTTTCCCTTGTGGTTGGTGTACAGGTGGTGCATGGCTGTCGTCAGCTCGTGTCGTGAGATGTTGGGTTAAGTCCCGCAACGAGCGCAACCCTTGCCCTATGTTGCCAGCGGGTTATGCCGGGGACTCGTAGGGGACTGCCGGGGTCAACTCGGAGGAAGGTGGGGATGACGTCAAGTCATCATGCCCCTTATGCCCAGGGCTTCACACATGCTACAATGGCTGGTACAGAGGGTTGCGATGCCGTGAGGTGGAGCGAATCCCTTAAAGCCGGTCTCAGTTCGGATCGGGGTCTGCAACTCGACCCCGTGAAGTCGGAGTCGCTAGTAATCGCAGATCAGCATTGCTGCGGTGAATACGTTCCCGGGCCTTGTACACACCGCCCGTCACGTCATGAAAGTCGGTAACACCCGAAGCCCATGGCCTAACCCTTTGGGAGGGAGTGGTCGAAGGTGGGACTGGCGATTGGGACGAAGTCGTAACAAGGTAGCCGTACCGGAAGGTGCGGCTGGATCACCTCCTTTCTAAGGAGCAACATAAACCCCGGTCGTAGGCTGGGAGTTTCCGTGGGTTGAGCGCGAGTGTCGTTCACCACGGGTGCTCGATGGATTGTGGAACACACTAACCTTTGAGAACGGTTCACTGTTGGGTATCTGAGAGGACACACCACGTGCCCGGTTGGGTGTGTGGTTGTTTTTTCGGGTTGTTGTTTGAGAATTGTATAGTGGGTGCGAGCATCTTTGTGGCCAAGTTTTTTAGGGCACATGGTGGATGCCTTGGTACCAGGGGCCGATGAAGGACGTGGTAGGCCGCGATAGTCCTCGGGGAGTTGTCAAACGAGCTGTGATCCGAGGGTGTCCGAATGGGGAAACCCAGCCCGAGTGATGTCGGGTTACTCATGCCTGAATATATAGGGTGTGAGGGGGAACGCGGGGAAGTGAAACATCTTAGTACCCGTAGGAAGAGAAAACACTGGTGATTCCGTGAGTAGTGGCGAGCGAAAGCGGAAGAGGCTAAACCGTGCGCGTGGGATACCTGGTAGGGGTTGCGTGTGCGGGGTTGTGGGACATCGTTGGAGAGGGCTACTGACCTCTCAGCATTTGTGTTGCGTGTTAGTTGAACAGGTTGGGAAACCTGACCAGAGACGGTGAGAGTCCGGTAGACGAAAATGCGTGGCCGGTGTGTGGTGGTGTTCCCGAGTAGCAGCGCTTTCGTGGAGGGTGCTGTGAATCTGGCGGGACCACTCGCTAAGCCTAAATACTTCCTGGTGACCGATAGTGGATAGTACCGTGAGGGAATGGTGAAAAGTACCCCGGGAGGGGAGTGAAATAGTTCCTGAAACCATGTGCCTGCAATCCGTCAGAGCAGTCTTAGCAACTGTGATGGCGTGCCTTTTGAAGAATGAGCCTGCGAGTTACTGCTGCGTGGCGAGGTTAACCCGTTGGGGGTAGCCGGAGCGAAAGCGAGTCTGAATAGGGCGTTGGAGTCGCGTGGTGTAGACCCGAAGCGGAGTGATCTACCCATGGCCAGGGTGAAGCGCGGGTAAGACCGTGTGGAGGCCCGAACCCACCAGGGTTGAAAACCTGGGGGATGAGCTGTGGGTAGGGGTGAAAGGCCAATCAAACTCCGTGATAGCTGGTTCTCCCCGAAATGCATTTAGGTGCAGCGTCGCATGTTGCTTGGGTGGGGTAGAGCACTGGTTGGTTGATGGGCCTTCACGGGTTACTGAGATCAGCCAAACTCCGAATACGCCTGAGTTGAGTGTGGCAGTGAGACGGCGGGGGAGAAGCTTCGTCGTCGAGAGGGAAACAGCCCAGAGCATCGGCTAAGGCCCCCAAGTGTGCGCTTAGTGGGAAAGGATGTGGGATCGCTTAGACAACCAGGAGGTTGGCTTAGAAGCAGCCATCCTTGAAAGAGTGCGTAATAGCTCACTGGTCAAGTGGTCCTGCGCCGACAATGTAGCGGGGCTGAAGCGCACCGCCGAAGCCATGCCAATTCAACTTTTGTTGGGTTGGGTAGGGGAGCGTCCTGCACGAGGTGAAGCGTCCGCGGAAGCGTGGTGTGGATTGTGTGGGAGTGAGAATGCAGGCATGAGTAGCGAGTGAAGAGTGAGAATCTCTTCCGCCGGATGACCAAGGGTTCCTGGGGAAGGTTCGTCCGCCCAGGGTGAGTCGGGGCCTAAGGCGAGGCCGACAGGCGTAGTCGATGGATAACGGGTTGATATTCCCGTACCCGTGCATACG
>NZ_JBFAQJ010000083.1:0-1497 GCF_040677225.1 Saccharopolyspora sp. NPDC049357 | reverse complement strand
TTTCGGTGGGAGCTGGTGGTGGTCGCAGAGGCCAGGGAGAAGCGACTGTTTACTAAAAACACAGGTCCATGCGAAGCTGTAAGGCGATGTATATGGACTGACGCCTGCCCGGTGCTGGAACGTTAAGAGGACCCGTAAAGCCCTTTGGGGTGTAGCGGAGAATTTAAGCGCCAGTAAACGGCGGTGGTAACTATAACCATCCTAAGGTAGCGAAATTCCTTGTCGGGTAAGTTCCGACCTGCACGAATGGCGTAACGACTTCTCCGCTGTCTCGACCACAGGCCCGGTGAAATTGCAGTACGAGTAAAGATGCTCGTTTCGCGCGGCAGGACGGAAAGACCCCGGGACCTTTACTATAGCTTGGTATTGGTGTTTGGTTCGGCTTGTGTAGGATAGGTGGGAGACTGTGAAGCTGACACGCTAGTGTTGGTGGAGTCGTTGGTGAAATACCACTCTGGTCGTTCCGGGCATCTAACTCGGGTCCGTGATCCGGATCGGGGACAGTGCCTGGTGGGTAGTTTAACTGGGGCGGTTGCCTCCTAAAGGGTAACGGAGGCGCCCAAAGGTTCCCTCAGCCTGGTTGGCAATCAGGTGTTGAGTGTAAGTGTATAAGGGAGCTTGACTGTGAGACTGACGGGTCGAGCAGGTGCGAAAGCAGGGACTAGTGATCCGGCACTGGCTGGTGGAAGCGGTGTCGCTCAACGGATAAAAGGTACCCCGGGGATAACAGGCTGATCTTGCCCAAGAGTCCATATCGACGGCATGGTTTGGCACCTCGATGTCGGCTCGTCGCATCCTGGGGCTGGAGTTGGTCCCAAGGGTTGGGCTGTTCGCCCATTAAAGCGGCACGCGAGCTGGGTTTAGAACGTCGTGAGACAGTTCGGTCCCTATCCGCCGCGCGCGTAGGAGACTTGCGGAAGGCTGTCCCTAGTACGAGAGGACCGGGACGGACGAACCTCTGGTGTGCCAGTTGTTCTGCCAAGGGCACGGCTGGTTGGCTATGTTCGGGAGGGATAACCGCTGAAAGCATCTAAGCGGGAAGCCTGTTCCTAGATGAGGTCTCCCACCCCTTTGTGGGTTAAGGCCCCCGGTAGATGACCGGGTTGACAGGCCGGATGTGGAAGCACAGTAATGTGTGGAGCTGACCGGTGCTGATAGGCCGAGGACTTGCTCACGAAGATGTTACGCACCCACTATACGATATCTGAGACAACAACCCAGGGTTGTTGTTGATATCTGAAGATTTGTGTCAACGCGTAGTGACACCCAGGTTTTCCATCGCCGGTTGGTGGTGGGTTCAGGGTTGTCGGTGGCGATGGCGGGGAGGGTCCGCCCGGTCCCATTCCGAACCCGGTAGCTAAGCTCCCCAGCGCTGATGGTACTGCACTCGCTAGGGTGTGGGAGAGTAAGACACCGCCGACACAATCCTTATGTGGGGTGGGCAGGAGAAGAAATTCTTCTGCCCACCCCATTTTTCATGCCCGAAAAACCCGCGGG
>NZ_JBFAQJ010000082.1:0-5110 GCF_040677225.1 Saccharopolyspora sp. NPDC049357 | reverse complement strand
CCCGCGCCCCCCGCCCACCCCGCCCTCGCGGGGGGGGGGTTCGCTCGCCCCCCCACCCTGGGCCCCCCCCCCGCGCGGCTCTCCATCGCACGCCCCGGCCCCGCGCGGCCCGGGGGGGGCCCCGCCCCCCCGCGCGCACCCCACCGTCCGGTCAGTGGATGTGCGAGCCGCCGTTGATGTCGTAGGTGACACCGGTGAGGTAGCCCGATTCCGGTCGGCACAGGAACGCGACGACATCGGCGACGTCGTCCACGCGGCCGGCGCGGCGGGTCGGGATGTCGGCGATCATCGCGGCCTTGCGCTCCGGGTCGAGCTTGCCCGCCGTGATGTCGGTGTCGATCAGGCCCGGGGCCACCGAGTTCACCGTGACCCCCGACGGGCCCAGTTCGCGGGCCAGCGCGCGGGAGAACCCGAGCAGCCCGGCCTTGGCCGCCGAGTAGGCGACACCGCCGAACACCCCGCCGCCGCGCTCCGCCGACACCGACGAGAGGTTCACGACGCGCCCGAAACCCCGCTCGGCCATGCCACCGACGACCCGCTTGGTCATCAGGTAGCTGCCCCGGACGTTGACCTCGAAGACGCGATCCCACTCCTCGTCGGAGACCTCCAGGAACGGGACGGGGGAGGTGATTCCGGCGTTGTTGACCAGCGCGCCGATCTCCGGCAACTCCGATTCCACGACCGACACGGCGGCGTCCACCGCCGCCTTGTCGGTCACGTCGCAACCAGCGCTGACCGCGGCCACGCCGTGCGCCTCGGCGACGGCGTTGGCGACGTCCTTCGCGCTGGCCTCGTCGACGTCGAGCACGGCGATGTTCCAGCCCTGCCCGGCCAGCGCGTGCGCGATTCCCTGCCCGATGCCGCGACGCGAACCGGCTCCGGTCACGATGGCTGTGCGGTTGCTGTTCATGCGATCTCCTAGGTGGGTCAGCCGAGCTCGGCGAGCACGCGCTTCTTGATCTGCGGCACCGAAAGCCCGTAGCGGTCGTGCAGCGTGGGCAGCGCGCCCGCGGCCAGGAACTCGTCGGGCAGGCCGATCGGCACGATGCGCTCACCCACCCCGGCGAAGGCCAGGCAGGACGCGACGGACTCGGCCAGACCCCCGACGACCGTGTGGTTCTCCAGCGTCACCACCAACCGGTCCCGCCCGACGGCGGACAGGATCGCTTGCCGGTCAAGGGGTTTGATGGTCGGCACGTGCAGCACGGCTACGTCGACGTGATCGTCGGCGAGCTCGGCGGCCGCCGACAGGGCGCGCATCGTCATCAGCCCGCTGGAGATCATCAGCACGTCCCGGCCGGTGCGCAGCTCGGCGGCCTTGCCCAACTGGAAGCGGTAGTCGTACTCGTCGAGCACCGTCGGCACCGCACCGCGCAGCAACCGCAGGTAGGTGGGGCCGGGCGAGTCGGCCAGCTGCGGGACCGCCTGCTCGATGTCCACCGAATCGCACGGGTCGACGATGGTCAGTCCTGGGATGCCGCGCAGGATCGCGACGTCCTCGGTGGCCTGGTGACTCGGCCCGTAACCGGTGGTCAGCCCCGGAAGTCCGCCGATGACGTTGACGTTGAGCCTCGGCTCGGCGATGTCCAGGCACAGGAAGTCGTAGGCGCGCCTGGTCGCGAACACCGAGTAGGTCGAGGCGAACGGCGTCAGGCCGACCTCTGCCATCCCCGCGGCCGCGGCAAGCAGCGACTGCTCGGCCATGCCCATCTGGAAGAACCGCTCCGGGTGGGCGTCGCGGAAGACGTGCATGTCGGTGTACTTGGCGAGGTCCGCCGAGAGGCCCACGACGTCCTGGCGCTGCTCGGCGAGCCGGGCCAGCGCGTGCCCGAACGGGGCTTTGGTGGTCTTCTGGCCCTCGTCGGCGAACGAGGCGATCATCGCCGACGTGGTGGCCTTCTTGGTCGCGGTCGTCATGCCCCGGCCTCCTGCAGGTGGTCGCGTGCCAGTTGCCACTCGTGCGGTTCGACCCGCATGAAGTGCGCCTTCTCCCGGGTCTCCAGGAACGGGACACCTCGGCCGACCCGGGTGTCGCAGATCAGCACCGATGGCGAACCCCGGTGCTCGCGCAGCCCGTCCAGCGCTGCCACCAGGGCGTCGACGTCGTTGCCGTCGACGCGGACGGCGTTCCAGCCGAAGGACTCCCACTTGGCCTGGATCGGCTCGGTGCGCAGCACGTCGACCGTCGGGCCGTCGGCCTGCAGCGCGTTGACGTCGACGATCGCGATGAGGCTGTCCAGCCCGTGGTGCGAGGCGGCCAGCGCCGCTTCCCACGTGGAACCCTCGTCGAGCTCGCCGTCGGAGAGCAGGTTGTAGACGCGGGCCGGATTTCCCCTGTGCCGCAACCCGAGTGCCATGCCCACGGCCACGCCGAGGCCGTGTCCGAGCGAACCGCCGGAGATCTCCACACCGGGGGTGTAGCTGGCCATGGCCGACATCGGCAGCCGCGAGTCGTCGGCGGCGTAGGTCTGCAGCTCGTCGGCGTCGATCACCCCGGCCTCGGCCAGCGCCGCGTACAGCGCGATCGCGTAGTGGCCGATGGACAGCAGGAACCGGTCGCGGTCCTCCCACTCCGGGTCTTCGGGCCGGAACCGCAGCTGGTCGGAGTACATCACCGCCAGCACGTCGGCGACCCCGAGCGCCTGGGCGATGTAGCCCTGTCCTTGGAGTTCGCCCATGTCCAGGGCGTTCTCGCGGATGCGGCGCGCCGACTCCGCGATCATGCGCGTTCGATCAGACAACTGCTTCCTCCTTGCCGTTGGCGGCGCGCTCGAGGGCCGCGACCTCCGCCTTCTGAGCCGGGCCCCACGTCTCCCGGGTGAGCACCGCCGCGACCAGGCCCAGCACGCCGTAGCCGCTGAACAGCAGCGCCGGTCCGAGCCAGCCGGCCTGCGCGTACAGGGCGGTGGCGATCATCGGGGTGAAACCCGAGACGACCGCGGAGATCTGGTAGGCCAGCGACGCCCCGGCGGTGCGGGTCTTGGTCTCGAACAGCTCCGAGAACCAGGCGCCCTGGACCCCGGCCAGCGAGTTCTGGCAGATCGCGTAGCTGATCACGAAGGCGAGCACGATCAGCACCGCGGAGCCGGTGTTGGCCATCAAGAACATCGGCACGCCCCACGCCACGGCGGCCACGCAGCCCAGCAGGTAGATCGGGCGCCTGCCGAAGACGTCCGAGAAGTGCCCCCACAGCGTGGTGGCCAGGATGCCGATCCCCGCGGCCGTGGTCAGCGCCAGCAGGCTCAAGGACCCCGAGGTGGGCGAGGTGTCGAGCTCCAAGTAGGACAGCATGAACGTCACCGAGACCGCGTAGCCCGCCGTCTCGACCACGCGCAGGCAGAACGTGCGCAGCACGTTGCGCCAGTCGTCGCGCAGCACCTCCAGGATCGGGTTGCGCGCGACCTCGCCGGATTCCTTGAGCTCCTCGAACTCCGGCGACTCGTCGATCTTCAGGCGGATCAGGATGCCCACCACGATGAGCACCGCCGAGAGCAGGAACGGGACTCGCCACGTCAGTGTGCCCTCGAGTCCGGCGCTGAGCAGGAACGCCAGGTTCGCCAGCAGCAGGCCGACGGGGAACCCGGCCTGGGTGATGCCGGTGTAGAGACCTCGTTTGCGCCAGGGCGCGTGTTCGAAGGTCATCAGGATGGCACCGCCCCACTCCGCGCCGAAGGCGAGGCCCTGCACGATGCGGACGGCCACCAGCAGCACCGGCGCCCAGATGCCGGCCTGCTGGTAGGTGGGCAGGCAGCCGATGAGCACGGTGGCGACGCCCATCAGCAGCAACGAGGCCACCAGCACCGGCTTGCGTCCGATGCGGTCACCCAGGTGACCTGCGATGATGCCGCCCAGCGGGCGTGCGGCGAAACCGACGCCGAGGGTTGCGAAGGACAGCAGCGAAGCCGACAGCGGGTCGGATCCGGGGAAGAACGCGTCGCCGAAGTAGAGGGCGGCGGCGGTTCCGAAGCCGATGAAGTCGTAGGTCTCGATGGTCGCGCCGACTCCGCAGCCGACGGCGACTCTGAACTTCTCCGGGCTGCCGTTCACCGACGCCCGGGATGGGGAGCTTGCCATCGCGATCCTCCTTGACCGGGTGGCTGAGTGTTGAGTGTCAACAGTCAATGTTGACAGTCATCATAAGTCCGGTCGGCGGGGTGTCAAGGACGGATTTTCCGCCCCGCGACCGGGCTCAGCTCTTGCTGTTGAGCAGCTTGACCGCGGCCTGCATGTGCTCGCGGAGCACGCGCACGGCGGTGTCGGCGTCGCCGCGTTCGACGGCCTCGACTATCGGCCGGTGGTGGTCAGCGGACATGGGGAAGCGCCGGTTCTCGGTGGACGCGCTCATCACGACCACCCGGATCGGACCCTCCAGGTGCCGCCAGGTGTCGAGCAGGATCGAGTTGCCCGACAGCTCGCACAGCTGGGCGTGGAAGGCGAGGTCGGCTTCCAGCTGCTCGCTGAGGTCGCCGGTGGCCGCCTCCAGCTTGTCCAACGCCGAGTGCAGCTCGCCGACCACCTGCGCCAGCCGGTCGGACTCGACGATCTCGGCGACCGCCTGGCCCTCCAGCGCGCAGCGGACCCGGAACAGCTCGTCGATCTCGTTCGCCGACAGGCTGCGCACCCGCAGCATGCCGCGCACACCAGGCGTGACCAGGCCTTCCTGCTGGAGATGACGCAGCGCCTCGCGCACCGTGCCGCGGCTGATCGACAGCTGCGAAGCGATCTCGACCTCGCCGAGGTGATCACCTGGCCCGTACCGCCCGGTCAGGATCGCCTCGCGCAGCGCCACCAGCGCGCGCTCCCGCAAGGTCAAGCGGTCCAAACTGCGCAAAGACTCTTCCGCCACGCCGAAATGATAGCCCGATGTCGACAGTCAACTCATGAGCCTCCTCGTGCGACCCTCACTTCCACCCCGCAACCCCTCACCCCGCGGCTCACCCGGGAGGGGAGACCCCTCGAATTTCGCGCGAAATTCGAGCGCGAAACGCAGCGCTCCAACTTCGCGCGAAATTCGACCAGCGAGCCCGACATAACCCTCTGACCTGTGCGGACACGCCCGGGTGCGTGGGCGGATTCGAATTTCGCGCGAAATTCGAGTGGGAACTGAGGG
>NZ_JBFAQJ010000081.1:0-5593 GCF_040677225.1 Saccharopolyspora sp. NPDC049357 | reverse complement strand
GTCCGGAACCGAGCGAACCGCCGTCGGCGTCGGTGAGGCGATCACACGCGGTCGCCTCACCCGAGGGCGCGGAGTCCTGGCGTCACTCGACCCAGTCGAAGGTCTTGGTGACCGCCTTCTGCCAGTTGGCGTACTGCTTCTCGCGGAGCTCCTCCGTCATCGACGGGTCCCACTGCTTGTCCTTGGCCCAGTTGCTGCGGATGTCGGCTTCGCTCTCCCAGAAGCCGACCGCGAGGCCGGCCGCGTAGGCGGCGCCGAGCGCGGTGGTCTCGTTGACCTTCGGCCGGATCACCGGAACGCCCAGGATGTCCGCCTGGAACTGCATCAGCAGCTCGTTGACGACCATGCCGCCGTCGACCTTCAGCGACTTCAGCGGGACACCGGAGTCGGCGTTCATCGCCTCGATGACCTCGCGGGTCTGGAAGGCCGTGGCCTCCAGCACCGCTCGGGCGAGGTGACCGCGGTTGACGTACCGGGTGAGCCCGACGATCGCGCCGCGCGCGTCCGAGCGCCAGTGCGGCGCGAACAGACCGGAGAAGGCGGGCACGAAGTACGCGCCGCCGTTGTCGTCCACGCTGGACGCGACCTGCTCGATCTCCGGAGCGCTGCCGATCATGCCGAGGTTGTCCCGCAGCCACTGCACCAGCGAACCGGTGACCGCGATCGAGCCCTCCAGGCAGTAGATCGTGTCGTTGTCGCCGATCTTGTAGCCGACCGTGGTCAGCAGGCCGTTCTGGCTGATGACGCGCTCGGTCCCGGTGTTGAGCAGGACGAAGTTGCCGGTGCCGTAGGTGTTCTTGGCCTCACCGGGCGACAGGCACGCCTGCCCGAAGGTGGCGGCCTGCTGATCGCCGAGGATGCCGGCGATCGGGATCCCGGCGAACACACCGCGCTCGCGGAACTGCCCGTAGACCTCCGAGGAGGAGCGGATCTCCGGCAGCATCGACATCGGCACGCCGATCTCGGCGCAGATGTCCGGATCCCACTGCAGGGTCTCCAGATCCATCAGCAGCGTGCGCGAGGCGTTGGTCGGGTCGGTGACGTGGAGTCCGCCGTCCGGGCCACCGGTGCAGTTCCACAGCACCCAGGTGTCCATGTTGCCGAACAGCAGCTCGCCCTTCTCGGCGCGCTCCCGGATGCCCTCGACGTTGTCCAGCAGCCACTTCACCTTCGGGCCGGAGAAGTAGGTCGCCAGCGGCAGACCGGTCTTCGCCTGGAAGCGGTTCTGCCCCTCCTTCGCGCCCAGTTGGCTGACGATCTCGTCGGTGCGGGTGTCCTGCCAGACGATGGCGTTGTAGACCGGCTTTCCGGTGGCCTTCTCCCAGACCACCGTGGTCTCACGCTGGTTGGTGATGCCGCAGGCGGCGATGTCGGAGGAGACCAGGTCTGCCTTGGCCAGGGCGCCCGCGCACACCTGGCGGACGTTGTTCCAGATCTCGACCGGGTCGTGCTCGACCCAGCCGGCCTTGGGGAACAGCTGGCGGTGCTCCTTCTGGTTGACCGCGACCACTCTGCCGGAGTGGTCGAAGATCATGCACCGCGAGGACGTGGTCCCCTGGTCAATGGCGGCGATGTACGAGGCCATTGTTCAAACCTTCCTTGTCCGGTCAGCTGCTGATGGGCAGAGCGAGGGCCAGCAGCGCCGCCAGCGCGCCACCGATGATCGGTCCGGCGATCGGGACCCACGAGTAGCCCCACTCCGCCGAACCCTTGCCGCGAATGGGCAGGATCGCGTACGCGATGCGCGGACCCAGGTCACGCGCCGGGTTGATGGCGTACCCGGTCGGTCCGCCGAGCGAGTTGCCGATGCCGATCACGATGAAGGCGACCGCCGCGTAGCCGAGCGCGGCGTTGCCGAAGTCCGGAACTCCCGGGGTGTCGCCGGCGGTGGCCGGCGGGTTGGTGATGATCCAGAACACCAGCACGAAGGTGCCGATGATCTCGGTGATCAGGTTCCACGGAGCGTTCGGGACCGTCGGTCCGGTGCAGAAGATCCCCCGGGTGTTGGCGGGCTCCTCCGTCGTGTCGAACTGCAACTTGTAGGCCGCCCAGCACAGGACCGCACCCAGTACGGCACCGATCATCTGCGCGATGATGTAGACGGGGACCTGCGACCACGGGGTGTCCCCGTAGATCGCCAGTCCGATGGTGACCGCGGGGTTGATGTGCGCCCCGGCAGGTTCGGCGATGCTGGCGCCGGCGAAAACCGCGAAGCCCCAGCCGAAGTTCACCAGCAGCCATCCGCCGCCGACTCCGAGGCTCCTGCTCAGCGTCACGTTCGCCACGACGCCGCAGCCCATGAGCGTCAGTATCGCCGTCCCGAGCAGCTCCCAGAGGAATACCTCGCCAAGACTGGTCATACTCCCGTTCCCCTCGTGATGCCGCCGTTGGCACAGGCGGGTGTTCGGTGTCTGTCCGACATGGAGCGAGTCGGGACGGTACTGCCGCATGGCAACACGTGTCCATGAGTGCCGCCAGTCGTGCGCAGCACGTTCGTCTGTACCGCCTAATCCCGGAGCTCGCCCGGTGGTAGCGCGGAGTCGGAGATCCCCGGTGCCGGGCTCCCGGTGTGGGGACACCGGCGTCCGGCACGCCTGGACCGAGTGATCGGCCCCGGCTACCGGACGACACTTTAATCACAAACTCCGTGTGAAAAGAAGCGTTGCGGACTGGTTGAGATGGTGTTTTTATCGAGTTGTACGGTGAGCTTGCGGTGACGGAGGTGATCCGGCCGCAGTCAGCGCCACTCGGAGCGAGGAGCCGCCATGTCCGGCCGACGACCGTCCGGCAAGCAGCAGGACCGGCGCCGCAAGATCACCGAACTGGTGATGGCGGAGGGCACCCTGCGCATCGACGACCTGGTCGCGACCATCGGGGCCAGCGCCATGACCGTGTACCGGGATCTCGCCGACCTGGAATCGCAGGGGCTGGTGCACCGCAACAGGGGCAACGTCTCGGCCGCCTCGTCGCTGCTCTACGAAGCGGCTTCGGAATACCGGCTGCAGCAGAACCAGCCCGAAAAGGAGGAACTGGCCCGCGCCGCCGCCGAGCTCATCGAGCCCGGGCAGGCGCTGGTGCTCGACGACTCCACCACCGGCGTGCACCTGGCGCGGTTGCTGCCCGAACGCGCGCCGCTGACGGTCGTCACCAACCACCGCGGCGTTTTCGACGAGCTCGCCGCCGCCCCCGGGATCAGCTTGATCTGCGTCGGCGGCGACTACCTGCCGTGGGCGGACGCGTTCGTCGGTGGCATGGCGCTGGACTCGCTGCGCAACCTCCGCGTCGACCTGGCGATCATGTCGGTGTCGGCGGTGACCGACGGCATCGGCTGCTACCCGCAGCAGGAGATGGTGCAGATCAAGAAGGCGATGCTGGCCGCGGCTCAGCGCACAGTGCTCTACGTTGACCACACGAAGTTCCACCGGCGCGCGCTGCACGCGGTCGCGCCCGTCGAGGACTTCGACATCGTCATCGTGGATTCGAAAACCCCCGGCCACCAGATCGAAGTGCTGCGCGAGCGGGGAGCGCTCGTCGAACAGGCGACCCCAGCGGGACGCGCTGCGCCAGGCACGGACAGTGCTGGTCGGGCATGATGACCACCGTGGTGCGCCACCTGCGCGCAGGTCCGGTTCCGCGTCGGCGGTGGGTTTAACGGTGGGACGCGATCAAAGCGAGGAGGACGCGGTGTCCAAGTCCAAGGACAAGACCGAGACCGGAAACCGGCTGAAGGGCTCGTTGGGACCCACCGAGCGGGCCGAGAACTGGAAGCGGCTCGAACGCGACGAGTTCGACGTCGTGGTGATCGGCGGCGGCGTCACCGGCGCCGGCGCGGCGCTGGACGCGGCGACCCGGGGACTCCGGGTCGCGCTGGTGGAGGCCCGCGACCTGGCGGCCGGGACCTCCAGCCGTTCCAGCAAGCTTTTCCACGGCGGACTCCGCTACCTGGAGCAGCTGGAGTTCTCCCTGGTGCGCGAGGCCCTGCGGGAACGCGAGCTGATGCTGACCAGGCTCGCGCCGCACCTGGTCAAGCCCGTCCCGTTCCTGTACCCGCTGACGCGCCGCTTCTGGGAACGCCCCTACACGGCGGCCGGTCTGCTCATGTACGACACGATGGGCGGTGCCCGCTCGGTGCCGGGGCAGAAGCACCTCAGCCGCGCCGGTGCGCTGCGGATGGTTCCCGCGCTCAAGCGCAGCGCGATGATCGGCGGCATCCGCTACTACGACGCGCAGGCCGACGACGCCCGGCACACCATGACCGTCGCCCGCACGGCCTCGCGCTACGGCGCCGTGGTCATGACCTCCACGCAGGTCACCGGCTTCCTGCGGGAGGCCGACCGGATCGCGGGCGTCAAGGTGCGCGACGTGGAGACCGCCGAAGAGGTCGAGGTCCGCGCCCACGCGGTGATCAACGCGACCGGTGTGTGGACCGACGAGCTGCAGAAGCTCTCCGGGGGTCGCGGGCGGTTCCGCGTCCGCTCCAGCAAGGGCGTGCACATCGTCGTCCCGCGCGACCGGATCGTCGCCGAGACCGGCATGATCCTGCGCACCGAGAAGTCCGTGCTGTTCGTCATCCCGTGGGGAAACCACTGGATCATCGGCACCACCGACACCGACTGGCACCTCGACCTCGCGCACCCGTCGGCGACCAAGGCCGACATCGACTACCTGCTCGAACACGTGAACTCGGTGCTGGCGACCCCGTTGACGCACGACGACATCGAGGGCGTCTACGCCGGTCTGCGGCCGCTGCTGGCGGGCGAGAGCGAGGAGAGCTCCAAGCTCTCCCGCGAACACGCGGTCGCGCGGGTGGCCCCGGGGCTGGTGGCCATCGCCGGTGGCAAGTACACGACCTACCGGGTCATGGCCGCCGACGCGGTCGACGCCGTCGCGCCCGACGTCCCCGGCCGGATGGCCTCGTCGATCACCGACCAGGTTCCGCTGATCGGCGCCGACGGCTACCACGCGCTGGTCAACCAGGCTGACCAGCTGGCCAGCGCGCACGGCCTGCACCCGTACCGGATCCGGCACCTGCTGGACCGCTACGGCTCGGAGATCCACGAGGTGCTCGCGGCAGGCGAGGAGCGACCCGACCTGCTCAAGCCGGTCCCGGCCGCCCCGAACTACCTCCAGGCGGAGATCGTCTACGCGTGCAGCCACGAAGGCGCGATGCACCTGGAGGACGTGCTCACCCGGCGCACCCGCATCTCCATCGAATACCCGCACCGGGGCGTGGACTGCGCTGACGCCGTGGCACGGCTGATGGCGGCCGAGCTCGGCTGGGACGAGGAGACCATCACCCGCGAGGTCGCGGTCTACACCCAGCGGGTAGAAGCCGAACGCGACTCGCAGACCGAACCCAGCGACCAAGCGGCCGACGCCAAGCGCTCCGCGGCCCCGGAAGCCAGGATCAGCCTCCTGGAACCGGTGGTCTGACACGCGCTCGATGGCCCCGTCCTCGGACGGGGCCATCGTCATGAGCACGGCGCAGCCGAGCCCGGCACGCTTCCAAGGAAGGGCGAGGTGGTCGTCGACACCGACGAACATCCCCGCGCCGACACCTCGCTGGAGTCGCTGGCACGGTTGCGACCGATCC
>NZ_JBFAQJ010000080.1:0-6472 GCF_040677225.1 Saccharopolyspora sp. NPDC049357 | reverse complement strand
GCTGCAGCTCGACGATGTGGTGCTCGGAACCGGTGCCGCGCAACCACGCGACGTCCCGGTCGGTCTCGACCGGGGTGAGGCCCCAGACAAGGCGCTCAGCCCGGTCCGGGACCCAGCGGGCCCTTGCCTCCCGGTCCCCGGCGGCGCAGGTAGCGCTCGAACTCGGCGGCGATCGCGTCGCCGCTGGCCTCGGTCAGCCGGACCTCCGCGTCACCGCGCTCCTCGAGGGCGCGGACGTAGTTGCGCACGTCCTCGTCCTCCTCGGCCATCTCGCTGACCGTTTCCTCCCACTCCTCGGCCTGGTCCGGCAGGTTGCCCAGCGGAACCTCCACGTCCAGCGCCTCCTCGACGCGGTGCAGCAGCGCCAGCGTCGCCTTCGGCGAGGGCGGCTGCGAGACGTAGTGGGGCACCGCCGCCCAGAACGAGATCGCCGGGATACCCGCTTGCACGCACGCGTCCTGGAAGATCCCCACGATCCCGGTCGGACCCTCGTAGCGGGTGCGCTCCAGGCCGAACGTCGCCGCCGAGTCCTCGTCGTAGGCCGTGCCGCTGACCGGGACCGGACGCGTGTGCGGAGCGTCGGCGAGCAGCGCGCCCAAGGTCACCACCGTGCGCGCCCCGAGCTTTTCGATCTTCTCGACCAGCTCTGCGGAGAAGGCCCGCCACCGCATGTTCGGCTCGATGCCGTGCACCAGGATCACGTCGTGCTCGGCACCGGGCGGGCGGCACACCGTCAGCCGGGTCGTCGGCCAGGTGACCTGCCGGGTGACGCCGTCGACGAGCTTGACCGTCGGCCGCGTGACCTGGAAGTCGTAGTACGGGTCCGGGTCGAGCTCGCTGAGCGACTCGGCGTCCCAGATGAGCTGCAGGTGCTCGATCGCGGAGCTGGCTGCGTCCCCGGCGTCGTTCCATCCTTCGAACGCGCAGACCACGATCGGGTCCGTCAACCGCGGCAGGTCGGCGTTCGGTTCGGGTGTCTGTTCGCGATCGGTCACTGCGCAAGCCTACGACCTACGCCCTCCCCGAGCGCTACCTCCTCGCCTATTTCATGATCACGTGCCCGGCCGGTGCGGAGGTGCCGGTTTGACGGTTCCTCCTGCTGGTCCGAGGCTTGTCTGACCAGTCTGTGTGGAGCAGGTGCCCGTGGAGCGGAGTCCGTCAGCGCCAAGTGGGGGAACCGGTGTGTCCCCGCGTTCGCGTCTGCGGCTGTCCATCGGCCGCCACCCCGGTGACCTGGGAAAACTCAGCCTGGTCGCGGGTCTGCTGGTGCTGAGCGCGCTGCTGGTGCTGGTCCCGGCGAACCCGGTGGAGATCGCTGTTCACCAACAGCTGATCGCCCTCCCGCGCGTCGCCGACCCCTTTTGGGTGGTGTTGACCTGGATCGGCTCCTGGGCGGGCATCGTCGGCGTGGTCGTGGCGACCTCCTACGTGGGCTGGATCCGGGTGGCGCTGCTGTGCGGCGGCTCCGGTGCGCTGACCTGGCTGATCGCGATGCTCATGCACCAGCTGCTGGCGGGGCCCGGCGGTCGCCCCTTCCCGTCGGAGCAGGTAGCGGTGGTGACCGTGCTGGCCGTGGTCGCCACCCCGTACTTCGGCCGGTTCGCGCGCTACCTGGGCTGGGGCCTGGTCGTGCTGACCGGGGTCGCGGTCGTGCACCTGGACCTGCACCTGCCGCTGGGCGCGGTCGGCGGAGCGCTGCTCGGCTGGGGCGTCGGACTGCTGTGCCACCTGGTGTGGGGCGCTCCGGGTCGCAAGGTCTCGGAGCTGGTCATCTTCGACGAGCTCGAACAGGCAGGGCTGGCGCCGGTGTCGATCAGCGCGCTCCGGCACCGGCTGCTGCAACCGCGCGAGTTCGCGGTGGACACCGTGGACGGTCCGCCGCTGCGGGTCAAGGTGGTGCGCAGGCTCAGCCGCCGAGCCGGCGCCTGGTACAAGCTCAAGCGCCTTCTGATGCTGCTCGACGTGCAGGACGAACCGAGCCTGTCCACCCCGCACCACGAGGTCGAGCACGAGGCGTACGCGGCGTTGCTCGCCGCCCGCGCCGGAGTGCGCACTCCCGAGGTCGTCCTGGCCGGTGACGTCCCCTACGCACCTGCGCTGCTGGTGATGCGGGAGGTTCCCGGGCGGCGGCTGACGGAGCTGTCGCCGGAGGAGATCGACGACGAGCTGCTGGCGGGCGTGTGGGAGCAGGTCGCGCTGCTGGCCGAGGCCCGCATCGCGCACCACGACCTGCGGGCCAAGAACATCCTGGTGGACGAGCACGGACGGCCGTGGCTGCTGTCGTTCACCTTCAGCCATCCCGGCGCCGACGACGCCCGCTGCGCTCAGGACCTGGCCGAAGCGCTGGTGTCGGTGGCCGCCACCGTCGGCACCGAAAGGGCTGTGACCAGCGCGATCGCCGCACTACCCGTCGAATCGCTGGCCGCGGCGCTGGGCAGCGTGGTGCCGCTGGCGCTGCCGCGCCGGATCCGCGCGCAGGCCCAGCGCGGCCGGTACTTCCTCGCCGAGCTGCGCGAGACCCTCGCCGACCGGCTCGGCCTGCCCATTCCCGGCTTCCGCTCACCCGTGCGACCGACCACCGTGCTGAGCCTGCTGCTGGTCGGTGCGGCCGTCTACCTGCTGATCCCCGAGCTGTCCAACACCCGGGACGTGATCGGGGCGCTGCGCCACGCCAACTGGGGCTGGCTGGCGGTGGCGGTCGTGACCGGCTTCGCCGCCGTGGTGCTGTCGTCGATCTCGGTGCAGGGATCCAGCCGGATCCCGCTGCCGTTCTGGCTGACCCTGCAGGTCCAGATCGCCGCCGCGTTCACCGGGCGCACCACCCCGGGCGGTGCCGGGTTCTTCGGAATCAACGTCGTCTACCTGGAACGACTCGGGCTGCGCAGGCCGCTGGCCGTGGGGGTGACGCTGCTCAACCAGGCCGGGACCGGGGCGGTGGCGTTCGTGGTGTCGGTGATCGGGGTGTTCGCGGTCGGGCTGTCGGGCACCTTCACCAACCTGTCGCTGCCCGGCTGGCAGCTGATGGTCGGCGTCGCGGCCGCGGTGCTGGTCGCGGTGCTGGTGCTGCTGTCGCCGCCGGGGCGGCGCCGGATCATGCCGTCGGTGCGGGAGGTGAGCCGGGAGCTGCTGGAGACGCTGCGGCACCCGGTGCGCGCGCTGCAGCTGTTCGGCGGGGCGCTCGGCTACTTGGTGGTGTCCGGTCTCGGGCTGGCGACGTCGCTGGCCGCGCTGCACCCGAACTTCTCCTGGACGGCGGTGACCATCGTGTTCGTCGTCGGCAACACCCTGGGCCACCTGGTGCCCTCGCCCGGTGGGCTCGGCGCGGTCGAGGCCGTCCTGTTCGCCGGTCTGGGTGCCATGGGCGTCCCGCCCACCGCGGCCGTCGCCGCCGTGCTGCTGTCGCGGCTGCTCACCTACTGGATCCCGGTGCTGCCCGGCATCCTCATGTTCCGCTACCTGCAACACCGCAACGTCATCTGAGGAGTCCTCGGACACTTTGGGTAGGAATCGGTACAGATGGTCGTGTGTACTGAAGGTGGTCCTTCCACCTCATTGAACGGAGTGTTCGCGTGGCTCAGCCCGCCGCCGTGCTGTTCGACATGGACGGCACGCTCGTCGATTCCGAGAAGCTCTGGACCATCGCGCTCGACGACTACGCGGCGCATCGAGGCGGACGACTCTCGCAGCAGACGCGCGAGGACATGGTCGGCTCCAACATGACCCGCAGCATGCGCCTGCTGCTCGTCGACCTGGGCCTGCCCGACGGGAACTCCGAGATCGCGGGTGCCGCCAGCTGGGTCGCGCGCCGCATGACCGAGCTGTTCGGCGAGGGCCTGCCGTGGCGGCCGGGAGCCGAGGAGGCGCTGCGCCGCGCCAAGGAGCTGGGGCTGCGCACCGCGCTGGTGACCTCCACGATCCGCCCGCTCACCGACCTGGCGCTGGACACCCTGGGGCACGACTCCTTCGACGTCACCGTCTGCGGCGACGAGGTCGACGGCAAGAACAAGCCCGATCCCGAGCCCTACCTCAAGGCCGCTCGCCTGCTCGGCGTCGACCCCGCCGACTGCGTCGCGGTCGAGGACTCGCCCACCGGCGTGGCCTCCGCCGAAGCCGCGGGCTGCGCGGTGCTGGCGATCCCGTGCGAGGTGCCGCTGTCGCCCGGCCCCCGCCGCACGCTGCGCGACTCGCTGGCCGAGGTCGACGTCGCGGCGCTGGGCGAGCTGTTCGCACCGGCCGCGTGAGCGATCCGGTCCCGATCGTGCTGGCCGGTCACGGGCCGGTCGGCCGGGCCTACGCCGACCTCGTCGCCGAACGCGGTCGGCAGCACGGCCTGGACCTGCGGGTGGTTGCCGTGCGCGGCCGGGAACGCCAGCGCGAAGCGGGGGAGTGGGGTCCGCTCACCGACCTGCCCGAGCTGCTGGAGCGCACCGGTGCGCGGGTGTTCGCCCAGGCGGTTCCTTCCGACGGCGACGGCCGTGCGGCACGGGAGGCGCTGCAGGCGCTGAACGCGGGTGCCCACGTGGTCACCGCGACCAAGTCGCACCTGCTCACGCACTGGAAGGGGCTCGCCGAGGCGGCGGACGCCGCAGGTCGGTCGGTGCGCGTCTCGGGCGCCACGGGCGCCGCGATGCCCGCCGGTGACCTGGCCCGATCGGTGCTGCGGGGCTTCGACGTGCGCGCGGTCTCCGGCTGCGTGAACGGCACCGCCACCTTCGTCCTCGACCGGCTCGCCGACGGCGCGGACCTGGACGGCGCCGTCGCCGAAGCGCAGCGCGCGGGCATCGCCGAGGCCGACCCGAGCAACGACCTCTCCGGAGGCGATGCGGCGACCAAGCTCCGGCTGCTCAGCGCGCTGCTGTGGGGCTGGGACCCGGCGGAGACCCGGGTCTCCGCCGAGCCGGTCGCACCTCCGCTGCCAGTCGTTCCCGCAGGTCATCGGCTGCGGCAGGTCGCCAGTGCGATGCGCGACGAGCCCGGCGTGGTCCGGGTGGCGTTGTCGGCCGAGCCGGAGGCCTCCGCGCTCGGGGCGCTGCGCGGACCGGAGAAGGCGGTGCGCTACGACTGCGGTGACGCCGGCCAGATCGCGGTCTCCGGCGGCCGCTCCAGCCCGCACGGGGCCGCGCTTGCGATGATCAAGGACACGCTCGGCGCGGTCCTGGAAGCCACCACCGGCTTCCGCTGATCGGCCGTGATCGAGCCCGCAAACGGACGGGTCCGGTGTGAACCCGCCCAGGACGGATGCAAGGATCGAGGATTGTGAAGACCTTCGACGAGTTGTTCGCCGAGCTGCAGGAACGTGCCCGGACCCGCCCCGAGGGCTCCTCGACGGTGGCCGCGCTCGAATCCGGTGTGCACGCCCAGGGCAAGAAGGTCCTGGAGGAGGCCGGCGAAGTCTGGCTGGCCGCTGAGCACGAGTCCGACGAGGAACTCGCCGAGGAGATCTCGCAGCTGCTCTACCGGCTGCAGGTCATCATGCTGGGTCGCGGACTGTCCCTAGAGGACGTCTACCGCTACCTGTAGATCAACACCGAACACGAGGAGAACAGGTTCAATGCTGCGCGTTGCAGTGCCCAACAAGGGCACGCTTGCCGGTCCCGCGTCCGAGATGCTCGCGGAAGCCGGGTACCGGCAGCGCCATGAGCAGCGGGACCTGACCGTGATCGACAACGCCAACGAGGTCGAGTTCTTCTTCCTCCGGCCCAAGGACATCGCCATCTACGTCGGCTCCGGCGAGCTCGACCTCGGCCTGACCGGCCGCGATCTGGCGCTGGACTCCGGGGCTCCGGTCGACGAGCGGCTGGCGCTGGGCTTCGGCGGATCGACCTTCCGCTACGCGGCGCCCGCCGGCGCCGGTGAGTGGAACGTGGCCGACCTGCAGGGCAAGCGGATCGCCACCTCCTACCCTCGGCTGGTCTCCGACGACCTGGCCCGGTACGGGGTGACGGCCGAGGTGATCCGGCTGGACGGCGCGGTGGAGATCTCCATCCAGCTCGGCGTCGCCGACGCGATCGCCGACGTCGTCGGCTCGGGGCGCACCCTGCGCCAGCACGGTCTGGTGGCCTTCGGCGACCCGATCTGCAAGTCCGAGGCCGTGGTCCTCGAGCGCCGCGACTCCGACCAGGAGCAGGCGAAGAACCAGCTGATCGCGCGGCTGCAGGGCGTGGTGTTCGCGCAGCAGTACGTGATGCTTGACTACAACTGCCCGAAGGACCTGCTCGACGACGCCACGAAGATGACCCCGGGTCTGGAGTCGCCGACCATGGCACCGCTGGCCGATGAGCGGTGGGTCGCGGTCCGCGCCATGGTCTCCCGCAAGGACGCCCCGGCGATCATGGACCGCCTCGCGGCCGTGGGGGCGAAGGCGATCCTGTCCTCGGACATCCGGGCCTGCCGACTCTGACGGGCGGTTCTGGTCCGAACAGCTCGGAGTAGAACGCAGGCTGCACCGCGATCATCGGAGCCAGGCCCAGTC
>NZ_JBFAQJ010000079.1:0-8129 GCF_040677225.1 Saccharopolyspora sp. NPDC049357 | reverse complement strand
GGCGGGCCAGGGTCAGCGCGTCTTCGAGGGTGGCGACGTCCAGTGCTACCTGCAGCTTCACGGCAATCTCCTCAATTCGTGGTGCTCGGCGGATTTCAGGGTTTCCGATCGGTTCCGCGCTTTCGGTCCGGAGTCGGAAACGAGCAACGGCCTGTGACAGTGCACGGATCTCCACAACCCGGTCAACCGCGCCGGAACGAACGGACGCCACGGCGGAACAAACGGCCGGAACGCCCTTCCAGATGGCAATTCCCGCGGTGCGTCGAGGTCGCCGGAATGGTGATCTCCAGTCCGCTGACGAGCGTGAACGACCGTTTGAGCGGACCTGGGCGCCGTTCGTTCCGCCCGGATGCCTGTTCGTGACCGCTCAGTTGACCGGATCCGGGCGTCCGTGCAGTCTCACAACCGCAGAATGCGTCCCGAAAATGCGACCGCGGGAACCGCGGATTCGCGACGAGGGCGGAATCCAGGAATGGGAACGCGCGATTTCACCATCGCGGATGGGCGCCTGGAGTTCTTCGACGAACGCAGTGGGGAGTGGCTCAGATGACCGGAACGGACACCGCTGACCAGAACACCGGCGACAGGCTCAACCCGCCGCACTTCAGCTACGCGACGCTGGCCATCAGCGGCGAGGTGGACCGCGTGCGCCGGGACGTCCAGCCCGCGGCCTGGGCCCGCGCCGGAGCGATGCTGCTCAACGCGACGGCGGTGTTCACCGTCGGCGGCGGGCGCAGCGGACTGGCCCTGCAGATGGCCGCGATGCGCTTCATGCACCTCGGGCTCTCCACGCACGTCGTGGGGGAGACGACCGCGCCGGCGATCGGCACGGGTGACGTCCTGGTCGCCGCGTCCGGTTCCGGCACCACCTCCCGCGTGGTGCGGGCGGCCGAAACCGCGCGCGGTCAGGGGGCGAACGTCATCGCGCTGACGACCGCGCCGGACTCGCCGCTGGCGAAGCTCGCGACCGAGGTGCTGGTCATCCCCGCCGCCGACAAGCAGGACTTCGAGGGCGAGGCGTCCGAGCAGTACGCGGGGAGCCTGTTCGAGCAGTCGGTGCTGCTGCTCAGCGACGCGCTGTTCCACGCGCTGTGGCGGTCGAGCGGAGTGCAGGCCACCGACTTGTGGCGGCTGCACGCGAATCTGGAGTGACCGGTGCCGGACATGCAGGCAGGCAGCCGAACCGAGGAGCTCGAGATGCACCGGACCGAACCGCGAACCCGCACCGACGTCCGCGCCCTGGAGGCGATCGCGCTGGCCGCCACGCACAGCGCGGCGATCGCCAGCCATGCCTGGGTGGGCAGGCACGACAAGAACGCGGCCGACGCAGCGGCGACCGAGGCCATGCGCCAGGTGCTCGCCGACGCCCCCGGCCGGGGGACGGTCGTCATCGGTGAAGGTGAGAAGGACGAGGCTCCGATGCTCTACAACGGCGAAGCCGTGGGCAACGGCCGCGGCCCGGACTTCGACATCGCCGTCGACCCGCTCGAAGGCACCTCGTTCTGCGCCAAGAACCACCCGGGCGCGATGGCCACCATCGCCTTCGCCGAGCCCGGAACGCTCTGGTCGCCCGGCCCCGGCTTCTACATGGACAAGATCGTGGTCCCGCCGCGGGCGAAGGGCGTCGTCGACCTCGCCGACACGCCCGAGCGGACCTTGGCCAACGTCGCCCGCGCCCTCGGCAAGCCGGTCGACCGGCTGCGCGTGGTCGTCATGGACAAGCCGCGCCACCAGGAGCTGATCGCGCGGTTGCTGCGAGCCGGTGCGTCCGTGCACACCCCGGCCGAAGGCGACGTCGCCGGCAGTCTCGAAGTGCTGCTGCCGACCGGGGACGCCGACCTGCTGCTCGGCATCGGCGGCACGCCCGAGGGCGTGATGACCGCCGCCGCGGTCCGCGCGCTGGGCGGCGACATGCTCGGCCGTCTCGCCCCGCAGCGCGAGGAGGAAGCGGCCGCCATCCGCGCGGCGGGCATGGACGTCGACCGCGTCTACACCTGCGACGAACTCGTCGGCGGCGATGCGCTGTTCGCCGCCACCGGCGTCACCGGCGGGTCGCTGCTGAGCCGTCCCCGGGAGTCCGATGGGGCCGTGCTCGCGGAGTCGATGCTGATCTCCAGCGGCCAGGTGCGCCGCATCTCGCACACCGGCGCGCATCCGGTCAGAGGTGGGATCCGATGACGCTGCACCTGGACGACCTGCGCGTTCGCCACCTCGGCGAGTGCCGCCACGACTCGCCGCTGTCCGCGCTGCTCGCCGCCAAGCGGACCTCCCCGCACTACGTGGCCGAGGGCGACCGGGTCCTGCTGGAGGACACGGTGTCCATGCTCGCCGAGCACGGCCTCCCGCCCGAGGACCTGCCGAGCTTCGAGGCCGCCGGTCCGCGCCGCAAGATCTACTTCGACCCGGCGCGGGTCACCGCCGGCATCGTCACCTGCGGCGGACTGTGCCCCGGGCTCAACGACGTCATCCGCGGTCTGGTGCAGGAACTGACCGTGCAGTACGACGTCAAGCGCATCGTGGGCTTCCGCAACGGGCTTCGGGGCCTGACCGCCCGGCACCGCGACGACACCATCGAGCTGACGCCGGACCGCGTGCGCGACATCCACAACGCGGGCGGCACCATCCTGGGCAGCTCGCGGGGTGGGCAGGACGCAGAGGAGATGGTCGACAGCCTCCTGCTGCGAGGCATCAACGTCCTGTTCGTCATCGGCGGGGACGGGGGCATGAACGCCGCGACGAACCTGGCCGCGGCGATCCGGGCGCGCGGTCTGGACATCGCCGTCATCGGCGTGCCCAAGACGATCGACAACGACCTTCCCTACACCGACCAGTCCTTCGGGTTCCAGAGCGCGTTCGCGCAGGCGGCCAACTTCATCTCCTCGGTCTCCATCGAGGCCGCGGCCAGCCCGGACGGGATCGGCATCGTGAAGCTGATGGGAAGGCATTCCGGGTTCATCGCCTGCTACGCCTCGCTGGCCCGCAACGCGGCGGACATCGTCCTCATCCCGGAGGTGCCCTTCGCCTTGGAAGGCGAGGACGGGCTGCTGGCCCGGGTCGAGCGGCACGTCCGGACGAAGGGCTTCGTGGTCATCGTCGCCGCCGAAGGGGCGGGGCAGGACCTGCTCGCCGAGCGCGGACTGCTGGAAGGCGGCGCCACCGACGCCTCCGGCAACGCCAAGCTCGGCGACATCGGAGGGCTGCTCCGGGAGACCATCACCGCTCACCTGACGGCGGCCGGGCTGGCGCCGACGGTGCGCTACATCGATCCGAGCTACGCCATCCGCAGCGTGACCGCCAACGCCTACGACAGCGTCTACTGCCTGCGCCTGGCCCACGCGGCGGTGCACGCGGCCATGGCCGGTCGCACGGAGACCGCGGTGGTGCGCTGGCGGCGGCGGTTCGTGCACGTGCCGATGCCGCTGATCATCAGCCACCGCAACCAGGTCGATCCGGACGGTGACCTGTGGATGTCGGTGCTCGAAGCGACCGGCCACCTCGTCCAGGGCCCGGCACCGCACCACCCGCTGCTCGTCGAGAGGTGACGCGGACCACCGCTGGTTGTCCCCGGGCTGCCGCTCGTGCGCCGTTCGCCAGCGGTCGTCGCGTTCTGCTTGCCCCGGAAATCTCGCGCGACGTAGCTTTCGGCCCGAGGTCATCGAGACCGGAGCGCGAGACCCTCAAACGCCCGTTCGCCTCGGTATTCGTGACGTGCTCTCGACGAGTCGGCGGTTCGTCCCGGCACGTGAGTCCCCCGTCCGCACGCGTTCCGGGTTGGTGAGAAGACCAAAGGCGGTCCCCAGATGGTAGACATGCACCGGCTCGACCTCCCGGCCCGCAAACCGCGCAAGGCCACCGTGTACGAGGCGTGGGAGCGCTTCGTGCGGGGTGAGGACGACGTCCACGGCGTGCGGCCGGAGGTGGCGCTGTCCTGGCACCGCTGCCGGGACCAGTACGGCGTCGACCCCTCGCTCACCGAGGCCCCGGTCGCCACGGCCGACGTCGACCACGCGCTGGAGCACGACGTCGTGTTCGCCGAACTGGGCTTCCGCGCGGCCTCGGTCGTGGACGAGGTGAGCAACATCGGTGGCGTGGTGACGGTCGCCGACGCTTCCGGCCGGGTCCTGGCCGAGTGGGGCGACAAGGCCACGCGCGCCTTCGCGGCCAAGGCGAACCTGGCGCCCTGGTACTGCTGGTCGGAGTGCGCCACCGGCACCAACGGCATGGGAACCGCGCTGGAGACGACCTCTCCCGTGGTGATCAGGGGCGCCGAGCACTGGTGCCAGGCGTTCCACGACTGGACCTGCGCGGGCGTGGCGGTGCGCGACGTGGTGACCAAGGAACCGGTTGCGGTCCTCAACATCTCGTGCTGGCGCAGCGAGCTGCCCAAGGCCGCGGGTGCGTGGCTGAGCAACGCCGCCAGCAGGACGCAGTTCATGCTTCGACGCCGCGCCCGCGATGCCGGTGCCGAGCTGGTCGCGGCCTACAACCACGCGCGTTCGCGTTCGGGCGCGTCGGTGGCGGCGCTGGATCCCGCCGGCCGCGTGGTGATCGCCGACGAGAAGGCGAGCGTGCTGCTCGGCGTGCCGAGCTCGACGCCGGCGCCCGACCCGGCGGTGCGGTGGAACCCGAGGCTGCCGGAGCTGATCAAGGCCGCCCGGTACGCCGCCAAGCAGGCGTCCCACAACCCCGCCTGGGTCGGATCCACGCAGGTCTTCACGCACCTCGCCGACGACCCGACGCCGATCAGCTTCCGTCCGGTGTTCTTGTCCGGGCACCTGGTCGGCAACCTGGTGTCCTTCGGGGTCTCCGAGGGCGAGCAGCTGCCGCGCGCGGACAGCGGGGGAGGTGCGCGCGGCCAGGACCACGCGCCGCGGATCGTCGCGAGCAGGGAGAACCGGATGGTGCTGCTGCGCCCGCCCGAGGTCTCCTTCGCCGAGTCGGAGGGCAACGACGTCTGGCTGTCGACCGATCAGGGCCGCCTGCGGGCGGCGACGCCGGCCCTGGACAAGCTCGAACGAGAGCTCGGCGGCAGCGGATTCCTGCGAGTCCACCGGCAGTACGTGGTGAACCTCGCCCGCGTCCGGGAGGTCGAGCGCGGTTTCAAGGGCGAACTGGCGCTGGTGATGGACAGCGGCGCGGACGCGATGGTGCCGGTGTCGCGGAGGAACGCCCCGGCGGTGCGTCGAGAGCTGGGCATCTGAGTTGCCGGGAGGGAGGTTCCGATGCCGGAGAACCCGGATGCGGTGGCGGTCAGCAGGAACTACGACCAGAGCGTGCGGCGGCGCGTCGAGCGGGTCCGCAACCACCCGGCGGCGGGTGGTGACAACCGCGACTGGTGGCCGGCTCGACTGGACCTGGGGATCTTGGCCAAGCACCACCCCGCGGCGAACCCGCTGGACCCGGATTTCGACTACTCGGCCGAGTTCGCGAAGCTCGATCTGGATGCGCTGGCCCGCGATGTCGACGCGGTCTTGACGACTTCGCAGGAGTGGTGGCCGGCCGATTTCGGGCACTACGGGCCGCTGGTGCTGCGGATGGCGTGGCACTGCGCGGGGACCTATCGCGTCGGTGACGGCCGTGGCGGTGCCAGCACCGGGATGCAGCGCTTCGCGCCGACCAACAGCTGGCCCGACAACCGCAACCTCGACAAGGCACGCAGGTTGCTGTGGCCGATCAAGCAGAAGTACGGCCGCAGCATCTCCTGGGCCGACCTCATGGTCTTCGCCGGCAATCGCGCGCTGGAATCCATGGGGTTCACGACTCTGGGTTTCGCGGGTGGCCGCGAGGACGTGTGGGAATCCGAAGCCGATGTGTACTGGGGTCCGGAGCGCACCTGGCTGGCCGATGAGCGCCACACCGGGGTGCGGGATCTCCAGCAACCGCTCGCCGCGGATGAGATGGGCTTGATCTACGTCGATCCGCAGGGGCCCTCGACGCTGCCCGATCCGATCGCGGCGGGCCGGGCGATCCGGGAGTCGTTCGGGCGGATGGGGATGGACGACGTGGAGACCGTCGCGCTCATCGTCGGCGGGCACACCTTCGGCAAGACCCACGGCGCCGCCGATCTGCACCACCTGGCCGCCGAGCCCGAGGCCGCGGGGCTGGAGGAGCAGGGCCTGGGCTGGAGGAACAGCTACGGAACCGGCAAGGGGTCGGATGCGATCTCGACCGGGCTGGAGGGGATCTGGACGCCCACCCCGACCAGCTGGGACAACTCGTTCCTGGAGACGCTGTTCGCCTACGAGTGGGACGTCGTGCTCAGCCCGGCCGGGCTGTGGCAGTGGGTGCCCCGCGGGGACCAGGGGCACGGCACGGCCCCGGACCCCCACGACCCGCTGAAACGGCGCACGCCGACGATGCTCACCACCGACCTGGCGTTGCAGGAAGACCCCGACTACGCACCGATCGCACGCCGCTTCCTCGCCCGCCCCGACGAGCTGGCCGATGCCTTCGCGCGAGCGTGGTTCAAGCTCACCCACATCGACATGGGGCCTCGGCACAACTACCTGGGACCGCTGGTTCCGGCGGAGCGGATGATCTGGCAGGACCCGGTGCCCGAGGTTGACCACGAGCTCATCGACGACACCGACATCGCCGAGCTCAAGCACCGCATCTCGGCCAGCGGAATCCCGCTCCCGCAGCTGGTGTTCACCGCGTGGGCGTCGGCCTCGACCTACCGCGACAGCGACAAGCGGGGCGGCGCCGACGGAGCCCGCATCCGCCTCGAACCCCAACGCCGCTGGGAAGCCAACGACCCCGCCACCACCGGGCCGGTGCTGGACGCACTGGAGGAAATCCGGGAGGAGTTCAACGCCGAACGCGTTGACGCCAAGCGCGTTTCGCTCGCCGACCTCATCGTCCTCGCCGGCTGCGCAGCGATCGAACGCGCAGCCCACGGTGTCCAGGTTCCGTTCACCCCCGGCCGCACCGACGCGACCCAGGAGTGGACCGACGTCGAGTCCTTCGCGGCGCTCGAACCCACCGCGGACGGCTTCCGCAACTACGTCAGCGAGAAACCGCAGCTCCCGGCCGAACACCTGCTGATCGATCGCGCGAACCAGTTGAGGTTGAGCGCCCCCGAGATGACGGCGCTCATCGGTGGACTCCGCGCGCTCGGCGCCAACCACCGCGGCACACCGCTGGGAGTGCTCACGACCCGACCGGGCGTGCTGACCAACGACTTCTTCACCAACCTCCTCGACATGGACGTCGAATGGACACCGAGGTCGGTCACGCGCGGAATCTCCACCACCTTCGAAGGGCGTGACCGCGCGACCGGAGAACCGCGGTGGACCGCCGGCCGGGTCGACCTCATCTTCGGTTCGCACTCCGAATTGCGCGCTCTCGCGGAGTTCTACGCCGCCGAGCCGGAAGAGTTCTCGCGCGATTTCGTGTCGGCGTGGGACAAGGTCATGAACCTGGGCCGACCGGAATGTCGCTGACGTCGCTCGCATTCGAGGGGAGTTCGCTCGTGACGCCCGAAGATGCCTTCTGCCAGGTGGAATCCGTCCGGTGAATCGATTCCTCGGACCGAGCATCCGACGGCGGAACGGAACTCGCGAGCACTGGTCACCGGGGCCTCGTCGGTTCCCAACTCCGTTGGGCGGTAGTTGATTCCGGGCGAGCGGTGCAGGCTCACCGGTGAGCGGTCATCTCTTCCGGAGTCGTTGCGAGAACCGTAAAATTGATGAGTATCACAGGGTGAATCGAACAGAAGTCAGGCCTGGCGACCACATTCGGAACCACCGTTTGACCGGGCCGACGAGTACCTGTGGCGGGGGCAGCTCTTTCAGCTCGCCGAGCTCCACTGGTGGCGGCTGATTTTCGTCCCGCGCCGTTGCGACGACCGTGTCCGCATTCCGCGAGCACATCGGCGTGGCGTGAGTGATCCGGAATCGGGATTCGAACGAGGAGGTGAGGTCCATGACGTCGACCCAAGAACGTGAAGACCTTCTGAGTGAGCTCGGGTTGGATGCGCAGAACAGTGCGGCGATTGGTCGTGTGCTGGGTACCGGCAACATTGTGCGGGCTGCGGAGCGGGCTGATGGCACGATGGAGGCGACCATCCGGATTCGGGAGGATGAGATCGCTTGGGATCCGGCGATTCTGGTGTTGCCGCATGGTGGTGA
>NZ_JBFAQJ010000078.1:0-8949 GCF_040677225.1 Saccharopolyspora sp. NPDC049357 | reverse complement strand
GTCGGAGCGGTCGCCTGGCTGCTGACGGTCTACCTGGGCGTCAACTCGGTCGGCGGCATCGCGGCGCTGTGGAAGTGAGGACGACGATGGTGGAAGCCGACTCACACCATCCAGAGCCGACCCGACCGCTCCTCCAGGCTGACGCGTCGCGATTCCGGACGGGCTCGGCCCGCTGGATGCGGCTCGACGGGCCGAGGCGCTGGGCAGGTCCAACAGGTCCACCTTGATGCTGGGCCCGCGCCTGACAATCGGGGTCCGAGTTAGTTGACCTGGCGGGTGTGGTCCTCCCAATAGGGCGCGCGGAGTTTGAACTTCTGCAGTTTGCCGGTCGCGGTGCGGGGGAGTTCGGTCCGGAACGTCACCGATGTGGGCGCCTTGTAGCCGGCGATCCGGTCCTTGCACCACCTGATCAGCTCGGCCTCCATCTCGGGAGTGCCCTCTGACTCGGGAGCGAGCACCACGAGCGCCTTGATCGTCTCGCCCCACTTCTCGCTGGGCACGCCGATCACGCACACCTCCGCGACCGCGGGATGGGAGAACAGGATGTCCTCGACCTCGATCGAGGAGACGTTCTCGCCGCCGGTGATGATCACGTCCTTCTTGCGGTCTGCGATCGTGAGGTAGCCGTCGTCGGTGAGGTGGCCGCCGTCGCCGGTGTGGAACCAGCCGCCGTCGAGCGCCTTATCAGTCTCCTCCGGCTGCTCCCAGTAGCCTTCGAGCACCACGTTGGAGCGTGCCAGCACCTCACCGGCACCCTCCTCGGACTGGTCGATGCGCAGTCGTACGCCGAGCGCCGGTGCGCCGGCTCGGGTGAGTTTTTGCGCACGCTCCTCCGGGTCGAGGTCGTCCCACTCGGACCGGGTGCGGTTGACCGTCAGCAGCGGCGAGGTCTCGGTGAGACCGTAGATCTGGATGAACTCCCAGCCCAGCTCTTCTTGCACCCGGACCACGGTCTTCGTCGGCGGGGGTGCCCCGGCCATGATGATCCGCACCCGGTCCCGGCCGGGAATCTCGCCCTCCCAATCCTGGGCGGCTTCGAGCACCGCTGCGGCGACCGCTGGAGCAGCGCACATCACCGTGACGCCGTGGTCGCGGACCCGGCGCAGGATCTCGGCTCCGTCGATCTTGCGCAGGATGATGTGCTGCCCACCGACACCGGTCATGGCGAACGGCATGCCCCAGCCGTTGGCGTGGAACTGCGGGAGCGTGTGGAGGTAGACGTCGCGGTCGCTGATCTGGGCGTGCAGCCCGAAGGTGAGCGCGTTGACCCAGATGTTCCGGTGCGTGATCTGCACGCCCTTGGGTCGCGCCGTGGTGCCGGAGGTGTAGTTGATCGTGGCGGTCGCCGACTCGTCCGGCTCCCAGGCCTGGGGTTCGGAGCCCGGCGGCGCGTAGAGCGCTTCGTCGTCGCCGAGCACGAACTTGTGCTCGCAGCTGACGCCCGCCAGCGCCTCCTCGAGCTCCGGGTCGACGTAGAGCACCCGTGCGCCGGAGTGCTCGACGATGTACTGCACCTCCTCAGGCCGCAGCCGGAAGTTCACCGGGACGAGCACCCGCCCCCATCCGCTGACCCCGAAGAACGACGTGAGCAGCCGCGCACTGTTGTGGCTCACGATCGCCACCCGGTCGCCGACACCGATGCCGAGCTGGTCGAGTTTCGCGGCCTGACGACGCGCCAGCTCCCCCAACTGCGCGTACGTCAGCTCGCCTTGGCTCGCCGCCGGCTGCATCGGCTCGTCGATGACGCCTACCCGGTCGCCGTACACCTGCACCGCACGGTCGATGAAGTCGCTGACGCTGAACGGGACGAACATCGCTGATCATCTCCTTGGGGACGTGGGCTCGGCGTCGGACGAAACGCCGGGCCCGGTATCGCCGGTCTTGCAGGCTATGTTGTGGGCGACGGCCGATGGGCGCGACGGGCCAGGCTCGGCGCAGCAACTAGCGGAGTGGGTTGGCGCTCACGCTCTCGGTCACGAGGAGAACTACCACGGCGTGCGGACTGATGCCCAGAGCATCGCGACGGTCCTGTGATGCGAGTGCGTTGCGGACTCCTGCCGCCCGCTTGGTGTGTACTCGCAGTTCGCGTTTGGCCTGTTCCACGTCGAACCGCGCTTGACCGCGTGCGGTGACCGACGCAGGCGTGATCACACCGCGCTGGACCCACCGCGCGATCGTCTGACGCGTAATACCCAGTTCGCGCGCCGGCTCCGAGCTGCTGATGAGGCGCGACTGACCAGGCATGACCCGGAAGGTGCGATGACAACTCGGACGAACTCATCGATGGCGGTAACGAGCTCAATCAGGGTGATCATGACGCGTGATTGAGGTCGCGGTCGAATTCGACGGCGGTGGCCGGCCGCCGGTCATGCCGAACGTCGGCTGATGGGTATTCACCCACAGGTGTGGGGCCTTCGTCCCCCACCAACCGCCGGAACCGCTTGCCGGCCGAACAACGCCCGGACGTGGCAGTCTCGCGAGCCTGAACCAAATCCGGGCGTTGTCCAGTGGTGAACGAGTTTGCGGACGGTTCTCTCAGCCGTAGAGCACTTTCCCGAACGCGGCGACCTGAATGACCACGTCGGCCGCGTCGGCATCGAAGCCGGCCACGCCGGGCCCCTGAGATAGCAGTGCCTGACACTCGCGCTGCACGACGTCCTCGATCTGATGGGCGCCACCGCTAGCGATCTTCTGCACAGCACGAAGCAGGTCGTCGTGAGTGATCACGTGCTGGGAAATTTCGGTCTCTGAGCTTCCGAACGCGAACTCGGTGAAAGCCAGCGTCCAGGTGTCCGAGTCGATGTTGTCGGCCGGGTGCCGATCGACGCGATACCACGGGAACCCCAGGGCGCCGGAGCCGATGAATATGGCGAGTGTGTCTTGAGCGGTAATGGTCACTGGCAGGGTCCTCTCAACAGATTCACCACGATGAGCCGTACGGTGAATCGTTTTGCCGTCACCGATTCGGTGTCTGATTTCGCGGGAGACGTCGGGCGGATGTGGCACTACCTTCGCCGTTGCTCCAATGCCGCCAAGTACAACGACGCGTACCACGACGCCGAACGCAACGCTGTGTGCATCCCTGCGATGTCGGCGACGGCATCTGTCCACGTTCCAACCGCCCGGCTGCTCTCGATCAACGTGCGTTCGGACAGCTCAAGGGTCAAATCGGCCAGAGTCACGACTGCTTCGTTCACTCGGCGTGCAAGCGCGGCTAGGTCATCGAGCGACTCTGTTCGTAGACGTGGGTCGCACGCAGCCGCCGCTAGCAAGTCACGAGCCAGGTTTACGGCTTCTACGGGGTTGTCGGGAGGAGTCGGGGAACTCATCCCGTCGGAATACTCCGCCAGGCATGTACCCGACGGACCGGCACGCCCCAACCTTCTAATAATCCCCCACTCAGAGCAGCGGGCTGCCGCTGACGTGCCACCATTTGAAATCTTGTGGGTATTCGAGCTCGGGGTCAGCCCTCTACGCTCTTTGTTGGGCGCGGCAGGACCTGAGGGGGTGGGCCTGTGTCCGGGTCCTGCCACGCAAAATGCTCGCCCCCGATAGATCCGATATCGGGGGCGAGCATCCATTTCTGTGCCACGCGCACCGCCACGTTCGCGCGATCCTGGACGGCCTCCTGCAAGGCTTGCTGTTTGGTTTCGTCAACGAGCATGGCCACCACGAACACAGATAAGAACAACAGTGTCCCAACCGGGGTCGTTCGGAACGTAGAGTCATTGCCATCGCAAATCTGATCCACTCTGGTTGCTCACTTTACGGATGTTCTGCGGAGTGGCAGGGAAATGCTGAGCTCGGTTCGGTCTGTGCTGGATTGGCAGCACTCGTGCTGCGGTGCCGATGTGGACGGGATTCACGCCAGTTTCGCCGATGTCTGCTCCGGGTGCTGTTGATCTGGTGCTGTTCATTGCGCGCTGTGGTCGTGCCCATTAGCTTTCTCTGTGATCCGCGGCTCTCGCGAGCTGTTCCCCGGCGTGGGGAAGAAGACCCTGGAGGTGCCATGCCGCTGTGGCGGGTGCGTGATTTTCACGACGACGATCTGGACCAGGCGATTCACATCTGGGACCAGAGCCGCGAAGGCGGTGAGCCGGTGTTCTCCGCAGCCGAGGTGGTGTCGATGGCGCGGGCCGGACACCCGGCGACGGTGGCGGTCGTGGACAACGACGTGGTCGGCATGGCAGCGGCGAAGGTGGAAGGGGAGCGGGCGTGGCTGGCCTTGTTCGCCCTCGACACCCGGTGGCGCAACCGCGGCATCGGGAGCGCGTTGCTGGACGAACTGGAGAAGAAGCTGCGGGGTCAGGGCGTGCACCGCATCGCCAGTCTGGTCCCCGAGGGTGCGGCCGGGTTCAATGCCATGGCCAACTCCGGTTACCGCCCCCGCACCGACCTGACCTACTTCGAGAAGGTCGAGCACCTCGACCCGGTCGAGTTCGGGGTGCTCGAGGAGCTGGGCGGGCAGTTGCTGCCGCCCGGCCGGTGGGAAGCGCTGGCCGGGATGACGAAGGAGAAGGACATCATCGAACGGCGCGTGGTGCTGCCGATCTCGCATCCCGTGCAGGCCGAGCGGCACGGCGTGCTCCCGCCGAAGGCGATCGTGCTGTTCGGGCCGCCTGGCACCGGCAAGACCACCTTCGCCAAGGCGATCGCCTCCCGGCTGAACTGGCCGTTCGTCGAGTTGTTCCCCTCGCGGCTGGCCGGGGCGTCCCCGGACGGGTTGGCGGCGTCGCTGCGCGCGGTGTTCGCCGAGCTCGAGGAGCTCGACGACCTGGTGCTGTTCATCGACGAGGTGGAGGAGATCGCGGGCACGCGTTCCACGCCCGCCGCCGGTCCTGCGCACGGCGTGACCAACGAACTGCTCAAGTTGATCCCGGGCTTCCGCGAGCACGACCACCGGCTGCTGGTGTGCGCGACCAACTCGGTGAGTTCGTTGGACTCGGCGTTTCTGCGGCCGGGCCGGTTCGACTACATCATCCCGATCGGGCCGCCGGACGAGCCCGCCAGGCGGGCGATCTGGTCGCGCTACCTCGGGCCGGCGCGCGACAACGTCGACCTGGACGTGCTGGTGAAGCGCACGGACCTGTTCACACCGGCTGACATCGAGTTCGCCGCCCGCCAAGGCGCCCAGACCGCGTTCGAACGCGACGTGCTGCACGACGACAGCACCATGGCCACCACCGACGACTACCTGCGGGCGGTCACCGACGCACGACCCACGCTGACGGCCGAGGCCATCGCGGAGTTCGAACAGGACATCGAGAACCACACCCGTCTGTGACCGAAGTGCAGGCGAAGCCGGTCCGGAGGTGGAGACATCGTCGTCGTACCGCCTCGTCGCAGCGTGCGTCCGCGACCGTCTTTGGCGCACTGCTCACCTGGTGGCCGCCGGGGCACTTCTTCATTGCGACGTGTGCGTGCACCATCCGATAGGGTGTGCGCTATACGCACGCGATGGTTCGGGGAGGTGTGTTCGTGACGGCTGATCCGGCTGCGGGCGGTCGTGTGGCCGGCGGGTACTTCGTGCAGTCGGTGGCGCGGGCGCTGTCGGTGATCCGTTCGTTCACCGCGGAGCGCCGGCGACAGACTCTTGCCGAGGTGGCACGAGAAACGGAGCTCGACCGAGCCACGGCGCGCAGGTTGTTGCTGACGCTGGTCGACCTGGGCTATGTCAGTTCCGACGGGGGTCACTTCGAGCTCACCCCGCGGGTTTTGGAACTGGGTTATTCCTACCTGTCCGGGATGTCGTTGCCCGAGGTGGCCCAGCCGCACCTGCAAGCGTTGACCCGGGAACTGAACGAGACCGCCGCGCTGGCGGTGCTCGACGGCGACGAGATCGTCTACCTCGCGCTGGCTACGAGCAGCAGGCTCGCGACCGTGAAGATCAACATCGGCACCCGGTTCGACGCGCACACGACCTCGATGGGGCGGGTGCTGCTGGCCGGGTTGCCGGAGGACGAGTTGGACGAGCGGTTGGGCCGGTTGCATCTGCAGCGGCGCACTGATCGCACGGTGCGGGACTCGCAGGCCCTGCGCGCGGAGATCGACAAAGCACGCGCACAGGGCTGGGCGCTGGTCGATTCCGAGCTGGAGGAGGGCCTCCGGGGCGCGGCTGTGCCGGTGCGCGACCGCGCCGGGCGGGTCATCGCCGCGGCGAACGTGTCGGTGCACGCCGGGCGCACCACGCCGGAGCTGGTCGAGCGAGACTACATCCCGGTGATCCTGCGGACGGCGCGCCTGATCGAGGCTGACCTCATCGCCGCCGGCTGATTCAGCCTTCGAAGCTGATCCAGCACTTGCCGGGTGTTGCTGCGACCGCGGTGAAGGCCTCGGCGGCTTCGTCGAGGTGGAACCGGGCCTGCAGGACCCGGTGCGGTTCGAGGGCACCCTTCTCCAAAGCTGCGATGGTGTCGGCGAAGTCGACCGGGTGGTCGTAGATCAGCGAGCCGGTGATCGACCACTGCTGCGAGACGATCGCGTGCGACGACACCGCGAGCGGGGCCGAGTTCATGCCGACGACGGTGGCGTGGCCGCCCGGCCGCAAGCGCTCCAGTGCTGCGTCCAGGGCTCCCGGGGCGCCCGAGGTCTCGAAGACGTGGTCGACCTCCTGGTGCGTGTCGCCGACCGTCGCGCCCAGCGACATGGCCAGCTCGCGGCGTCCTGCGTGGGGCTCTTGCACGGCGGGCGTGATCCCGATTTCGAGCAGCGACTGGCACAGCAGCAGGCCCTGCGAGCCCGCTCCGAGGACTAAGCAGTGCTGCTGTTCGCGGGCCCCGGAGCGGCGCACGGCTGCGCGCGCCACCGTCAGCGGCTCGACGCACACCAGATCTGCCAGGCTCACATGATCGGCGATCGGGTGCGCGAAAGCAGCCGGCACCGCGACGCGCTCGGCGAGCAGGCCCGGCGTGGTGAGGCCGACGGCGTTGCGCTTCCGACAACCCGATGTGAAGCCCGCTTGGCACGGATCGCAGCTTAGGCAGCAGTAGTTCGGCTCGACGGCCACCCGCTGTCCAACCTGCCGATCGCGAATGGACTCGCCCACGGCGACGATCTCGCCGACTCCTTCGTGCCCGAGAACCCAGGGGAGTTGAGGTGTTTTCCGTCGGCCGCGCACGACAGCGGTGTCGGTGCCGCACAGCCCAACACCGAGCATGCGCACGACGACGTCGCGCGGGCCGCAGGCCGGTTCAGGAACGTCGATGACGTCGACGCGTTCTGGGGCGGTCAGTGCTGCTGCCTTCATCAGGACTCCAAATGTGCGCTATGCGCTCAACTGTGCGCATCGTGACCATAGCGTGAGGGCGGTGGCCCATCAAGGCGCACTCATCGCTTCCCGTGTCGTCGCCCAAGTGGTGATCCGGGCTTCCGGTCGCGCCGGTCGAGGCCGGGCGTGGAGGTCGATGCCCGGGTCGACGCCTGATCCGCACGCCTGGTTGCTTGACTCGGTGTGGCTGGCATCGCACTATGTCGTGCAACAAGCGCACAGTCGTGCGGATAGCGCACAGGAGGTGTCCAATGGCGGATGCGCCCGAGCACACGGAAGCGAAGCCCGTTCGCGCGGCGGCGGGGAGCTTCGTAGGAGCTGTCGTGGAGTGGTACGACTTCCTGCTCTACGGAATCGTCGCCGCGGTCGTGTTCAACGACGCGTTCTTCCCCGACATCAGTCCGCTCGCCGGGACTCTCGCGGCGTTCGCCACGTTCGGCGTCGGGTTCATCTTCCGCCCGCTCGGTGGTGTGTTCTTCGGGCACTACGGCGACAAGATCGGCCGCAAGACCATGCTGGTGTGGACGGTGTCGATCATGGGTGTCTCCACCGCCCTGATCGGTCTGCTGCCCACCTACGCCAGCATCGGCTGGTGGGCGCCGCTGCTGCTGGTGGTGCTGCGGGCCATCCAGGGCTTCGCCGTGGGCGGGGAGTGGGGTGGCGCGGCCCTGATGGCCGTCGAGAACGCGCCCCCGAAGCTCAAAGCCTTCTTCAGCAGCGGCGTGCAGGTCGGCTACTCGGTCGGACTGCTGCTGGCCACCGGTGTGGCCGGGTTGATGCAGGCGTTCACCAGCGACACCGCGTTCCAGACCTGGGGCTGGCGCGTGCCGTTCCTGATCAGCGTCGTGTTCGTGGCCATCGCGCTGTGGATTCGCGCCGGCGTGCCCGAGAGCGAGGTGTTCCGCGAGCAGGTCGCCGACGCCGAGCCGGCCAAGCGCAAGCTGCCGGTCCTGGAGGCCCTGCGGCAGCACCCGGCGGCCTTCTTCCAGATCATCGGGCTGCGGTTGGGTGAGTTGCTGACGATGTACATCGTCACCACCTTCGCGTTGGCCTATGCGACCAAGCAGTACGGCTTCGACTCCGGGTTCATGCTCACCGTCGCACTGCTCGTCGGCGGCATCGGCATCGTGACGATCCCGCTGTTCGCCTGGATCTCCGACCGCTACGGCCGCAAACCGGTGTTCATCACCGGCGCGGTGGTCGGCGTGATCGGCGCCGTGCCCTACTTCCTGTCCATGCAGGTGGGCTCGGAAATCTTGGTCGTGGTGAGCTCCGTCGTGTTGGTCAACATCGCTCACGACCTGATCGTCAGCGTGCAGCAACCGCTGCTGACCGAGTTGTTCGGCCCCGAATACCGCTACAGCGGAGCCGGATTGGGATACCAGGTGGCTGCGGCGGTGGGTGGTGGATTCACTCCGGCCATCGCCACCGCGCTCGTCCTGCTCGGCGGCGGGAGCTGGCACTGGGTCGCCGCCTACCTCGGCGCCGGATGCCTCGTGTCGGCACTGGTCGCGCTCACCTTGCAGCCCGCCGACGAACCGTCCGCGGTATCCGAGCGCGCGCCCGCGTGATCGACGGCCGGGGGGGCCCCGGGGGGGGGGGGCCGCGCCCCCCAACCCCGGGGGGCGGGGGCGCGCCGGCGCGGTGGGTGAGGGTGATGAGACCGAAAGACAACAGTCGAC
>NZ_JBFAQJ010000077.1:0-8980 GCF_040677225.1 Saccharopolyspora sp. NPDC049357 | reverse complement strand
AGAGTAAGACACCGCCGACACAATCCTTATGTGGGGTGGGCAGGAGAAGAAATTCTTCTGCCCACCCCATTTTTCATGCCCGAAAAACCCGCGGGGAAATCCAATTCCGGATCAGCCGACCGACGAACACCGGTTTTGGCGGGAGTCGTTGTTGAGGAAGTGGACCCGCCGCCCGTAACCTCGGTGCCATGAGCGGTGTTCGGATCTTGGTCGTGCAACCGTCGCCTGTTGACCCTCTGGGGCGTCTCGGTGATTGGTTGAGGAATGCCGGAGCCGAACTGGACGTCGTGCAGCCGGCGGAACGGGATCTGCCGAGCCTCGACGACTACGACGCGCTCGTCGTTCTCGGCGGTGAGATGGGCGCCTACGACGACATCGACCACCCGTGGTTGTCGGACGTCCGCCTGATGCTCAGCGGTGCTGTGGCCAAGCGGCTGCCGGTGCTCGCGATCTGCCTCGGAGCGCAGCTGCTGGCGGCGGCGACCGGTGGTCAGGTGCGGCCGATCCGGAAGGGACCGGAGGTCGGCACCCTGCTGGTGGCCAAGCGCGATGTCGCCGCCGAGGATCCGCTGCTCGGTCCGCTCCCGCTGACGCCGGACGTCGTGCAGTTCCACAACGACGAGTTCAGCCTGCCGCCGTCCGCGCAGCTGCTGGCTTCCTCTCCGAAATGCGACAACCAGGCGTTCCGCCTCGGCGAGTGCGCCTACGGCCTGCAGTTCCACATCGAGACCACGCCGGAAGTCGTCCTGGAATGGGCTCGGAACTCGCCGGAGATGGCGGAGACCGCGCGCCCCGGCGACCTCGATCCCGAACACCTCGTTGAGTTCCACGCCGATCTGGCCGAGACCTGGCAGCCGGTCGCCGAGCGATTCGTTCGCATCGTCGGCACGCCACCGGAAGAGCGCAAGGCGAGCAGGTTCCTCCCTCTCGCGTGACCTCGTGCAGGCGGGTCCACAGAGGGGCCCGCTGCCGACTACGGTTCGGATATGGCCAACAGCAGCTCGTCCAGGTCTGGTTCGGTCCCGTCGACGGCCCGGTACGGGTTCAGCGACGCCGAACGAGCCGCGGACCAGTTGAGGCGTGCTGGGTGGTGGTCGGAACGCGGTCCTGGTGAGGCCGAACCGATTCTGGCCGCGTTGTCGCGCACTCCTGATCCGGATCTGGCGTTGCACTCGCTGGAGAGGATGCGGGAAGCGTCTCCGGACGAGTGGGACGCGCTCGCCACGGCCTTGGCGCAGGACGTGGGGCTTCGGGGGCGGTTGTTCGGCGTGCTGGGCCAGTCCACCGCCTTCGCCGATCACCTCGCCGCTCACCCGGGTGACTGGGCTCGGCTGGCCTCGGATGCGACTCCGCCGGAAACGGTCGACGAGTGGACCGCGGCGCTGCTGACCGCTGTGGGTGCCGAAGGGGATGGGGAACCGGGAACCGAGGGCGGCCCCGTCGCCAAGCTTCAAGGCCAGGAGGCGGTCCGCGAGCTCCGCGCGACCTACCGGGCGCTGCTGCTGGACGTCGCGGCTCGCGACCTGGGCAACATCGCCGAGCCCGGTCTCTCGCCGCTGTCCTACGACGAGGTCGCGGACATGCTCTCGGACCTGGCGGTCTCTGCGCTCAAGGCTGCGCTCGCGGTGGCGGTCGCCGAGGCCGGCATCGACGAGATCCCGCGGCTGTCGGTCATCGCGATGGGCAAGTGCGGCGGCCGCGAGCTGAACTACGTCAGCGACGTCGACGTCGTGTTCGTCGCCGACAGCGAAGCGGATGTCGCGGTCGGAACCCGCTTGGCGAGCCTGATGATGCGCATCGTGGGCCCGGCGTTCTTCGAGATCGACGCGAACCTCCGCCCGGAGGGCAAGGCGGGTGCGTTGGTCCGCACCCTCGACGGGCATCTCAGCTACTACCGGCGCTGGGCCAGGACCTGGGAGTTCCAGGCACTGCTGAAGGCGCGTCCGGTCGCCGGTGACGCGGAGCTGGGTCTGCGGTACCTCGAGGCGGTGCGACCGATGGTGTGGACGGCCGCCGAGCGCGATGACTTCGTGCCCGATGTGCGCTCGATGCGCAGGCGGGTCGAGGACCACGTTCCGCTGGACCTGGCCGAGCGGGAGTTGAAGCTGGGGCGCGGCGGTCTGCGCGACGTGGAGTTCGCGGTGCAGCTGCTGCAGATGGTGCACGGCCGCAGCGATGAATCGTTGCGGTCTTCGTCCACTTTGGAGGCGCTGCGAGCCCTGGGTGACGGCGGTTACGTGGGCAGGGCCGACGCCGCTGATCTGATCGACTCCTACCGGTTCCTGCGGACCGTGGAGCACCGGTTGCAGCTGCGCCAGCTGCGGCGCACCCACTTGTTCCCGGAGTTCGACGACGCGGATGCGCTGGCCGTGCTGGGGCGAGCGGTCGGGTTCCGGTCGAGCGGCCGCAACACGGCCGCGCAGGCGCTGGTGGCCGAGTTCCGCAGACATGCCAAGCGGGTGCGGCGACTGCACGAGAAGCTGTTCTACCGCCCGCTGCTGGAGGCGGTGGCGAAGGTGCCGACCGAGGCGATGCGGTTGACGACCTCGGCCGCCGCCGAACGGCTCGCCGCGCTGGGCTACACCTCCCCGCAGGGGGCGTTGCGGCACATCGGTGCGTTGACCTCGGGTGTGTCGCGCCGGGCGAGCATCCAGGGCGCACTGCTGCCGGTGCTGCTGGACCTGCTGGGCAACACGCCGGATCCCGATGGTGGTCTGCTCTCCTATCGCAAGGTTTCCGAGGCGCTCGCCGAAACCCCCTGGTACCTGAGGCTGTTGCGGGACGAGGGAGTGGTGGCCGAGCGGCTCGCTCAGCTGCTGGGCACGTCGAAGCTGGTGCCGGAGCTGTTGATCCGCGCTCCGGAGGTGCTGCGGCTGCTGGCCGACACGCCGGCGCTGGCGGAGCGCGGTTCGCACGAGGCGGCGATCTCCTTGCGCAGCACGGTCGGTCGCTACGCGGATCCGCAGCGGGCGGCTGCTGCTGCGCGTTCGCTGCGGAGGCACGAGCTGCTGCGCATAGCCTGCGCGGACCTGCTGGGGCTGGTGGAGCTCGACACGGTGTGCCGGGGGTTGTCGAACATCTGGGTCGCGGTGCTGGAGTCGGCGCTGGACGTGTCGGTCCGGGACACAGCGTCGAAGTGGGACGGTGAGGTCCCGGCGAGGATCGCGGTGATAGGGATGGGCAGGCTCGGCGGCGCGGAGCTCGGTTACGGCTCGGACGCCGACGTCCTGTTCGTGTGCGAGGCGATCGGTCAGGCCGATGAGGCGACGGCGTTGAAGTTCGCGAGCACCGTGGTGGAGCGGGTGCGCACGTTGTTGGGCGCACCGAGCCAGGACCCGCCGCTGGAGGTCGACATCGATCTGAGGCCGGAGGGCAAGCAGGGGCCTCTGGTGCGCACGCTGGAGTCCTACATCTCCTACTACCAGCGGTGGGGCGAGGCCTGGGAGTTCCAGGCGCTGCTGCGGGCCCGCGCGGTGGCCGGTGACCCGGACCTGGGGGAGCGGTTCTGCCGCGCCATCGATCCGATCCGCTACCCCGAGGGCGGTCTCGACGAGACCAAGGCGCGCGAGATCCGGCGGATCAAGGCTCGCGTGGACGCCGAACGCCTCCCGCGCGGTGCGGACCCGGCGACGCACACCAAGCTCGGCCGGGGAGGGCTGGCCGACGTCGAGTGGACGGTGCAGCTGTTGCAGCTCCAGCACGCCCACGAGACACCGCAGCTGCGCACGACCTCGACGCTGGACGGCCTGCGCGCGGCGGCAGAGGCCGGACTGCTCACCGAGTCCGACGCGCAGGAGCTCATCGACGCGTGGATGCTGGCGACCCGCTTCCGCAACGCGGTCATGCTGGTTCGCGGGAAGCCGGGCGATCAACTGCCCAAGCACGTGCAGGAACGGGTCGCGGTGGCGGCTGCCCTGGGCTATTCGGCCGAGGTCGACACCGGTGAGGTCGTCGACGACTACCTCCGGGTCACCCGTCACGCCAGAGCGATCGTGGAGCGGATCTTCTACGAGGCATGACCACGATCAGGCGGACCGGCGGTCTCGGCGCTGGTGCCGAGGCCGTTCCTGCAACACTTCGCGAGCACCTGCTTCGTCGCCTGGGAGGACGAGCGGATGCTGGGGTTCCTGATCGGATTCCTCTCCGCTGATCAGCCGCAGGTCGGCTACCTGCACTTCGTCGGCGTCGATCCGGCGCAGCGCCGGAACGGGCTCGCCCGCCGGCTTTGCGGCGAATTCTTCGAAGCCATTTCGTTCGCCGGACGAACAGAGGTCCACGCGATCGCCTCACCCGAGAACACCGGGTCTGATCGAATTCCATCGACGCATGGGCTTCCGCGTCCTGGACGGTGACGGCGAAATCGATGGCGTCCCCGTGCTCTGCAATTACGACGGTCGTGGTGGCGCTCGTGTCCGTTTCGCCCTCGAACTGGGTTAGACCAGGCGAACGCCGGAACCCGCCGGTCGGCGGTCGCTTCGGGGGTGAATGGATCCCTAACCTGATCAATGCACCGCGGTCTGGGATAAGGGGACTGGAAAATGTCCGAGGACTTCGAGCTGCTCGTCGACCGACAGGCCTTATGTGGAAGCGCTCCGCTGTGGATGTCCGCCCAGAATTGCGTGTATTGGGTGGATCTGCTGCGCAGAGAATTGCACGCCTACTACCGCGATACCGGCGTCGACGAGGTGCGAGTGCTGCCGGGCAAGGTCACCGCGCTGGGGGCCACGCGGCAGGGGCAGCTCATCGCCGCGGCCAACGGCGGGTTCTCCCGGGTTCATCTCGGCCGTTCCGGGCTGGAGCCGGTGGTGCAGGTGCGCAACGGGGATCGGATGAGCACCGGTGGTTGCGATCCGGCGGGCCGGTTCGTGGCCTGCACCCTGACCCACGCGGCGGACCTGCGGGCCAGCGGTTGCTACGTCCTGGAGAGCAACCGGGCGAGGCTGCTGATCGACGGGCTGACCGGGCCGGGCGGTGTGGCGTGGAGCCCGGACGGCACCCGGATGTACGTGGTGGACGTGCGCACCATCTGGATCTACGACTACGACCCGCATCGCGCCCGCGCGTACGCCGGCCGCAAGTGGGTGGTGTGCGCGGAGTCCGACGGCAGTCCGGAGGGGCTGGCCGTCGATTCGGAGGGCTGCGTGTGGGTGGCGATGCACTGGACGGGCCGGATACATCGCTACGCGCCTTCCGGTGACCTGGAGACGATCTTGTGGGCGCCGACGAGGCGCGTCAGCGGCCTGGCCTTCGGCGGTTCCCGCCTGGAGGAGCTCTACGTGACCTCGGCCTGCTTCGGCTACGACGAACCGGCCTTCAACGCGGACCCGTACGCGGGCTCCCTCCTGCGCTTCCGCCCCGGCGCGACGGGCGCCCCGCTGCCTCCCTGGCAGGGGATCTGAACATCGTCGACGACTATCGCTGATGTTGATCATCGAGTGGTAATAGCGGTTCGCATCGCCGCGGAGGTGGCTCCGGACATGAAGCGGCCCCGCCGGTCGTGGACCGGCGGGGCCGCTTTCAGCTGGTCATCGACTCACACGTCGAAGTACAGCGAGAACTCGTGCGGGTGCGGGCGGAGGCGGATCGGGTCGATCTCCTCTTCGCGCTTCAACCGGATCCAGGTCTCGATCAGGTCCGGGGTGAAGACGCCACCCTCGAGCAGGAAGTCGTGGTCGGCTTCCAGGTTGTCGATCGCCTCGGCCAGCGAGCTCGGGACGGTCGGCACGTTCTTGGCCTCTTCCGGCGGGAGCTCGTAGAGGTCCTTGTCGATCGGCTCGGCCGGCTCGATCTTGTTCTTGATGCCGTCCAGACCGGCCATCATCATCGCGGCGAACGCCAGGTACGGGTTGCCGGACGGGTCGGGGCAGCGGAACTCGACGCGCTTGGCCTTCGGGTTCGAGCCGGTGATCGGGATGCGCATGCAGGCGGAGCGGTTCCGCTGCGAGTACACCAGGTTCACCGGGGCCTCGAAGCCCGGGACCAGACGGTGGTAGGAGTTCACCGACGGGTTGGTGAAGGCCAGCAGCTTCGGGGCGTGGTGCAGGATGCCGCCGATGTAGTAGCGCGCGGTGTCCGACAGACCGGCGTAGCCGGCCTCGTCGTAGAACAGCGGGCTGCCGTCCTTCCACAGCGACTGGTGGGTGTGCATGCCCGAACCGTTGTCCTCGAACAGCGGCTTCGGCATGAACGTCACGGTCTTGCCGTTGGCCCAGGCGGTGTTCTTGATGACGTACTTGAACAGCTGCAAGTCGTCCGCCGCGTGCAGCAGCGTGTTGAACTTGTAGTTGATCTCGGCCTGGCCGCCCGTGCCGACCTCGTGGTGCGCGCGCTCGATGGTGAAGCCGGAGTCCTGCAGTTCGGACACCATCTTGTCGCGCAGGTCCGCGAAGTGGTCGTACGGCGAGACGGGGAAGTAGCCGCCCTTCATCCGGGTCTTGTACCCCCGGTTGCCGCCCTCCTCGTCGCGGCCGGTGTTCCACCAGCCCTCGATGGAGTCGACCTCGGCGAAGGTCTTGTTGGGGGCCTCACCGAACTTCACCGAGTCGAAGATGTAGAACTCGGCCTCGGCACCGAAGAACGCGGTGTCCGCAACGCCCGACTCGGCCAGGTACTGCTCGGCCTTGCGCGCGATGTTGCGCGGGTCGCGGCTGTAGGGCTCCAGCGTGAACGGGTCGTGCACGAAGAAGTTCAGGATCAGCGTCTTGGCTTCGCGGAACGGGTCCAGCCGCGCGGTGTACGGGTCCGGCAGCAGCAGCATGTCGGACTCGTGGATCGACTGGAAACCGCGCACCGACGAGCCGTCGAAGGCGAGACCGTTGGTGAACGCGTCCTCGTCGAACGCACTGGCGGGCACAGTGAAGTGCTGCATGATGCCCGGCAGGTCGCAGAACCGGACATCGACGAACTTCACGTCCTCATCGGCGATGAAGCGGAGGACCTCGTCTGGATTCTTGAACAAGCTCGGTGGCTCCTTCACGCAGTCGTACAGCTCACCGGTGCCACGTCGATTGGTCGCCGCCGGCTCGTCCATGACGGTATGTCACCGGTGTTGCCCCGGCGTCTCCTGAATGTTTCGTGGGCGTTAACGACCACCTGAACGGGTGACGGCAGTTACACATCGCGGTGGAAGCCGATGCTCCGAGCGGCCTGAGGGAGCAGGTGCGTACCCTGGATGACGTGCGAAACGTCCTCGGCTCGTGGCTGGACGGCCCGAAGAGCGCAATGAACCAGGCGCGTGAACAGGCCACCGAGAACCGGCCCGCGTTCCGCGGTGAGAAGCTCGGGCTGCCCGAATCCGGGCCCGGCTCGGCGGCGCCGCTGCGCAAGCGGCTGCTGGCCTTCGTGGTCGACCTGGTGCTCGCCGCGCTGATCACCGCCGCCTTCACCGCACCGGCCTACCCGGGCGACTGGAGCCTGCTGACCTGGCTGATCATCACCGTGGTGCCGGTGTCGTTCTTCGGCGCGACGCCCGGCATGGCCCTGACCAAGATCTGGGTGGCGCGCGTGGACGCCCCCAAGATGGTCGGCCCGCTGCGCGCCGTGCTGCGCGGTCTGCTCACCGTGCTGATCATCCCGGCCGTGATCTGGAACTTCGACGGCCGCTCGTGGCACGACCGGATCAGCGGCACCATCGTCCTGCGCCGCTGACGCCCGACGCGGAGAGCGGGCCCGGGGACGCGTCCCCGGGCCCGCTCTCGTTCGCTTCGCGTTACTTGGCGCGGCGCATCGCGCGCGACACGTTGCGCATCTTGGCGCCCTGCGGAACCGGGCCCTTGGGCATCGCGCTGCCGCGGCTGGCCAGCGCCGACAGGCGGTTCTCGATGTTGTCGATCTGGGCAGGACCGATGTTGCGCGGCAGCTTCATGATCCGCTGCTGCAACTTCGGCAACGGGACCTGGCCCTCCTCGTTGCCCACGATCAGCTCGTAGATCGGGGTCTCGCCGACCAGGCGCGAGACGCGCTTCTTCTCCTGCGAGACCAGGTTCTTGACCCTGCCCGGCGAGCCTTCGCCGACGAGCACGATGCCCGGCCGGCCGATGATCCGGTGCACCGCGTCGAGCTGCTGGGTGCCGGCCACCGCCTGGGAGACGACCCAGCGTCCCCGCAGGTTGTCCAGCGCCCAACCGGCAGCCCCGGGCTGCCCCTCCGCCTTGCGGAACACCGTCGCCTGCACCCGGCGGCCGAAGATGATCACGGCTGCGAGCAGGCCGAACGCGAGGCCCACGGGCAGGAACACCCAGTGCAGACCCCAGATCATGCCCAGCAGGAAGACCACGACGGTCACACCGAGGAACGCCCCGAGCATGAGCGGCAGGAGGAGCTTGTCCTCCCGGCGCTGCATCTTGAACGCCTCGAAGATCTGCTTGACGCGGCCTACCGAAGCCTGACGTCGCTGTTTGGCCGCCTCTTTCTTAGCGGCCTTGTCCTGCTTGGCCATGCCCCTCAGGATACGGCTCTCTTCGTTGAGGTTGTAGGCGCGTCCTCGGTGGCGTGATCGAGATGTGTTCCGATCAGGTTGAGCCAGCATCGGCGACACGTCAGGCGAGCGGCGAAGCCGCTTTCTCTTTACCCCCTGAGCAACTCGCACCGCCGGGGGTTGTGAGCGGTGCTGTGGCGAGCACGCCTCGACGCCGTGTATTGGACATACATCAGTCGAGGCGCGCGGAGTCCACAGCGCCGCTCAGGTTCCCCTACCCGCACCGCCCCGCAAACGACCACGAAGTCAGCTTTGTCAGCGGTTGAGGAGGCTGCTGGCTTCTTGGGCTGCTGTGCCTGCTTCGGCGAGGTGGGCCATGTTGTCCGGCAGCGGCATGCCTCGGTGGACGGTGGCCTTGGCGAACAGGCGGCCTGCTCGGTAGCTGGAGCGGACCAGGGGGCCGGCCATGACGCCGGGGAAGCCGATCTCCTCGGCGGCCTGGGTGTGCTCGACGAACTCCTCGGGCTTGACCCAGCGGTCCACCGGGTGGTGCCGCGGGCTCGG
>NZ_JBFAQJ010000076.1:0-10825 GCF_040677225.1 Saccharopolyspora sp. NPDC049357 | reverse complement strand
GTCCACGCCCACCCCACCCAGACCGAAGCCCTGGGCGAGGCCCACCTCGCCCTGGCCGGCAAGCCGCTGCACGTGCACGGCTGACACCCGCACGCAGCAGCAGCGAAAAGACAGCCGCACCCCGCCACACCCACGAGGAGTCAGCAACCGATGGCCTTCTCCGTTCAGATGCCGGCGCTCGGCGAGAGCGTCGCCGAGGGCACGATCACCCGGTGGCTCAAGCAGGAGGGCGAGACCGTCGAGGTCGACGAACCCCTGCTGGAGGTCTCCACCGACAAGGTCGACACCGAAATCCCGTCCCCGGCCGCCGGTGTGCTGCAGCGCATCGTCGCCCAGGAGGACGACACCGTTGAGATCGGCGGCGAGCTCGCCGTCATCGGCGACGGCGGCGAGGCGTCCGCCGCCCCGGCCGCGGCTCCGGCCGCCGAGCCGGAGCCCGAGCCTGAGCCCGCTCCCGCCGCCGAGGCTCCCGCCGCTCCGGCGGCCGAGTCCGCTCCGGCCCCGGCCGCGCCGGCCGCCCCGGCCGGTGGTGGGCAGGGCACCGACGTCACCATGCCCGCGCTGGGCGAGAGCGTCTCCGAAGGCACGATCACCCGGTGGCTCAAGCAGATCGGCGAGTCGGTCGAGGTCGACGAGCCGCTGCTGGAGGTCTCCACCGACAAGGTCGACACCGAGATCCCGTCGCCGGTCGCCGGCACGCTGCTGGAGATCAGCGCCGGCGAGGACGACACCGTCGAGGTCGGCGCGAAGCTGGCCGTGATCGGCGCCGCCGGTGCCGCCGCGCCCGCCGACTCGGCTCCCGAGCCCGCGCCGGAACCCCCGGCCGCTCCCGCCGCTCCGGCCGCCGCTGCTCCGGCACCGGCCGCCCCGGCGCCCGCGGCCCCGGCGCCCGCGGCCCCGGCGGCTCCCGCTGCGGCCCCGGCCGCTCCGGCTCAGGAGGAAGAGGCGCCGGCGAACAACGGTGGCGCTCCGTACGTGACTCCGCTGGTGCGCAAGCTGGCCAACGAGCACGGCATCGACCTGACCTCGATCAAGGGCAGCGGCGTCGGCGGTCGCATCCGCAAGCAGGACGTCCAGGCCGCGATCGACGCCAAGCAGGCCCCGGCCCAGACCGCCCCGGCCGCACCGGCTGCTCCGGCCGCCGCGGCGACGAGCTCCGCCCCGGTCACCGCGGTCGAGCCGTCGGACGAGGCCAAGGCGCTGCGCGGCACCACGCAGAAGATGTCGCGCCTGCGGCAGCTGCTGGCCCGCCGCATGGTCGAGTCGCTGCAGACCGCGGCTCAGCTGACCACGGTGATCGAGGTCGACGTCACCCGGATCGCCCGGCTGCGCGACCGCGCCAAGGGCGGCTTCGAGGCGTCCGAGGGCGTCAAGCTCTCGTTCCTGCCGTTCTTCGCCAAGGCCGCGGCCGAGGCGCTGAAGCTGCACCCGAAGCTCAACGCCTCGATCGACGAGGAGAACTCCTCGGTGACCTACCACGGCGCCGAGCACCTCGCGATCGCCGTGGACACCGAGCGCGGCCTGGTCTCGCCGGTGATCCACGACGCCGGGGACCTCAACCTCGGCGGACTGGCCCGCAAGATCGCCGACCTGGCGGCGCGGACCCGCAACAACAAGATCAAGCCCGACGAGCTCTCCGGTGGCACCTTCACCATCACCAACACCGGTAGCCGGGGCGCGCTGTTCGACACGCCGATCCTCAACCCGCCGCAGGTGGGCATGCTGGGCACCGGCACCGTCGTCAAGCGCCCGGTCGTGGTGGCCGACGAGAACGGCGGCGACACGATCGCCATCCGCTCGATGGTCTACCTGGCGCTGTCCTACGACCACCGCCTGGTCGACGGCGCCGACGCCGCCCGGTTCCTCACCACGCTCAAGCAGCGTCTCGAAGAGGGAGCTTTCGAGGCCGACCTCGGCCTCTGACGAGGGTTGGTGCTCACCTCGCTCAACGGTGCAGACTGAGCCCCACACCTGAAACGATCAGAAGCGACCGCTCACCGGTTCCGGTGGGCGGTCGCTTCTTTCGCACCGGAAGGGTTCGCGCGGGGACCACCGGTGCGAGACGATGCCGGGCATGCGCGTCGTCGTCGCCGGATCGTCAGGGCTGATCGGTACGTCATTGGTGGCCGGGCTCCGCCAAGCTGAGCACGAGGTGGTGCGGCTGGTCCGCCGAACGCCCGCCGCTCCGGACGAGCGGAGTTGGGACCCCGACTCCGGGAAGCTGGACGCCGAGGCGCTGGAGGGCGCGGACGCGGTGGTGAACCTGAGCGGTCCGGGCATCGGCGACAAGCGCTGGAGCCCGGAGCGCAAGCGCCACCTGCTGCAGGCCAGGGTGCGCTCCACCGAGGTGCTCGCGGAGGCGGTCGCCGCGGCCGGCGTCCCGGTCCTGGCCAACGCTTCGGCGGTCGGTTTCTACGGCGACACCGGTTCGCACCCGGTCACCGAGACCTCCCCGCCGGGCACGGACTTCCTGGCCTCGCTGTGCCGCAGGTGGGAGGCGGCGACGGCGCCCGCCGCCGATGCCGGTGCCCGGGTGGTGCTGCTGCGCAGCGGACTGGTGATCTCGCCCTCCGGCGGTCTGCTCGGGCAGCTCCGGCCGTTGTTCTCGCTGATGCTCGGTGGCAGGCTCGGTTCGGGAACCCAGTACATGCCCTGGATCTCGCTGGACGACGAGATCGCCGCGATCCGGTTCGTGCTGGAGAACCCGGACGTCTCGGGGCCGGTGAACCTCACCGGCCCGGCACCGGTGACCAACGCCCAGTTCACCCGCTCGCTCGGCGAGGCGCTGGGCCGTCCGGCTCCGTGGATCGTGCCCGGTTTCGCGCTGCGGATCGCCATGGGCGAGCTCGCCGACACCGCGCTGACCGGACAGCGGGCGATGCCGACAGTGCTGGAGGCCCACGGTTTCACCTTCCAGCACCCGACGCTCGGAGCGGCGCTGGCCGCGGCTACCGGGAGGTAACCGACCTTCGGCTGCCGACCTGTTCAGAGGGCGTAGCCTGGCGCCGTGAATCGTGCCAATTCTTCGTGCCGCGAGTCGTCCGAGCCGATGGCCGTGCGGCACCTGGGAACCATCGATTACCTGGACGCCTGGGATCTGCAGCGCGAGCTGGCCGGCGGCCGGGTCGAGGGCCAGAACCCCGACACCCTGCTGCTGCTGGAACATCCGTCGGTCTACACCGCGGGCAAGCGGACGCAACCGGAGGACCGCCCCTCGGACGGCACGCCGGTCATCGACGTGGACCGCGGCGGCAAGATCACCTGGCACGGCCCGGGCCAGATCGTCGGCTATCCGATCGTGCTGCTGTCCGACCCGATCGACGTCGTGGACTACGTGCGCCGCCTGGAGCAGGCGCTGATCCACGTGTGCGACCAGTTCGGCCTCGACGCCGGTCGGGTGGAGGGCCGCAGCGGCGTGTGGCTGCCCGCGGTCGACGGGCGCCCGGAGCGCAAGATCGCCGCCATCGGCATCCGCGTGCAGCGCGGTGTGACGATGCACGGCCTGGAGCTCAACTGCAACGCCGACCTGCGCGAGTTCGACCGCATCGTGCCCTGCGGCATCGCCGATGCGGGGACGACGTCGCTGTCGGACGAGCTCGGCCGCGACGTCCCGGTCGACGAGGCGTATCCGCTGGTCGAGCAGGCGGTGCAGGACGCGCTGGACGGCCGGTTGGAACTCGCCGAGCGCAACATCCCCCGTCACCAGCCCGCTGCTGCGGGCGTCACGCTGGCGCTGGACCCCAGCCTCCGCTGACAAGAACGACTCCACTCCTCTAGTATTCCGGAAATACGGACTACCAGAGGAGTGGCATGTCGCTGTCCCGTCGGAGCCTGCTCGTCGCGGCCGGAGCCACGGCTCCCCTGCTGCTGACCCGCCCCGCCCTCGCGGCCCCGCCCGACCTGGCGACGCCCGATGGCTGGTTGAGCTGGATCGCCGCCCACCGGAACGGCCTGGGCCTCGTGCTCGACGACGGCCGCGGGAACCACCTGACCCACCGCGCTGATTCCGCGCAGCCGCTGGCCTCTGCCGTCAAGGTCCTGCACCTGGCCGCCTACGCCGACGCCGTCGAGACCGGCCGGCTGGACCCTCGCGAGCTCGTGCGGGTCGGTGACTGGGAGCGCTACTACGTGCCCACCGACGGAGGCGCGCACGCGGCGAGCCTGCGCCACCTCGGCGTTCCCACCGGCGAAACCGGGCTCCACGCGGCCGATCCCGAGCACCGGGTGGCGCTGGACGACGTGGTCGCGGTGATGATCCTGTTCAGCGACAGCGCCGCACCGGACCTGCTGCGCGACCGCCTGGGCGCGGACGCGGTCATCCGAGCCGCCGCGGTGCGCGGCTGGCCGGACGCGGACGTGCGATCGCTGTGCGCGGAGTACCTGTTCCTCGCGCTGCCGGAAACCGCACCACCCGCCGGGCTTCCGGTCGCCGCACGCCGGGCCTGGGGTTTCGCGCTGGAGCGGCGGCACCGCGACGATCCGGCGCTGCGTCAGGAAGTGCTGCGACGCATGCGGTCCGGCCTTCCCCGATACCCGGAGCAGGTCTCGTGGGCCTCGACCACGGCGGCGGGTTCCGCGGCGAGGCTGGCCGCGGTGCACAGCGCGCTCAGCTCCGGAGGCGGTCTGGCGCGCGAGCACCTGGAACGCCCGCTGGCGGGCTCGCCACCACCGGGCGTGGCCGGTGTCGGGCTCAAGGGCGGCAGCCTTCCCGGTGTGCTGACCAGCGGAATCTCGGTGCGCCGGACGGACGGGTCGCTGGGCTGGGGTGCGCTGCTGTCGCACGGCGACATCAGCGCCGAGCAGCTGAGCGCCGGAGACCCGGGACTGCCGCTGCTGCTGGCCATCGAGGACCCGCGTTGGCGGGACCGGCTGATGGCGGCGCTGGGCGGCTGAGGCAAGCTCGTCGCGTGGACTTGCAACAGCGCGTCGAAGCCCTCGAAGCCCGCGTGGCCGCCCTGGAGTCCGAGCGCTCCACCGGTTCGGAACCGGCCGCCGCCGAGCCCAGCGGCGGCCACCTGCGCTACGAGGGCCACCTGGCCGAGCCCGCCGAGCTGGACTGGAGCGTCCAGGTCGATCCCGCTCGGGTGCTCGAACTGCCCGACGGGCCGCGCACCGACGTCCTCGCGGCCCTCGGCCACCCGGCCCGCGCGGCGATCGTCCGGTTGCTGGCCACCCAGGGCCCGCAGCCCGCCACCGCCCTCCAGGAGGCCGCCGAGCTGGGTTCGACCGGTCGGCTCTACCACCACCTCAAGTCCCTCACCGCGACGAACCTCGTGGAGCAGGACAAGCGCGGCTCCTACCGGCTCCGGCCGAAGGCCGCGATCCCGGCGCTCGTCCTGCTCGCGGCGGCCTCCGACGTCGCCGACCAGCTCCGCTGATCCCGTCGAACCGCGGTCAGCCGCTCCGGAGAGCCGCGCGCAGCACCTCGGCGAGATGGGTCGCCCGGCGAGAAGTCCCCTGGTCGATCTGGGTGCGGCAGGAGAAGCCGTCGGCCAGCACGAGCACGTCCGCACCGGCCTCGCGGACCTTGGGGAAGAGCTCGCGCTCCGCGCAAGCCTGGGAGACCTCCCAGTGCCCGGGTTCGAAACCGAAGTTGCCCGCGAGGCCGCAGCATCCGGCGGAGATGACGTCGGGTTCGACACCGAGGCGTTCGAGCAGCTCCCGATCCGGTTCCCAGCTCCCCTTCGCCTCCTGGTGGCAGTGGACCTGGGCGATCGCCTCGACGTCGAGCCGCCCGAACGGCAGCGGACCGTCGTGCGCGGCGACGAACTCGCCGAACGTCCTGGTCTGAGCGGCCAGGCGCTTCGCCCGGGGGTCTCCGGGCAGCAGCTCGGTGGCCTCGTCGCGCAGCATCACGGTGCAGGACGGTTCGAGCCCGATCACCGCACGCCCAGCCGCCAAGTGGGGCGCGAGGGACTTCAGCGAGCGGGCCAGGACCTTCCGAGCCGTGCCCAGCTGCCCGGTGGAGTGCCAGGTCAGGCCGCAGCACACGAATCCCTCCGGCAGCACGACCCGGTAACCCAGCGCCTCCAGCACCTCCACCGCCGCTTCGCCGACCTCGGGGCTGAGGTGGTTGGTGAAGGTGTCCGGCCACAGCACCACGGTCTCGCCGCCGCGAGGTTCGCGCCGCCGGAGTCGCCGGACCAGCGATCGGGGTGCGAAGCGGATCATCTCCCGCCGCCGCTCGATCCCGCCCAGCCGTGCGACCAGCTGCGACACCGGCCGCGCGGCCAGCAGCCGGTTCACCGCGGACGCCGTGCCGGGCACCGCCGACATCAGCCGGGTCCACACCGGCAGCCAGCCCATCGAGTAGTGCGCCCTCGGCCGCGGCCGGCCCCGGTAGTGGTGGTGCAGGAACTCGGCCTTGTAGGTGGCCATGTCGACGTTGACCGGGCAGTCGCTCGCGCACGCCTTGCAGGACAGGCACAGGTCCAGCGCCTCCAGCGCTTCGGCGGACCGCCATCCGTCCACAACGGACTCACCGCGCAGCATCTCGGCCAGCACCCTGGCCCTCCCCCGGGTCGAGTGCACCTCGTCGCGGGTCACCTTGAACGACGGGCACATGCTCCCGGTGTCGAGGTTGCGGCAGGTGCCGACCCCGACGCAGCGGTCGACGGCGGCGGCGAACGAACCCCGATCGCGGCTGAACGCGTGGACCGGAGTGACTTCCAGCGCGCGATGCCCCGGTCCGGGCCGCACACCGGCGTCGAGGGGCGCCGGATCCACCAGGACCTCGGGGTTGAGGACCCCGCCGGGGTCGAAGATCCGCTTGAACTCCGCGAAGCGGTCCCGGGCTCGGCGGGAGTACATGTGCCGCAGCAGTTCCGAGCGCGCACGCCCGTCGCCGTGTTCCCCGGACACCGAACCGCCGTGCGAGACGACCAGTCGAGCGGCTTCGGTGATGAACGACCGGTAGGCGGCCAGACCCTCCTCGGTGCCCAGCTGGAAGTCGACCCGCAGGTGCAGGCAGCCTTCGCCGAAGTGCCCGAACGGAACACCGCGCAGGCCGTGGGAATCCAGCAGCGCGTACAGATCTCGCAGGTAGGAGGCCAGGTTCTCGGGCGGGACGGCGGAGTCCTCCCAACCCGGCCATGCCTCACCGCCGTCGGACAGGCGCGTGACGATGCCCGCCCCGGACTCCCGGATCCGCCACAGCTCCCGGCTCCGGACCGGATCGGTCACGACCACCGAGTTCGCCCCGGGGATCCGCGACGTCGCCAACCGCGCGAGCTCACCGGCCCGCCGCTCGGCTTCGCCGGGCGTGTCTCCCCCGGCTTCGCAGTAGAGCCAGGCATGACCGTCCGGCAGCGCCTGGCCCGCGCTCTCGCGGCCCGGCCGGGAACGCAGCGCCGCGAGCAGGTCCGCGCCCATCCCCTCGACCGTCATCGCTCCGGCCGCAGCGAGCTCCGGCGCGACTTCGGCGGCCAGGTAGACGTCCGGGAAGCCGATCACCGCGAGCGCCCGAGCGGTCGGCGTCGGCACCAGCCGCACGGTCGCCTCGGTGACGATCCCGCAGGTGCTCTCGCTGCCGACCAGGGCCTTGGCCAGGTCGAACCCCCGCTCCGGGAGCAGGTGCTGAAGGCCGTAGCCGGAGACCTGCCGGTTGAACCGGCCGAGCTCGGTGCGCAGCAGCGCGAGGTCCTCGCCCACCAGCTCGCGCAGTCTCGCATCCAGCTCCGGGTCGTCGCTGCCGGTCGAGGTGGCGGTGAGCGCGCTGCCGTCGGCGCGGATCAGCCGCAGCTCGACGACGTTGTCGGCCGTGGTGCCCCAGACGACGGAGTGCGCGCCGCAGGCGTTGTTGCCGATCATCCCGCCGATCGTGCAGCGGGAGTGGGTGGACGGGTCGGGCGCGAAGGTCAGCCCGTGCACCGCCGCGGCCGCGCGCAGGTCGTCGAGCACGACGCCCGGTTGCACCCGCGCGGTGCGCGCCCGCGCATCGATCTCCAGGATCCGGTCCATCCGCCGCGAGAAGTCCAGCACCACACCGGTTCCGATGGCGTTGCCCGCCACCGAGGTCCCGCCGCCCCGCGCCGTCACCGCGACCCCGGCCTCCGCCGCCGCCCGCACCACCAGGGCGACGTCGGCGTCGTCCTCCGGCTCGACGATCGCCAGCGGCACCCGCCGGTAGATCGACGCATCGGAGGCGTAGGCCGCGCAGGCGGTCCGGTCCGTCCGCACCTTCCCGGGCAACGCGGCGCCGAGCTCCCGCTGTAACGAGCCCGTTCCCACCTGCGACAACACGACCTCCCACGTTCCACTGAAAAGGCCAACAGAGGCCGGAGAACCGGGCGACCCCGATCGTCCGGTTAGGACGGCCGCGGGTGACCGGGTCGACCGGCCACCCGCGGCGGAGTCACAGCTGCGGGGTGACCTGGTCGGCGACGACGTCGAGGTGATCGAGGTCGGCGAGGTCGAGGACCTGCAGGTAGAGACGGGTGATGCCGGTGCGCTCGCGCCAGGAGCCGATCGTGTCGACGACCTCGTCCGGCGTGCCCGCCAGGCCGTTGTCGCGCAGCTCGGCGACCTCGCGGCCGATGGACTCGGCGCGGCGGGCGAGTTCGCCCTCGTTCTTGCCGACGCACAGCACCATCGCCGCGGACCGCACGATCTCACCGCTGTCCCGGCCGATCGCCTGGCAGGCGGCGTCGACGCGCTCGAACTGCGCGGCGGCGGTCTCGACGTCGACGAACGGCAGGTTGAACTCGTCGGCGAACCGGGCCGCCAGCGCCGGGGTGCGCTTCTTGCCCGCACCGCCGATCAGCACCGGCGGACGCGGTCGCTGAGCGGGCTTGGGCAGTGCCGGGGAGTCGGTGAGCTGGTAGTGCTCGCCGTCGAAGGAGTACGTCTCACCGTCCGGCGTCTCCCACAGGCCGGTGATGATCTCCAGCTGTTCGGCGTAGCGGTCGAACCGCTCCTTCAGAGACGGGAACGGGATGCCGTAGGCGGTGTGCTCCTCCTCGTACCAGCCGCTGCCCAGACCGAACTCGACGCGCCCGCCGGACATCTGGTCGACCTGCGCGACCGAGATCGCCAGCGGGCCGGGCAGCCGGAAGGTCCCGGCCGTCATGAGGGTGCCCAGCCGCAACCTGCTGGTCTCGCGCGCGAGACCGCCCAGGGTCACCCAGGCGTCGGTCGGGCCGGGCTCGCCGGTGACCGGCCCCATCTTCAAGTAGTGGTCGGAGCGGAAGAACGCGTCGTAGCCGGTGTCCTCGGCGTGCTTGGCGACGCGCAGCAGATCGTCGTAACTGGCGCCCTCCTGGGGTTCGGTGAAGATCCGCAACTGGAATTTCTCTGTCACGATCTCCGAGGCTAGTTGCCCGAACCACCAGGCGCCGTGGCGGTCAGCCCACGCGCAGACCGTTGAGCACCCGCTCGATGCACACCGCGATGTCGGCGCGCTCCTGCATCGGCGAGGAGGACGCGGCGATCGCGATCGCACCGGCCGACAGCGCGCCGAACATGATTCGCGCCAGCGCGTCGACCGGCAGCTCGTCACCGATCTCGCCGGAGGCGATCAGGTTGGACACGACGGTGCGCAGCACGCCGAAGGTGTAGGCCTCCTCCGCGTCGCGCCAGCGGCCCCAGCCCATCACCGCGGGCCCGTCCTGCACGACGATGCGCTGGTAGGAGGGTTCCAAGCAGACCTCCAGGAACGCCCGCAGCCCGGACCGGGTTGCCTCCCACGGGTCGCCCGGATCCGAGACGACCTCCGACAACCGCGCCACGACACCGGACTCCACCGCGCTGAAGGCGGCTTCGAACAGCGCCTGCTTGCCGCCGAAGTGGTGGTACAGCGCGCCTTTGGTGACCCGCGCCCGCTTGGCGATCTCTTCGAGCGAGGTCTGCGAGTAGCCGTGCTCGGTGAACAGGTCCACGGCCGAATCCACCAGCGCCTGCCTGGTGGCTTCGGAGTACTCGACGCGCCGCGGACGTGCTGTAGCCATGCTCACAAGCCTATGGCATACCGACGGTACGACGCCGTGCTACCGTGATCCCGCGACATACCGAGGGTATGTCGCTGCACCTCGGGTATCCCCGACCCCTGGAGAGCGCCATGAGCTGGAACGACTTCCACCAGAGGCAACAGGCGTTGGCCGAGGTACTCGACAGCGCTCGTCGAGACCTCACAGCGGCCTTCGACACCGTGCCCAGCCCCTTCCGCGACACCGACGAGCTGCTCACCGCGCTGCACCACAAGTGGATGCAGCAGCTGACCGGCCGCGTCGAGGTCGCGCTGATCGACACCGAGAACGGACCGCACGACGACCGCGTCAAGGCGGTCACCATGGCGTGGCGCCGCACCGCGAGCGCGAACCCGGGCCTGCGCGCCGCGCTGGACCTCCACTCCGCCAGCCCCGCGCTGTCGGAGGCCACCGCGCGCGAGCACCGGCTGCTGGCGATCGCCGCCGGCCTCGCGGAGGAGCACGAGCCACCGCGCGAGATCGCCCGCGTCGGCCGCACCTTCGTCCAACTCCTGCGCGCGACCCCGATCACGAACCGGGACGAGCGACAGCGTCCGCTCCGCAAGCTCATCCCGAGCCTCTGAAGCGAGCCCGGCGCCGGCCGAACTGTGCAGCGTGCCCGGTTCGGGACCGGCGCTCGCAGCATTCCGCACAGCTTCCGAGCCCGCGGTGACAGCCGTCACCACCTGCGGAAATCTTCCCAGCTCAGCCTGACTCCCTTGACCAACACCGGGGGTGGAGGGCGTAGCCTGGGCGCGTGACTGTGGCGCCTGAGGGTCGCAAGCTGCTGCGGTTGGAGGCCCGCAACAGCCAGACTCCGATCGAGAAGAAGCCGTCGTGGATCAAGACCCGCGCGCGGATGG
>NZ_JBFAQJ010000075.1:0-12144 GCF_040677225.1 Saccharopolyspora sp. NPDC049357 | reverse complement strand
CTCCAGCTCACCGGCATCGGCGGTCTTCATGTCGGCGAAGACCAGCTTGTCCGGGTGCGCGGCCTTGATCGCCTTGATCGCGTCGAGCCCCTCGGACTTGATCAGCGGTGTGCCCAGTTCGAGGATGTCCACGTGCTCGGCGGTCTGGCGGGCCAGGGTCAGCGCGTCTTCGAGGGTGGCGACGTCCAGTGCTACCTGCAGCTTCACGGCAATCTCCTCAATTCGTGGTGCTCGGCGGATTCCGGTAATGGGGCACGGATGACCTGCGTCGAGATCCACAACGCGGCGAGCATCGAAACCGGCCGGAGTCGCCTTGGTGCTCTCGGATTCCGACGGAATGGTTAGCAGATCACAACGTCGCTCGACGGGTACCGTTCGTTGATTCCTTCGGGAGCCACCCTTCCTCGGTTCCGCATTCTTCTCGGAGCCAGAGCGGGCAACGGCCTGTGACACTGCACGGATCTGTACGTCTAGTCAACCAGTGCGGAACGAACGGATGCCATTGCGGCACAAACGGTCGGGAGAAACTCCCAAATGGCCATTTGATGGAATGCGAAGAATGATGTTGCGATCCGGGTGGACGCCAACGTATGATGCTTCCGGCACTAACCGCGAAATGTCCGGGTGGCCGGACTGCGATTCCGGTTGAGCGGCCGATTCTGCATCCGTTGAAGAGCGCACGAGACGCTTCGAACTTCTGAACTCCTGCAGAGACGTGTCAGCACAGCTCTTCTCGCACGGCCCGATTGTTGGGAAGCAACAGATCGGCCTCGCGGGAGTGCTGCGGCTTTCGGCAGCGTCTCCGGGCGTTGCTGGTTCAGCCTGGGCGCTGGCCGTGGTGAACCACCTGGGGGTCAGCCAGAACCTTGCCGTCGAGTCTCGAAAGGAGGTGTGGTCAATGGAGTCCGGAACCCCGCAGTGGGAATCGCCCCGGTTCGAGGAAATCGGGTGCGCGGCTGAGGTGACGATGTACGTCGCCCAGGTCGAGGAGTGAGCCCTCCCGCCGATGGGCGGGTTCGAGCGTGACCGTGGACACCGGGCATCCGGTGTCCACGGCGCCCCTGCAGTGGTCGGGACCGCAGGCTGCGTTCCTGACCGGAGCGCAGGAGATCGCGGCCCCGGCGGACGCTCGGAACGGCTCGCCGACCTGCCCGCGGAGCGAAAGATCTAGGTGCATCTGAACAACACCAACCGCGCCGGACCTGATGAGTGAGCGCCTCGCCGCGTTCGAGCGGTACTGCACCCGGGTCGACAGCGACGGTCTGACCGCAACCGGAGCAGGCCGCGCGACTCCGAGCACGCGCTGCAACTGGTGACCGAGCGGCGTCGCTCGGCCGATCAGCGCGAGAGCGCGGTCGCTGCCCTGTCCTTCACGTGCGACGTCTTCTGGAGCATGCTCGATGACATCGACCAAGCCCACCCCGGCTGAACCGGCCCGGTTGCCGGACTCGGCGCGCCCGCGCTTGGCGGCCGCTCTGCGGCTGACCTTCGACGAGGTGCGCGGGCAGCTCGTGCTGCTGGGTCCCGAGTCCGTGCGGGTGCTGAATCCGACCGGCGCGGCGATCCTGCAGCTCTGCGACGGACGGCGGGACGTCAGCGGAATCGTCTCTGAGCTGCAGGATCGTTTCGCCGGGGCCAATCCCGGTGAGGTGCGGGAATTCCTCGGTCGCCTCGCCGCCAAGCGATGCGTGGAGATCGATGATGACCGGCACTGATTCCGCGAGCACGATGCCCAGCCCGTTCGGCCTGCTGGCGGAGCTGACCTACGCGTGCCCGCTGCATTGCGCGTACTGCTCGAACCCGCTCAACCTCGCCGACTACCGCGGCGAGCTGTCCACGGAGGACTGGAAGCGGGTGATCGGCGAGGCGCGCGCGTTGGGCGTGCTGCAGCTGCACCTGTCCGGCGGGGAACCGCTGCAGCGGCGCGACATCGTCGAGATCGTGCGCTTCGGCAGCGATCTCGGGATGTACACGAACCTGATCACCAGCGCTCTCGGTCTGTCGCGCCGTCGCGCCGAAGACCTCCGCGCGGCCGGGTTGGACCACGTGCAGATCAGCGTGCAGGCCGACGAACCGGCCAGTTCCGACCGCATCGCAGGCACGGCGTCGTTCGCGCGCAAGGCCGAGGCGGCGCGGATGGTCAAGGAACTGGGCTGGCCGCTGACGTTGAACGTGGTGCTGCACCGCCAGAACATCGATCGGATCGGCGAGATCCTCGAACTGGCGGAGCAGCTCGACGCGGACCGGGTCGAGCTGGCCAACACCCAGTACTACGGCTGGGCCTGGCGCAATCGGGACGCCCTGCTGCCCAGCCGCGCGCAGCTGGAACGATCCGAGCGGATCGTGCGCGAACAGCGGGAACGCCTGCAGCGCATGGAGATCATCCACGTGCTGCCGGACTACTACAGCAAGTACCCCAAGGCGTGCATGGGCGGGTGGGCGCAGCGGCAGCTCACGGTCGCGCCCAACGGGGACGCGTTGCCGTGCCCGACCGCGCAGTCGCTGCCGCTGCCGCGCGCGAGCGTGCGCGAGCACTCGCTGGCCTGGATCTGGCGGGAATCGCCGCTGTTCAACGCTTTCCGCGGTGTCGATTGGATGCCGGAGTTGTGCCGCAGCTGCGTGCGCCGGGACGAGGACTTCGGCGGGTGCCGTTGCCAGGCCTTCCAGATGACCGGTGACGCTTCGCGCACCGACCCGATCTGCCACCTCTCGCCGGATCGCGGGCTCGTCGACGAGGCCATCCGCGCGGTCAACGAGAACGAGGTCGCCCCGGTCGGCGAGCTCATCCCGAGGCCGCACCCGCGCGACCAGCGGTAGGGCCGCAGGCGCAGCATCCCATCCGCACCCGGGCCCGTGGCTGAGGTGCGGCACAAGACGGCGGCGACTCCGGGCCGGGCATCCCCTCAAGCCGGCCCGGGGCCGCCGCTTTCCACGCCCGGGGAAGCGCCGCCGGTGGCGTGCGCTCCGGTGGTGGATCGGCGGTAGGGAATCGTTTTCGCGGAGGGATATTCCCTCAGTTCCGTTTGAGCAGGTTTCAAAACCGTTCGTACGACCCGGGTACCTGTTCGTGACGGCGACGTTGACGTAGACGTACAGATCCGTGCAGTCTCTTGAACCAGAATTCATTCGTGCTGCGGCGAAAAGCCGCGGATCCGAGGAACGATCGGCTCGCGCAGCCGATCTCCTCGGCGAACGTCCAGCAATTGACCTCTGCCCTGTGCGGCCGCGACTCAGCGGTCGCGCGCTGAACTGATGAGAAGATCCGACCGACGAGTGGAGAGTGTCGCAAATGACGGACACGGGCACTGCTGATCAGAACGTGGGCGAGAAGCTGAATCCTCCCCTTTTCAACTACGCGACGTTGGCCATCAGCACCGAGGTGGACCGGGTCTGCAAGGGCATCCAACCGGCGGCGTGGGCACGGGCCGGAGCGATGTTGCTCAAGGCGCCGGCGGTGTTCACCGTGGGCACCGGGCGGAGCGGACTCGCCCTGCAGATGGCGGCGATGCGCTTCATGCACCTCGGGCTGTCCGCGCACGTCGTGGGCGCGACGACAGCACCTGCGATCGGTTCGGGCGACGTCTTGGTGGCGGCATCGGGGTCCGGCTCCACGTCGCGCGTGGTGCGGGCCGCCGAGACCGCGCGCAAGCAAGGTGCGAACGTGGTGGCGCTGACCACCGCCGCCGACTCCGCGTTGGCCAAGGCCGCGACCGAGGTGCTGGTGATCCCAGCCGCGGACAAGCAGGATTTCGACGGGAAATCCTCCGATCAGTACGCGGGGAGCCTGTTCGAGCAGTCCGTTCTGCTGCTCACCGACGCCCTGTTCCACGCGTTGTGGCGAACCAGCGGAATTCAGGCCCGCGACTTGTGGCGCCTCCACGCGAATCTTGAGTGAGCAGCGCGCGGGGAACCGCGAGGAATTCATCGATCCGATTCGACATCGCGCGTGGGCGTGTGCGGGCCATCCTGTGCTGATCGCAGGGCTCGTCAACTCCGTGATCCCTCTGCCGCAATTGAGGCAACAGACAATTCGAGGAGCCCGAGATGCAGCGCCGAACTGAGCTCGCACCGCGAACTCGCACCGATATCCACACGCTGGAATCGGTCGCGCTGGCGGCCACGCACAAGGCCGCGTTGGCCAGCCAGGCCTGGGTCGGCAGGCAGGACAAGAAGGCCGCCGACGGCGTGGCCACCGAGGCCATGCGCGCGGTGTTGGCCGACGCCCCGGGGCGGGGAACGGTCGTCATCGGGGAAGGGGAGAAGGACGAGGCCCCGATGTTGTACAACGGTGAATCCGTGGGCAACGGTCTCGGCCCGGACTTCGACATCGCAGTGGACCCGCTAGAGGGAACCTCGTTCTGCGCGAAGAACCTCCCGGGTGCGATGGCCACCATCGCCTTCGCCGAGTCCGGGACCTTGTGGTCTCCCGGTCCGGGGTTCTACATGGACAAGATCGTGGTCCCGCCCCGTGCGAAGGGCGTCGCCGACCTCGCCGACTCCCCCGAGCGCACACTGGCCAACGTCGCGAGCGCCCTCGGGAAGAAGGTGGGGGAGCTGCGCGTGGTCATCATGGACAAGCCGCGGCATCAGGACCTGATCGCGCGGGTGCTCCGTGCCGGCGCCGCGGTGCACACCCCCGCCGAAGGCGACGTCGGGGGAAGCCTCGAGGTGCTCCTGCCGACCGGCGACGCCGACCTCCTCCTCGGGGTCGGTGGCACGCCCGAAGGCGTGATGACCGCCGCAGCGGTCCGCGGGCTAGGAGGTGACATGCTCGGTCGCCTCGCTCCCCAACGCGCGGAGGAGGCCGACGCGATCCGCGCGGCCGGCATGGACCTCGACCGCATCTACACCTGCGACGAACTCGTCAGCGGCGACGCCTTCTTCGCCGCGACCGGCGTCACCAATGGATCACTGCTGAGCCGGCCTCGGGAATCCGACGGCGCGGTCCTCGCGGAGTCCCTCCTGATCTCCAGGCGTCAGGTGCGCCGCGTAGCGCACACCACCTTCGGGTCCATTCCGGGGACGGTCAGCGTTCCCAGCTGATCCCACGTCCCGCAGTGGGCCGGCCGCGTCCTGCGGACGGCGGCCTCGTGGGCGGTCTTGACCGTCCACAGCACTCATCCCGCCGGCCATCACGGCCATCACGTTTGAGGAGATCCGGTGACATTGCACCTGGACGACCTGCGCGTTCGCCACCTCGGTGAGTGTCACTACGACTCACCGTTCTCCGAGATACTCGCCGCCAAGCAGACCTCTCCGCACTACGTCGCGGAAGGCGACCGGGTTCTTCTCGAAGACACCGTGTCCATGCTCGCCGAGCACAACCTCCCGCCGGCCCGGCTTCCGAGCTTCGAAGCCGCCGGGCCGCGCCGCAAGATCTACTTCGACCCGGCTCGCGTCACGGCGGGCATCGTCACCGCCGGTGGGCTGTGCCCGGGCCTCAACGACGTGATCCGCGGCCTGGTCCAAGAACTCACCGTGCACTACGAGGTCAAGCGCATCCTGGGCTTTCGCAACGGATTCCGCGGAATGACCGCCGAACGCTGCAACGACACCATCGAGCTCACGCCCGACCGAGTCCGCGACATCCACAACGCAGGCGGCACCATCCTGGGCAGTTCACGCGGTGCGCAGGACGCCGACGAAATGGTCGACAGCCTCGTCCTGCGAGGCATCAACGTTCTCTTCGTCATCGGTGGTGACGGGGGCATGCGCGCCGCGACGCGCCTGGCCGCGGCGATCCGGGCGCGCGGTCTGGACATCGCGGTCATCGGGGTCCCCAAGACGATCGACAACGACCTGCCCTACACCGACCAGTCCTTCGGGTTCCAGAGCGCGTTCGCGCAGGCGGCCAACTTCATCTCCTCGGTCTCCGTCGAGGCTGCGGCCAGTCCTGACGGGATCGGCATCGTGAAGCTGATGGGCCGGCATTCCGGGTTCATCGCCTGCTACGCCTCGCTGGCCCGCAACGCCGCGGACATCGTCCTCATCCCGGAAGTGCCCTTCGTCCTCGAAGGGCCGGATGGCCTGCTGGCCCGCGTCGAGCAGCACGTGCGCGCCAAGGGCTTCGTGGTGATCGTCGCCGCCGAGGGGGCGGGCCAGGACCTGCTCGCCGAGCGTGGCCTGCTCGAAGACGCGACCGATGCCTCCGGCAACGCCAAGCTGGGGGACATCGGGGCGCTGCTCCGGGAGAGCATCGCCGCTCACCTCACCGAAGTCGGCCTCGCTCCCACCATCCGCTACATCGATCCGAGCTACGCCATTCGCAGCGTCACCGCGAACGCTTATGACAGCGTCTACTGCCTGCGCTTGGCCCATGCAGCGGTGCACGCGGCCATGGCCGGTCGCACCGAAACGGCCGTCGTGCGCTGGAGACGGCGCTTCGTGCACGTGCCCATGCCGTTGATCACCAGCCATCGCAACCAGGTCGATCCGGACGGCGACCTGTGGATGTCGGTGCTCGAAGCGACCGGGCATCTCGTTCAGCCTCGAACGTGCGGCCCGCACATTGATCTAGGTGGTCGTGGTGACCGAGACGTGTGCCGATCGACGGTGGGCATGTAGGGCGGCGTTGCGAACCGGCGGTTATTCCGGAAGTCGGTTCAGCGAAGGGCCGTGGTTGTTGGCGAGTTCTGATTCGGTGCTCGGGAACCGCGTCGCAGGAGGGACAAGTCCGCTCTTACCTGTCCTGTGCGCCATGATCGGTATTCGTTTCTGGAAGCCGATTCCCTGAAATTCGCATCGGCGGTATCGGGGTGCGGTTCTCGGCGTCACCAGAGCGAAGTCCGCACTCGTCTCCGAGGTCACGTCCCCTCCGGAGGGGCGTCGGAGATCGACGTTTCCGACCTTGCTCTCGGCTTAATCGGAGCGGGCGGTCAACGGGTGATCAGCACGGATGGCTCGTCGCTGACCAGCAGCGCTCGGTCCGGAGACCGCCGCGGGGGGTTGGCGGCTCAGGCCGATCCCGGTCGGCGGTCTCGCCGCCCACCGGCTTTGCGGGTGACTCAGACCACCGCTGGTTGTCGCGTGGTCGCCGTTCGTGCGCCGTTCGCCAGCGGTCGTCGCGCGCTCCTTGCAGAGCAAATCCGAGACCACGTAGCTTTCGCCACGATGTCATGAAAACTGAAGCGCGGAATGCCGCGGATTTGGCGTTCGCCGCTCAGTTCTCGTGGAACGTCCGAGTGGGCCAGCGGTCCGTGTTCGAAACCTGGGCAGCGATTCGGGGCCCGTGCGCACAACGACATGAGCGTTTCCCATGCCGGCATTCGTTCCGGATTGGTAGGAGACCAAAGGCGGTCTTACATGGCAGACATTCACCGGCTCGAGTCGCCGACCCGCAACGCGGGCAAGGCGACGGTGTACGGGGCGTGGGAGCGCTTCGTGCAGGGCGAGGACGACATCCGAGGTGTGCGGCCCGAGGTGGCGCTCTCCTGGCACCGCTGCCGGGATCAGTACCGCGTCGACCCGCACCTGACCGAAGCGCCGGAGGCCGCGACGGATGTCGACCACACGCTCGAGCACGGCGTCGTGTTCGCCGAACTCGGCTTCCGCGCAGCCTCCGTGGTGGACGACGTGAGCAAGATCGGTGGCGTCGTGACCGTTGCCGATGCCAGTGGTCGGGTCTTGGCCGAATGGGGAGACAAGGCCACGCGCTCCTTCGCCGCCAAGGCCAACCTGGCGCCGTGGTTCTGCTGGTCGGAGGGTGCCACCGGCACCAACGGCATGGGCACGGCGCTGGAGACGCACGCGCCGGTGGTGATCCGGGGTGCCGAGCACTGGTGCGAGGCGTTCCACGACTGGACCTGCGCGGGTGTGGCCGTGCGGGACGTGGTGACCAAGGAACCGGTCGCGGTGCTCAACATCTCCTGCTGGCGCAGCGAGCTGCCCGCTCCCGTGGGTGCGTGGCTGAGCAACGCCGCCAGCAGGACGCAGTTCATGTTGCGACGGCGCGCTCGGGACGCCGGCGCCGAGCTGGTCGCGGCCTACAACCAGGCCAGGTCGCGGTCGAGCCTGGGGCTGGCCGCGGTGGATCCCGCAGGCCGTGTGGTGATCGCCGACGATGCGGCGAGCGTGCTGCTCGGCGTCCCGAGCTCGACGCCGGCACCTGATCCCGCGATGAGGTGGGAACCCCGGGGGCTGCCGGGTCTGATCCGCGCCTCTCGCTATGCCGCCAAGCAGGCCTCGTGCAATCCCGCTTGGGTCGGCTCGACGCAGATCTTCACCCACCTCGCCGATGAGCCGACGCCGATCACCTTCCGGCCCGTCTTCCTGTCCGGTCACCTGGTCGGCAACCTGATCTCGTTCGGGGTTCACGAGGGTGAGCAGCTGCCGCGGATGGAAGGCGGCGGTGGTTCACATGACCAGGGCCAGGCGTCCCGGATCGTGGCGATGCGGGAGAACCGGATGGTGCTGCTGCGACTGCCGGAGATCGCCTTCGCCAAGTCGGAGGGCAACGACGTGTGGCTGTCGACCGACCAGGGCCGCTTGCGGGCGACCTGGCCTGCGCTCGACAAGCTCGAAAGGGAGCTGGGCGGAAGCGGTTTCCTCCGGGTGCACCGCCAGTTCGTGGTGAACCTCAGCCGCATCCGGGAGGTCGAGCGCGGTTTCAAGGGTGAATTGGCCCTGGTGATGGACAACGAGGCGAACACGATGGTGTCGGTGTCCCGGCGCAACGCTCCTGCGGTGCGCCGGGCACTGGGCATCTGAGGGCGCCGGAAGACATCGGGAGGAGCTTCCGTGCCGGAGAATCCGGATGCCGTGGCGATCATCAGGAACTACGACCAGAGCGTGCAACGGGAGGCGGTGCGCAGTCGGAACCGCCCGGTCGCGGGCGGGGACAGCCGTGACTGGTGGCCGCACCGGCTGAACCTGGAGATCCTGGCCAAGCATCATCCGGCGGCCAACCCGTTGGGCGCGGATTTCGACTACGCCGCCGAGTTCGCCGAGCTCGATCTCGACGTGCTGGCGCGGGACGTGGATCGGGTGCTGACGACGTCGCAGGAGTGGTGGCCGGCGGATTTCGGGCATTACGGTCCGCTGGTGCTGCGGATGGCGTGGCATTGCGCCGGGACGTACCGCGTCGGCGACGGCCGGGGTGGAGCGGCTTCGGGGATGCAGCGGTTCGCGCCGACCAACAGCTGGCCGGACAACCGCAACCTGGACAAGGCGCGCAGGCTGCTGTGGCCGGTCAAGCAGAAGTACGGCCGCAGCATCTCGTGGGCGGATCTGATGGTGTTCGCCGGCAACCGGGCGCTGGAGTCGATGGGTTTTCGCACTCTGGGCTTCGGCGGCGGCCGAATCGACGTGTGGGAGCCGGACGCCGACGTCTACTGGGGGCCGGAACGCACCTGGCTCGGCGACGAGCGGCACACGGGGGTGCGCGATTTGGAAGAGCCCCTCGCCGCCGACGAGATGGGCCTGATCTACGTCGACCCGCAGGGCCCGGCGACGCTGCCCGACCCGATCACCTCGGCCCGCGACATCCGGGCCACGTTCGGGCGCATGGGGATGAACGACGAGGAGACCGTCGCGCTCATCGTCGGCGGCCACACCTTCGGCAAGACTCACGGCGCCGCCGACGTCACTCGCAGCCTCGGCGCTGATCCTGAGAGCGCATCGCTGGAGGAACAGGGCCTGGGTTGGCGGAACGCCTACGGCAGCGGCAAGGGCGCCGATGCGATCTCCAGCGGCCTGGAGGGGATCTGGACGCCGAATCCGACCCAGTGGGACAACGGATTCCTGGAAACCCTGTTCGCCTACGAGTGGGACGTGGAGCTCAGCCCCGCCGGGCTGTGGCAGTGGGTGCCGCGCGAAGGCCAAGGGCATGGCACGGTCCCCGACGCGCACGACCCGTTCAAGTCCCACACCCCGACGATGCTCACCACCGACCTCGCCCTGCAGGAAGATCCCGGCTACGAGCGGATCGCCCGCCGTTTCCTGGCACGCCCGGACGAACTGGCCGATGCCTTCGCGCACGCGTGGTTCAAGCTCACTCACATCGACATGGGCCCGATCCAGCGCTACCTCGGCCCGCTGGTGCCCGACGAGCGGATGATCTGGCAGGACCCGGTCCCGGAACTCGCCCACGAGCTGATCGACGACGCCGACATCGCCGACCTCAAACAACGCCTCCTCACCTCCGGCTTGACGGTGTCGCAGCTGGTGTTCACCGCCTGGGCCGCGGCGTCGACCTACCGCGACAGCGACAAGCGCGGCGGTGCCAACGGTGCCCGCATCCGGCTCCAGCCCCAGTGCGACTGGGACGCCAACGACCCCGACCTGACCGCGCCTGTGATCGCCGAGCTGGAACGCGTCCAGGAGCGCTTCAACACCGATCAGGACGGGGGAAAACGGGTGTCACTGGCCGACCTGATCGTGCTCGGCGGCTGCGCCGCGGTGGAGCGCGCCGCGGTGCTGGCCGGCCACGACGTTCGGGTGCCGTTCACCCCGGGACGCACGGATGCCACCCAGGAGTGGACCGACGTGGAGTCGTTCGCCGCGCTCGAACCTCGCGCGGACGGGTTTCGCAACCACCTCGGAGCGGGCGCCCGGTTGCCCGCGGAGTACCTGCTTGTCGACCGGGCGAACCAGCTGACGCTGAGCGCTCCGGAGATGACCGCGCTCGTCGGAGGACTGCGCGTGCTGAACGCCAATCGCGGGCGGACTCGGCTCGGCGTGCTCACCGAGACGCCCGGGAGGCTGACCAACGACTTCTTCGTCAACCTCCTCGACATGCGCACCGAATGGGTGGCCATGTCGCCGAAGCGCGCATTTCCCAACTCCTTCGAGGGGCGCGATCGCGCGACCGGCGAACCTCGGTGGACCGCGAGCAGGGTCGACCTCGTCTTCGGCTCGCACTCCGAGCTGCGCGCGCTGGCCGAGCACTACGCGGCCGAGCAGGAAGACTTCGTGCGCCGATTCGTGGCCGCGTGGGACAAGGTCATGAACCTGGACCGGTTCGACATCCGCTGAGCAGTTTCGTCCAACGGGAGCGGGGTCTGGGAAGAGACCACGAAAACCTTCGATCTGTCCAGTCCGAGACGACCCCGGTGAGGATGTCTCGGCGCGCATCGAGATTCGCCTTGGTGTCCGGCCGTTGTCCGACGCCGCGCGGGACGGGTTCAGGGCGGTTCGAAGGTGCTGTCCGCGAACGCAATCTGGGACGCACGTGCAGTGATTGCCCGTGCAGCGCGGAAATCCCATCACCGCGGATGCGGTGTGCCGTTCCCGGGCGTGCGAGACAGGCCTGATCGAGGTCGATAGCCCCTTGGAGATCGCTGTTTGCAGGTGCTTTGCGCGCTCTGACAGTCCAGGTCGGGCGGATCGGCCGGTCGATCCTCCGGTGTTCGGGAGGGTGATGCGGTTGGGCGGTAGGTGATTCAGTGCGAGCGGTGCAGCTGGCCGAGTTAGCGGTTAACCCTTCCGGGGCGGTTCCCATCCCAGTAAAATTCCGGAGTATCACAGGTTAATTGGCCGGAATTCGGAACTGGCGGACGAAGAATCGAAACGCTGTCGCCGCGCCAGGACGTGCCTGTGGGAGGGAACAGCGCATCAGCGCGCAGTTTTCGGTCATTGCAGCTGATCTCGTCCCCTTTCTGTGAGATCACCGAGGGAGGCGCCGGTGAAACCGGTGTGTTCGCACGCCTGTCGTTGCTCTCCTCGGTGAGAAGGAGTGTCTGCGGAGGTGTGGAGCGGTGGGAGCGCTGTGCCTGCGAACTGCAGGTGCACCCATTCGCCAGCGGCCCAGACCTGTACGAGCGATCCGGACGTGGATTCGAAATGAGGAGGTGAGGTCCGATGACTACGACTCAGGAACGTGAAGACCTTCTGAGTGAGCTCGGGTTGGATGCGCAGAACAGTGCGGCGATTGGTCGTGTGCTGGGTACCGGCAACATCGTGCGGGCCAGCGAGCGGGCTGATGGCACGATGGAGGCGACCATCCGGATTCGGGAGGATGAGATCGCTTGGGATCCGGCGATTCTGGTGTTGCCGCATGGTGGTGATCTGGAGTTGACGATCATCAATGATGACAAGAACACCCATGCTTGTTTGTTGCCGAGCAATGGGGATAAGAAGTTCATCTGGTTGCTGAATCATTCGAAGGGTCGGGCGAGGATCAATCTGGATGGTCCTGGTTATTACTGG
>NZ_JBFAQJ010000074.1:0-12900 GCF_040677225.1 Saccharopolyspora sp. NPDC049357 | reverse complement strand
GGAGGTTTCCGCTGAAACCTCCACCCCCCGAACGGCAGGCGGTCACTCGGCGAGGCGGTAGCCCCAGCTGCCGATGTGCGTCTGCCCCGGCCGCAGGACGAGCAACCCGTCACCGGTGACGAAAGCGTTGGGCGCCAACGTCATCGGTTCCACGGTCAGCCCCGCCCGGCCCGGCCGGTCGGTGCTGGGATCGTCGTCGGTGTAGACCTGCAGGTACCGGTGGGTCTCGTCGACCCACAGCTCGACGTCGACGTCCGGCCGCCCGAAGCGCACCACCGCTTCACCGCCCGAGTGGTGCAGGCCGGTGAAGGCGGTGTCCATCTCCGTGCCGCCGATCGGCCGCGCGGTGCGGAAGTCGTAGTCGGTGCCCTCCACCTGCGCGGTGCCGGTCGGGATGAGCCGGTCGTTGACCACGTAGTAGGTGTCGGCCGGGATCTCCAGCGCGATGTCGTTGATCCGGGTGCCCGGAGCCGCCGCCAGGTAGGTGTGGTTGGCGGTGCCGAACGGCGCCGGGCCGCGTCCGACGTTGGTCGCCGACAGGGTGCTGGAGAAACCGCGGTCGTCCACCCGGTACTCGATGCGGAACGCCAGCTGGAACGGGTAGCCGTAGTCCGGTGGCAGGACGTGTTCGAGCACGACCGAATCGGCGCGGTGGTGCACCGGCGACCACTCCACGAAGCTCATCAGGCCGTGCAGCGCGGCGTCGCGCTCCGGTTCGTTGATCGCGACCTGCAGCTCCTGGTCCTCGAAGGTGTAGGCGCCGTGGTCGATCCGGTTGGCCCACGGCAGGATCGTCTTGCCCTGGTACCCCTCGCCGACGTCGTCGGGATCGTGGGTCAGCAGCATCTCCTGGCCGTCGGCCTTCCAGGACAGCACCGAGGCGGCCACGCCGCCGACGACCACCCGGTGCTTGCCCGCGCCGATCTCGTAGAGGTGCCCGCTGGCCGTCGGGGGAACGCCGGGCGCGGCCTGCGCGACGCCGGGAAGGGCCGCCATCGCACCGGCCGCTCCCGCGGCCCCCAGCAGCGCACCACGTCTGTTGATCTTCGTCGATCTCATCGGACTCCTCACCGGCTTCCCGCCTCGATGGCGGCGGTGTTGTGCGCGCGCACGGACGCCACGTCCGGTTTCATGATCTGCCGGTCGTAGGTGAGGAAACCGTTGACCTCGTTCTCCACGTCGGTGGTCTGGGTGTAGATCGCCGCCGACAGGCCGTTGGCCCCGATGATGCGCGCCAGCTCGTCGCTGACCTCGCCGTAGCGCCGGGTCAGCTGCTCCCTGCTCTCGGTCATCTCGTACGCGCTGGGTTCGCCGGGCCACAGGTGGCCTTCCTCGGCCAGGCCGAGCCCGCCGTACTCGCCGTCCACGATCGCCCGGCCGTCCTTGACCGTCGGCGCACCCGGACCCACGTAGGTGTGGTCGTCGTAGATGTCGCCCGCGCCGCTGTCGGGCAGCGAGTAGCAGCAGTTCACCCCGCTGGAGGGGTTGATCAACCGGGTCGGGTCGGTGCGCCGGGTCAGGTCGGTGATCTCGGCGGTGTCGAACTCGCCCCAGCCCTCGTTGAACGGCACCCACGCCACGATCGAGGTCGAACTCCGCAGCTGATCGATGATGTCGACCCACTCGGCGCGGTAGTTGGCCTTCATCTCCTCCGACGGCGGCGGGCTGTCCTCCGGCGGGATGGACAGGTCGATCGGCAGGGACGGCATGTCCTGCCAGACCATCAGGCCCAGCCTGTCGGCCCAGTAGTACCAGCGCGCCGGTTCGACCTTGACGTGCTTGCGGACCATGTTGAAGCCCAGTTCCTTGGTCTTGTCCAGGTCGAAGCGCAACGCCTCGTCGGTCGGCGCGGTGTAGATGCCGTCCGGCCAGTAGCCCTGGTCCAGCGGACCGTGCTGGAACACGATCTTTCCGTTGAGCGCCATCCGCGGTCGGCCCTGCTCGTCGTTGACCAGACCCGTCGTGCGCAGCCCGGTGTAGCTGCCGACCTCGTCGAGCACGGCTCCGTCAGCGCCCAGCAGCCGCACCGTCAGGTCGTAGAGGTACGGGTCGTCCGGGGTCCACAGGTGCGGTTGCGGGACGTCCACGCGCATCGGCCCGCCGACCGGGCCGCTGGTCCTGGTGACCTCCTGGCCCTCGGCGTCGCGCACCGCGACCTCGACCTGCTCGCCGTTGTCGGCGGCGGCGTTGGCATTGAGGCCGAAACCGGTCAGGTCGGGGGTGATGTCGAGCCCGGCGATGTGCGCCGGGGCGACGGGTTCGAGCCAGACGGTCTGCCAGATGCCGGAGGCGCCGGTGTAGAGGATGCCCCCGGGATCGTTGCGCTGCTTGCCCACCGGGTACGGCTGGGTCTCGTTGCCGTCGGAGACGGCGACGGTGAGCTGCTGCGGCGCACCGGGTTTGACGGCGTCGGTGATGTCGGCGGAGAAGGCGGTGTAGCCGCCCTCGTGCACGGCGACCTGCTTTCCGTTGACCGAGACCTCGGCGCGCTGGTCGACGGCGCCGAAGTGCAGGATCAGTCGCTGGCCGGACCAGTCGGCGGGCACGTCGAAGGTGCGCTCGTAGAGCATCTGGTCGTCGTGGCGCTGCACCCCCGAAAGACCGGATTCCGGCGGGTAGGGGACCAGGATCTGCTCGGTGGCGTTGTCGCCGCCGGTGTAGTCCCACAGGCCGTTGAGGTTCAGCCAGCGCTCGCGGGTCAGCTGCGGGCGCGGGTACTCGGGCAGGGCGTTGTCGGGGCCGACCTGGTCGGTCCACGGCGTGGTCAGCGGTGGTGCCTCGGGTTGCCAGGCTGGTTCGGGTGCGGCCATCGAAGCGGGTACTCCGGAGAAGGTGAGCAGGAGGGCGGTGGCAATCGTCGTGACAGGTCGGAACACGGTGTCCTCCTTGACGCCGGAAATTCCGAAAGAAAATCACCAGTAATCAACAACAATGACCACAACCGCACGAAGAGTCAACGCCGATGAGCAAGGACCCGCACATCGGAGCAATCGACTCGGCTCGTCGGAGTGGCCGGGCCCGTCGTGGACATGGTCCACTCCTTGCCCCGGCAGCGCAGCCGAGACGAAAAGGGGCCCGGAGATGCTGCGCAACCAGGTCGAGCTGTGGGAGACGATCCTGGCCGCGATGAAGCTGGGTGCGGTGATCATCCCCGCGACCCCGCAGCTGGGTTCGGCGGACCTGCGCGACCGGCTGGACCGCGGCGGGGCGCGGCACGTGGTGACCACATCGGACGACGCGGCGAAATTCGCCGACGTCCCGGGTGATTACACCCGCATCGCCGTCGGGTCCACCGTGGAGGGATGGCACTCCTACGGCGAGAACGCGGGATCAGAGGTGGGTTTCACGCCCGATGCCGTCACCAGGACCGATGATCCGATGCTGCTGTACTTCACCTCGGGCACCAAAGACAAGCCGAAACTCGTTCAGCACACGCACGTCTCGTACCCGGTGGGCCATCTGTCCACGATGTACTGGATCGGCCTGGAGCCCGGGGACGTCCACCTCAACATCTCCTCGCCGGGGTTGCTCCAAGCACGCCTGGAGCAACGTCTTCGCGCCGTGGCACGCCGAGGCGACGGTGTTCATCTACAACTACTCGCGATTCGACCCGGCCGGGTCGCAGCAGCAGATGCAGCGCTGCGCCATCACCAGCTTCTGCGCGCCGCCGACGGTGTGGCGGATGCTCATCCAGGCCGATCTCGGCTCGTTGAGCACCCCGCCGGTGAAGGTCGTCGGGGCCGGCGAACCGCTGAACCCGGAGATCATCGAGCAGGTCCGCCGTGCCTGGGGCGTGACCACCCGCGACGGCTTCGGTCAGACCGAGACCAGCGTCCAGGTCGCCAACACCCCCGGACAGCAGGTGCGGCCGGGATCGATGGGCCGGGCGCTGCCCGGCTTCGACGTGGTCCTGCTGGAGCGGTCGCCGAGGCGGCGGTGGTGCCCGCGCCGGACGCGCTGCGGCTGTCGGTGCCCAAGGCCTACGTGGTGCTCGCCGCCGGTCACGAGCCCGACGAGCGCACGGCGGAGTCCGTCATGCGGTTCGCCAGGGAGCACCTCGCGCCGTACGAGCGGGTGCGGCGGCTGGAGTTCTCCGAGCTGCCCAAGACGATCTCCGGCAAGATCCGGCGGGTCGAGCTGCGCGGGTGGGAGAGCGGTTTGCGCGACGCGGGGCAGCGTGCGCGGGGTGAGTACCGCGACGAGGACTTCCCCGGCCTCAAGGGCTGACTGAGCGCCGCTGACGCCGTGGTCCGGGCCGGGTTCGCTCCCGGCCCGGATGCGGTGCCGGCGCCGCGCGGCGTGCTGGATCGGTTCGGCGTTCCAGGGGCGGATGCACCGATTGACGGATAGTCCGGAAAAAGTTATGGCGCCGCGGACATGAAAGCCGTAACATCCGTGCTCCGCTCTTCGATGCAAGGGTTACGGGGAGCAAAAAGTCAACCGCCGCATCGGCTATTCGCAAAATCTTTGTCGATCGGAACTCTTGAAATAGCGCGAACATTGTGCTATATCGGGCGCGCGTTAGTGTACATCTTCCGGATTTTTATTGCACTCACGTGATCGTTATCGACCCCAAAACGATCTCCAATATCCGCTGGTGGCCGCGCATTTTTTCACCCAGGGTGACAATGGGAATCACGCATTCATCGCATTGCGGTGATTACCGTCACACGTTTGTACGCTTGCTTCGTGATCTCCTTCGCCTAGGTTGGTTAAGCGACGCACGGAAATGCGTCACGCCGGTTGGCAAGGGTGCCGACCGAGTGCGATCGGCGTTGGTGCTGCGGCCTTGAGCGTTTTCTCGGCTGCCCGCGCCGGTCGGAGGTGTTGCCTTTTTTCGCAGTGGCGACCCGCACGGCCGCGAGACAAGATGCTCGCGGCACGGATTTGCGCATGCCTGAAGTGCGTGGGCTGGCGCATGACCAACGTGAGTGGTGGGAGTGAAAATGGCCAAGAGCGTGGACGACTTGACTTCTGACGAGGCTGGTTCGCCTGACACGGCCGATCTGGTGGCACGTGAAGAGCAGGTTTTCGGCGAGAATCCGTTGGAAGTCCGCGAGTCGGACCACTACACCCACGAGTACGTCGGTGGATTCGTGGAGAAGTGGGATGATCTGATCGACTGGAAGAAGCGCTACGAGAGCGAGGGCAGCTTCTTCATCGATCAGCTCAAGGCTCGTGGTGTCAAGTCCGTCCTGGATGTGGCCACCGGAACCGGGTTCCACTCGGTCCGGCTGCTGGAGGAGGGCTTCGAAACCGTCTCCGCCGACGGCAGCCCGCAGATGCTGGCCAAGGCATTCCAGAACGGGCTCGAGTACGGTGGGCACATTCTGCGCGTCGTGCACGCCGACTGGCGCTGGCTGAATCGTGACGTCCACGGCGAATACGACGCGATCATTTGTCTCGGGAACTCGTTCACGCACCTGTTCTCCGAGCGCGACCGCCGCAAGACGCTCGCCGAGTTCTACGCCATGCTGAAGCACGACGGCGTTCTGATCATCGACCAGCGGAATTACGATTCCATTCTGGACGACGGATTCAGCTCCAAGCACACGTACTACTACGCGGGCGAGGACGTTTCCGCGGAGCCGGATTATGTTGATGAAGGTCTGGCGAGGTTCAAGTACACCTTCCCGGACAAATCTGAATTCTTCTTGAACATGTACCCGCTCCGGAAGAATTACGTCCGCCGCCTCATGCGCGAGGTCGGGTTCCAGCGGATCGACACCTACGGCGACTTCCAGGAGACCTACCAGGAAGGCGAGCCGGATTTCTACATCCACGTCGCGGAGAAGAAGTACGTCGAGGAAGACGACCTCGCCGACGTCTACTCGACCGCGGTGCACACCGCCCGCGATTACTACAACTCCGAAGACGCGGACAATTTCTACTACCACGTCTGGGGCGGCAACGACATTCACGTCGGCCTCTACGAGACCCCGGACCAGGACATCGACACCGCCTCCCGGCGCACCGTCGAGCGGATGGCCTCCAAGGTCGAGATCACCCCGGACACCCGGATCCTCGACATCGGCGCTGGTTACGGCGGCGCGGCCCGCTACCTGGCCAAGACCTACGGCTGCAAGGTCTCGTGCCTGAACCTCTCCGAGGTGGAGAACGCCCGGAACGTCGAGTTCAACCGGGCCCAGGGGCTCGACGAGCTCATCGAGGTCAAGGACGGTTCCTTCGAGGACATCCCGTTCCAGGACAACGCGTTCGACATCGTCTGGTCGCAGGACGCGATCCTGCACAGCGGTGACCGCCCGCGCGTGCTGGAGGAGGTCAGCCGCGTCCTCAAGCCGACCGGGTCCTTCCTGTTCACCGACCCGATGGCGGCCGACACCGCCAAGCGCGCGGAGCTCGGCCCGATCCTCGATCGGCTGAGCCTGGACACGATGGGATCGCCCGGCTTCTACCGCCGCGAGCTGGCCCGTCTGGGTCTGCAGAGCTTCGAGTTCGACGACCTGACCGAGTACCTGGCCATCCACTACGGCCGAGTCCTGCAGGAGCTGGAATCGCGAGAGGGTGATCTTGCCGACAAGATCAGTGACGCCTACCGCACCAAGATGAAGACCGGCCTCAAGAACTGGGTGTCGGGGGGCAAGGCGGGGAACCTCGCGTGGGGCATCATTCACGCCCGAGTGTGAGGTCCCCCGGGTAAACAACCTGACTACCGTACGCAAGGATCAAAGCTGCAAAGCTTGTGAGGTGAGGAGCAGTCGTGAGTGAGATCAACCGCCGGTTGTTCACGAGTGAGTCGGTGACCGAGGGCCACCCGGACAAGATGTGCGACGCGATCAGCGACTCCATCCTGGACGCGATGCTGGCTCAGGACCCGGCTTCGCGCGTCGCCGTGGAGACCCTGGTCACCACCGGCCAGGTGCACGTCGCCGGCGAGGTCACCACGAAGGCCTACGTCGACATCCCGACGCTGGTCCGCGAGAAGGTCCTGGAGATCGGCTACGACTCGTCGGTGAAGGGCTTCGACGGCGCTTCCTGCGGTGTGAACGTGGCCATCGGGCAGCAGTCCCCGGACATCGCCCAGGGTGTCGACGAGGCGCACGAGAAGCGCGTCGAGGGCAGCGAGGACGAGATCGCCAAGCAGGGTGCCGGCGACCAGGGCCTGATGTTCGGCTACGCCTGCAACGACACCGATGAGCTGGCGCCGCTGCCGATCACCCTGGCGCACCGCATGTCGCGTCGCCTGACCAACGTCCGCAAGGACGGCACGCTGCCGTACCTGCGTGCCGACGGCAAGACCCAGGTCACCATCGAGTACGCCGGTGACCAGGCCGTTCGCCTGGACACCGTGGTGCTCTCGACCCAGCACGCCGAGGAGATCGACCTCGAAGGCCAGCTGGTCGGCGACATCCAGAAGCACGTCATCGCGCCGGAGCTGGAGCGGGCCGGTCTGGACTCGGGCGACGCCCGCGTGCTGATCAACCCGACCGGTCGCTTCGTCGTCGGTGGCCCCATGGGTGACGCCGGTCTGACCGGCCGGAAGATCATCGTCGACACCTACGGCGGCATGGCCCGTCACGGTGGTGGCGCCTTCTCGGGCAAGGACCCGTCGAAGGTCGACCGCTCCGCTGCCTACGCCATGCGCTGGGTGGCCAAGAACGCGGTCGCCGCCGGTCTGGCCGGCCGCATCGAGGTCCAGGTCGCCTACGCGATCGGCAAGGCCGCCCCGGTCGGGCTGTTCGTGGAGACCTTCGGCACCGAGAACGTCGACCCGGTCAAGATCCAGGCCGCGGTCAACGAGGTCTTCGACCTGCGTCCCGGCGCCATCGTCCGTGACCTCGACCTCCTTCGGCCCATCTACGCCCCGACCGCGGCTTACGGTCACTTCGGGCGCAGCGACGTCGACCTGCCGTGGGAGAAGACCGACCGCGCCGAGGCCCTCAAGAGCGCTGCCGGTCTGTAAGAGCGGAACGGCGAACGCAGCGGTGCCGACGGGCACCTGAGGCGGTCCTCCTGCACCGGACGCCTCGACGGGTTCACGACGTCGAGGCGTCCTCGCAGGAGAACCGGCCTCCGGGCCCGCGACGGTGCAAGCTGCTCAGGTGGCCGGGCGAGCGGCGGTTGCGCCGCTGCCACGGCCGCGAGCCATTCCACGTGTCCTCCGGGCACTACCGACGAAGCTGTCGCAGGCTGCGGGGCGCCGATTGCATGGCAGTTCCCCGCGGCCTGCCCTGGTGAAGGAGTTATGAAGTGCGGATTGCGGTGACCGGTTCGATCGCCACCGACCACCTGATGTCCTACCCCGGTAGGTTCACCGACCAGCTCGTGGCCGACCGGCTGGAGCAGGTCTCGCTGTCGTTCCTGGTGGACGAGCTGGAGGTGCGTCGCGGCGGCATCGCCGGCAACATCACCTTCGGCCTCGGCAAGCTGGGTGTGACCTCGACGCTGGTGGGCGCCGTCGGGCAGGACTTCAACGACTATCGCGCGTGGCTGGACCGGCACGGCGTGGACACCGAGTCCGTGCACGTTTCGGAGACCAAGCACACGGCGCGCTTCCTGTGCACGACCGACACCGATCTCAACCAGATCGCCTCGTTCTACGCCGGTGCGATGGCCGAGGCCCGTGAGATCGAGCTCAAGCCGGTCGCCGACCGCCTCGGTGGTCTGGACATCGTCGTCATCTCGGCCAACGACCCCGAGGCGATGGTGCGCCACACCGAGGAGTGCCGGGACCGCGGCTACAACTTCCTCGCCGACCCGGGCCAGCAGCTGGCCCGCATGGAAGGCGACGACATCCGTAAACTCGTGGACGGCGCGCAGTACCTGTTCACCAACGAGTACGAGCACGGCCTCCTGCTGCAGAGCACGGGCTGGACCAAGGACGACGTCCTGGGCCGCGTCGGCAAGTGGGTCACCTCGCTCGGCGCGAAGGGCGTCCAGGTCGAGGCCAAGGGCGAGCCGACGCTGCTGGTCGAGCCCCCGAAGGAGAAGCAGAAGGGCGACCCGACCGGTGTTGGCGACGCGCTTCGCGCCGGCTTCCTCGCGGGCCTGAAGGGCGGCCTGAGCCTGGAGCGCTCGCTGCAGCTGGGCTGCACGCTGGCGACCGTCTCGCTGGAGACCGACGGCCCGCAGGAATACGACGTCGAGCTGGATTCGTTCCTGGCTCGCATCGCCGAGGCCTACGGCGACGAGGCTGCCGCCGAGGTCGGGCCGAAGCTGCGCTGACGAACGGGGAGTAGCGGCATGTCAGACCACGATCCCAGCGGGTTCCTGTCCGCCATCGACGAGCGCGTGCTCGTCGCCGATGGCGGCATGGGAACCGCGTTGCAAGCCTACGACCTCAGCTTGGACGACTTCGCCAACCTGGAGGGCTGCAACGAGATCCTCAACGTGACCCGGCCCGACGTGGTGACCTCGATCTACCGGGGCTACCTGGAAGCGGGCTCGGACGCGATCGAGACCAACACCTTCGGCGCCAACTGGGCCAACCTGGCCGAGTACGACATCCCGGAGCGCATCCGAGAGCTGGCCGAGGTCGGCTCGCGACTGGCCCGGGAGGCCGCCGACGAGTTCTCCACGCCGGACCGCAAGCGGTTCGTGCTGGGCTCGATGGGACCGGGTACCAAGCTGCCCACCCTGGGGCACGCCCCCTACGCGAAGCTGCGCGACGCCTACTACGAGCAGGCGCTGGGCATGCTCGACGGCGGTATCGACGTCTTCCTGGTCGAGACCTCGCAGGACCTGCTGCAGACCAAGGCCTCGATCGTGGGCGCCAAGCGCGCGATGGCCCAGACCGGCCAGAAGCTGCCGATCATCGCGCAGGTCACGGTGGAGACCACCGGCACGATGCTGGTCGGTTCCGAGATCGGCGCGGCGCTGACCGCGCTGGAACCGCTCGGCATCGACCTGATCGGCATGAACTGCGCGACGGGTCCGGCCGAGATGAGCGAGCACCTGCGGGTGCTGGCGCAGAACTCGCGCATCCCGCTGTCGGTGATGCCCAACGCCGGCCTCCCGGAGCTGGGCCCCAACGGTGCGGTGTACCCGCTGCAGCCCGAGGAGCTGGCCGAGGCGCTGTCGGGCTTCGTGCGCGACTACGGCGCACGGCTGGTCGGCGGCTGCTGCGGCACCACCAACGACCACGTCCGCGCGGTGGCCGAGGCCGTGGGCGGCACCACCCCCACTCCGCGCACGCCGGAGATCATCCCGTCGGTGTCGTCGGTGTACCAGAGCGTCCCGTTCGAGCAGGACGCCTCGATCCTCAACGTCGGTGAGCGCACCAACGCCAACGGGTCGAAGGCGTTCCGCGAGGCGATGCTCGAGGAGCGCTACGAGGACTGCGTCGAGATCGCCAAGGCCCAGACCCGCGAGGGCGCGCACATGCTCGACCTGTGCGTGGACTACGTGGGCCGCGACGGCACGCACGACATGCGGGAGCTGGCCTCGCGGCTGGCCACCGCCTCGACGTTGCCGATCATGGTCGACTCCACCGAGCCCGACGTGATCGAGGCCGGTCTGGAGCACCTGGGCGGGCGCTGCGCGGTCAACTCGATCAACTACGAGGACGGCACCGAGCCGGGCGGCCGGTTCCAGCGGGTCATGGAGATGGTCCGCGAGCACGGTGCGACCGTCGTGGTCACCTGCATCGACGAGGAAGGCCAGGCGCGCACCAAGGACTGGAAGCTGCGCGTCGCCGAGCGGATGATCGAGGACCTGACCACCAACTGGGGTCTGGAAGAGTCCGCGATCATCATCGACTGCCTGGTCTTCCCGATCACCACCGGTCAGGAAGAGGTCCGCAAGGACGGCATCGAGACGATCGAGGCCATCAAGGAGCTCAAGAAGCGCCACCCGGCGGTGCAGACCACCTTGGGTCTGTCCAACGTGTCCTTCGGTCTGAACCCGGCCGCGCGCCAGGTGCTCAACTCGGTGTTCCTCAACGAGTGCCGCGAGGCCGGGCTGGACTCGGCGATCGTGAACTCCTCGAAGATCCTGCCGATGAACAAGATCGACGAGGAGCCGCGCAAGGTCGCCCTGGACCTGGTCTACGACCGGCGCGAAGGCGAGTACGACCCGCTGCAGAAGCTCATGGAGCTCTTCGAGGGGCAGACCGCGAAGTCCTCCAGCGCCTCGCGCGCCGAGGAGCTTGCCAAGCTCCCGCTGTTCGAGCGCCTGCAGAAGCGGATCATCGACGGTGAGCGCAACGGCCTCGAGGACGACCTCGAAGCCGGCATGCAGGAGAAGCCCCCGCTGCAGATCATCAACGAGGACCTGCTCGGCGGCATGAAGGTCGTCGGTGACCTCTTCGGCTCCGGCCAGATGCAGCTGCCGTTCGTGCTGCAGTCGGCCGAGGTCATGAAGGCGGCGGTGGCCTACCTCGAACCGCACATGGAGAAGGACGACTCCGGCGGCAAGGGCAAGCTGCTGCTGGCCACGGTCAAGGGCGACGTCCACGACATCGGCAAGAACCTGGTCGACATCATCGTCTCCAACAACGGCTACGACGTGGTCAACATCGGCATCAAGCAGCCGATCAACGCCATCATCGAGGCCGCCGAGGAGCACAAGGTCGACGCGATCGGCATGTCCGGTCTGCTGGTGAAGTCCACCGTGATCATGAAGGACAACCTGCAGGAGATGAACTCCCGCGGGATCTCCGACAAGTACCCGGTGATGCTCGGTGGCGCGGCGCTGACCCGCTCCTTCGTGGAGCAGGACCTCGACGAGGTCTACGAGGGCGACGTGCGCTACGCCAAGGACGCCTTCGAGGGCCTGCACCTGATGGACCGCCTGATGGCCATCAAGCGCGGTGACTCCCCGGAGGAGGACGCCGCCGAGGAGGCCAAGAAGGCCGAGCGCAAGGAGCGCCGCGCGCGTTCCCAGCGCATCGCCGAGAAGCGCAAGGCCGAGGCCGGTGACGAGCCGGGCTACGACGACACGACGCGGTCCGACGTGGCCGCCGACGTCGAGGTCCCGACTCCGCCGTTCTGGGGCTCGAAGGTGGTCAAGGGAGTCGCGGTCAACGACTACCTGCAGCTGCTGGACGAGCGGGCCACGTTCTTCGGGCAGTGGGGTCTGCGCGGCGCCAAGAAGGGCGAGGGTGCCTCCTACGAGGAACTCGTCGAGGCCGAGGGCCGGCCGCGGCTGCGCCACTGGATCGACGAGCTGTCCACGCAGGGCATCCTGCAGCACGCGGCGGTGGTCTACGGCTACTTCCCGTGCGTCACCGAGGGCAACCACCTCGTCGTGCTGGACAAGGAGGAGCCCGACGCCCAGGAGCGGCACCGGTTCTTCTTCCCCCGGCAGAAGCGCGACCGCCGGCTGTGCCTGGCCGACTTCTTCCGCACGCGGGAGCAGGCCGAGCAGACCGGACAGGTCGACGTGCTGCCGATCCAGCTGGTGACCATGGGCCAGCCGATCGCCGACTTCGCCAACGAGCTGTTCGCCAAGAACGCCTACCGGGACTACCTGGAGGTGCACGGCATGGGCGTGCAGCTCACCGAGGCGCTGGCCGAGTACTGGCACCGCCGCGTGCGGCGCGAGATGGCCTGGGCCAACGGCGGCAACGTGGCGCAGGAAGACCCCTCCGACGTGCGGGAGTTCTTCAAGCTCGGATACCGAGGCGCCCGCTACTCCTTCGGCTACGGCGCGTGCCCGGACATCGAGGACCGGGCCAAGCTCGTCGACCTGCTGGAGGCGGAGCGGATCGGGGTCGTGCTCTCCGAGGAGTTCCAGCTCCACCCCGAGCAGTCGACCGACGCGATCATCGCGCACCACCCGGAAGCCAAGTACTTCAACACCTGATTCCGCTGTCCATCAGCTGCTGATCAGAAAGAAACAGAAGGGAAGTCATGAGCGTCAAGTTGCAGAAGGTCAACGGCCTCGAGTTCGCCGTGAAGGACCTGGGTCTGGCCGAGGCCGGTCGGCACCAGATCCGTT
>NZ_JBFAQJ010000073.1:0-13535 GCF_040677225.1 Saccharopolyspora sp. NPDC049357 | reverse complement strand
TACTCCGGATCTCACAACCCCCCACACAAACCCCCCCCCCCCGCCGCCCCCCCGGGGGCCCGACGGCTCAAGAGCGCGTTCTGAGGTTGTGCGAGCGGCGTAGCCGCGAGGGCCGCCCTCGCAACCCGCGCCGCCGCGGGCCCTCAGACGTCGTCTGGGCAGGACGCCGCGACGCCAGGCCGAACGGCGACGCGGAACGAACCTCTGAGGTCAGTCCCGCACGGCCAGCGCCAGTTCGCCGTTGCTGTCCTTCTCGGCATCCAGGGTCTTGTCGCCCAAGAGCTCCGAGACCTCCTTCTCCAGGAAGATCCGGACGCCGTTCTCCTCGATCACCTCGTCGCCCTCCTGGGGTTCCTCGGCGATCGACGCCTGCAGCCCCTGCCCGGCCGGCGCGATGCGCAAGCCCGAGCTGGCCGGAGAGTCGCCGCCGACGAGGACGAGCTTGATGACCTCGACGGCGCTCTCACTGATGGTGAGCATGGTGCTCAACTCCTCTCGGAGCCGGTCGGTTGAAGGGGCCACCGTGTCATCGTCGCGACCGGACGCGCAAACCGACCCGCCGACTCAGCTCTGGTACGCCGCCAACGGTGGGCAGGAGCAGACCAGGTTGCGGTCGCCCTTGGCGCCGTCGATGCGCCGGACCGGCGGGAACACCTTGATCGCGTCCGTGCCCATGGGATAGGCCGCCTCCTCGCGGGAGTAGGCGTGGTCCCACTCCTTGGCGAGGCTGGCCGCCGTGTGCGGGGCACCGACCAGCGGGTTGTCGTCGGCGGGCCACTGACCTGCGACGACCTTGTCGATCTCGGCGCGGATGGCGATCATCGCCTCGCAGAAGCGGTCCAGCTCGGCGAGGTTCTCGCTCTCGGTCGGCTCGACCATCAGCGTGCCCGCGACCGGGAACGACATCGTCGGCGCGTGGATGCCGTAGTCGGCGAGGCGCTTGGCGACGTCGTCGACGGTGATGCCGCTGGTCTTGCTGATCTGCCGCAGGTCCAGGATGCACTCGTGGGCGACGAGGCCGCCCGCACCCGTGTAGAGCACCGGGAAGTACTCGCTCAGCCGCCGCGCCACGTAGTTGGCGGCGGCCACGGCGGTCAGGGTCGCGCGGCGCAGGCCGTCGGCGCCCATCATCCGCACGTAGGCCCACGAGATCGGCAGGATCGAGGCGCTGCCCCACGGGGCGGCGCTGATCGGGCCGACACCGGTGGCCGGACCGGCGGCGGGCTGCAGCGGGTGGTTGGGCAGGAACGGCGACAGGTGCTCGCGGACGCCGATCGGGCCGACGCCCGGACCGCCACCGCCGTGCGGGATGCAGAAGGTCTTGTGCAGGTTCAGGTGCGAGACGTCGGAGCCGAACTTGCCCATACGGGCCAGGCCGATCAGCGCGTTGAGGTTCGCGCCGTCGACGTAGACCTGGCCGCCCGCGTCGTGCACCAGCCCGCAGACCTCGCGCACGGTGTCCTCGTAGACGCCGTGGGTGGACGGGTAGGTGATCATGATCGCGGCGAGGTCCTGGGCGTGCTCGCCGACGAGCTCGCGCAGGTGGTCCATCTCGATGTTGCCCTGCTCATCGCAGCGGACCACGACCACCCGCATCCCGGCCATCACGGCGCTGGCGGCGTTGGTGCCGTGCGCGCTCGCCGGGATCAGGCACACCTCGCGCTCGGCCTCACCACGGCTGTGGTGGTAGGCGCGGATGGCCAGCAGGCCCGCGAACTCGCCCTGGCTGCCCGCGTTGGGCTGCAGGCTCACCGCGTCGTAGCCGGTCACCTCGGCGAGCCATTCCTGCAGGTCGGAGACCACCTTGAGAAGGCCCTCGGCGTCCTGCGCGGGCGCGAAGGGGTGCAGCGAGGAGAACTCCGGCCAGGTGATCGGCTCCATCTCCGCGGTCGCGTTGAGCTTCATCGTGCACGAGCCCAGCGGGATCATGCTGCGGTCAAGCGCGATGTCCTTGTCCGACAGCTGCCGCAGGTAGCGCAGCAGCGAGGTCTCGGAGCGGTGCGTGTGGAACACCGGGTGCGTCAGGTACTCCGAGGTGCGGGCCAGCGCGACCGGCAGCGCGTCCTCGGTCTCGACGTCGAGCTGTTCGACGTCACCGGCGGTCACGCCGAAGGCCTCCCACACCGCGGCCAGGTGGGCGCGGGTGGTGGTCTCGTCGCAGCTGATGCCCACGTGGTCGGAGTCCACGCGGCGCAGGTTCACCCCGCCGCGGCGCGCGGCCGCCAGGACCTCGTCGGCCTTGCCGGGGACCTTGGCGACCACGGTGTCGAAGAACTCGCCGTGCACGACCTCGACACCACCGCGGCGCAGCTGCTCGGCGAGCACACCGGCCATCCGGTGCGCGCGGGTCGCGATCGCCTTGAGCCCGTCCGGACCGTGGTAGACCGCGTACATCGAGGCAACCACGGCCAGCAGCACCTGCGCGGTGCAGATGTTGCTGGTGGCCTTCTCACGGCGGATGTGCTGCTCGCGGGTCTGCAGCGCGAGCCGGTACGCCTGGTTGCCCTCGACGTCGACGCTCACGCCCACCAGGCGGCCCGGCAGCTGCCGCTCCAGGCCCTTGGCCACGGCCATGAACCCGGCGTGCGGACCGCCGAAGCCCATCGGCACGCCGAAGCGCTGGGTGCTCCCCACGACGACGTCGGCACCGATCTCGCCGGGCGCGCGCAGCAGCGTCAGCGCCAGCAGGTCGGTGGCCACCACGACCTTCGCGCCCCGCTCGTGGAGCGCGGCGATCAGGGCCTCCTGGTCGCGCACCGCGCCGGAGGCGCCCGGGTAGGACAGCAACGCGCCGAAGAACTCGCCCTCGGGCAGCTCACCGGAGGTCAGGTCGGCGACCACGACCTCGATGCCCAGCGGTTCGGCGCGGGTCTCGATGACCGCGATGGTCTGCGGCAGCGTGTCGGCGTCGACCAGGAAGCGCGGCGACTTGGACTTGCCCGCGCGGCGCACCAGGGTCATGCCCTCGGCCGCGGCGGTGGCCTCGTCGAGCATCGAGGAGTTGGAGACGGGCACGCCGGTCAGGTCGGCGACCATCGTCTGGAAGTTCAGCAGCGCCTCCAGCCGGCCCTGCGAGATCTCCGGCTGGTAGGGCGTGTAGGCGGTGTACCAGGCAGGGCTCTCCAGCACGTTGCGCAGGATCACCGGTGGGGTGACCGTGCCGTAGTAGCCCAGGCCGATCATCTCGGTGTGCGGGGTGCAGCGACCGGCGAGGTCGCGCAGCTCCGCCAGCGCCTCGGTCTCGGTGGCCGGTTCCGGCAGCGACAGCTGCAGGTCGCCCTCGCGGATGGTGTCCGGGACGGCCTTCTGCCCCAGTTCTTCCAGGGAGCCGACGCCGATGACGTCGAGCATGCGGGCCAGCTCGGCGGGCATCGGGCCGACGTGGCGGTCAGCGAACGGCCTGCCGTGCTCCAGCGCGGCCAGAGGGATGCGGTCGTGCGTCGCGTCGGTCATCGCCAAAACCTCAATCATCGCGGCGAACAAAGGGCGGCAGCGGATGCTGCTCTCCCCCTCTGTCCCCGTTCGCGAAGCGAACGCCTGAGAGCTTCACCCGGCGGACCGGGCTTGCACCGTCGGCGGGGCCCACCAGTAGGTGTGCCCGCTTTCCAGAGGTATCTCGCCCGTGCGGTCCAGGTGGCCTGAGAGGTTGTCGGGGAGAGTTGCTCCTTCGGCGCCGGTCCTGGTCAGGACCGGACTCTCCCGCACGGGGTCGGCGATGGCGCTCAGAGTACCCGATCAACAGCGTCTATCAGACCATCAATGTCGCCTACCGCACAGATGGCGGGCACCGGTGGTTCAGCCGGTCTCCGCTTGGCGGTCACGGCGGCGAGCCGCGAGCTCGTCGTTGATCGCCGACTCGATGTTCTCGCCACCGTCGGCGCGCTCGGCCGGGAACTCGTGGATGGTCCCGCTGATCTCGCGCATCGCACCGCTGACCGCGATGCCGAACACTCCCTGCCCGCCCTGCAGCAGATCGACCACCTCCTCCGCGGAGGTGCACTCGTAGACCGTGGTGCCGTCGCTGAACAACGTCAGCTTCGCCAGGTCCTGAACGCCGCGCTTGCGAAGGTGCTCCACCGCGACTCGGATGTTGTGCAGCGATACCCCGGTGTCCAGCAGACGCTTGACGACCTTGAGCACCAGGATGTCCTTGAACGAGTACAACCGCTGCGAGCCCGATCCGGCAGCACCGCGGATGGACGGCCCGACCAGCTTGGTGCGCGCCCAGTAGTCGAGCTGCCGGTAGGTGATGCCCGCGATCTGGCAGGCCGCCGGCCCGCGGTAACCGACCAGTTCGTCCGGGGCAGAGGCGTCGGGGAACAGCTCACCCTGCTCCGCAGCATCCGAGGTCGCTGCTTCCTCCACCACGCCTGCCTCCCCTCGTCCGGCCCGAAGCCGACGACGACGATCACCAGCGCCCGGACCGTTTGCGGTCCAGGGCCGCGAAGCCGTACACCGGCTGAATCACACCGGGGCAATTCGCGTAAGTCCGAAGGTATGCCCGCTGAGCAGGCGGGTCAACGCGACGCGCGGGCCGCGCGCGCTCTCGTTGGCCGGCGCAAGAACCCGGCCCCCGGGCTGCTGGTGCAACCCGGGGGCCGGTGTGGTCTGTTCGGACTAGAACCCGAAGCGTCGGTCCTCAGGTGTCGGCACCGCGGAAGTCCTCCGGGGAGACGGAGTCGAGGAACTCGCGGAACTTCTCCACCTCGTCCTCCTGCTCGTCCGGAATGATCAGCCCGGCCTCGTCGAGGACCGACTCGTCGGCGTGGATCGGAACTCCGATGCGCAGCGCCAGCGCCACCGAGTCGCTCGGCCGCGCGGAAACCCGCACATCACCGTCGAACACCAGCTCGGCGAAGAAGGTGCCCTCCTGCAGGTCGGTGATCCGCACCTGCTCCAGGTCGCGGCCCAGGGCTCCGATGACGTCCTTGAGCAGGTCGTGCGTGAGCGGCCGCTGGGGCCGCACGCCCTGCTGCTCCAGGGCGATGGCCGTCGCTTCGACCGATCCGATCCAGATCGGCAGGTAGCGCTCACCCTGAGCCTCGCGCAACAGCAGGATCGGCTGGTTGGCTGGTAGTTCAACTCGCACGCCGACGACGCGCATCTCGCTGCTCATCGTCACATCGCCTCCTCCAGCGCGCCGAAGCGTGACATCCCCGTCGAGGGTCCCGCACCGACGCCTCCGACGCTACCCGCGATACGGCGGACACGCCCTTCCATCGGCGGTCCCGGCGGACCACCACCGTCGCGGTCGTTGTAGTCGGGGCTCGCGGCCCGGACCGCTGGCGAGCTCGTCGTTGAGCAATACCCAGCACGATACACCGCGCAGAGCCCGGTCGAACCCGCCGGAACTGCCCTGCTGCGCTGTCAAAACCGCTTGTGGCGCCGGGAAATTCCCGGCGAGGAGGGACGAGATCCGCGCGCGGGCCGCGCAGCTGCCTCATGCGTCAGCGGGGCGACGCCTCGTGGCGCCGCCCCGCTGACGGGTTGAAAAGCCCTGTTCGACGGCCTCAGCGGCCGCCCTGGCCCCCATCGATCGGCCCGGTCAGGAAGACCAGGCGGAACTTCCCGATCTGGACCTCGTCGCCGTTGGCGAGCACCGAGGTGTCCACCGGCTCCCGGTTCACGTAGGTGCCGTTGAGGCTGCCCACGTCGACCACCACGAAGTCGTTGCCCTCGCGGCGGAACTCGGCGTGCCGCCGGGACACCGTCACGTCATCGAGGAAGATGTCGCTGTCCGGGTGCCGGCCGGCGCTGGTGGTCTCCCGATCCAGCAGGAACCGCGAACCCGCGTTGGGGCCGCGCTTGACCACCAGCAGGGCGGAACCCGCCGGCAGCGCATCGACCCCGGATGCGGGGGCAGGCTCCGGGGCCGCGCTCTCGGTGCTTTCCGGCTCCGAGAGGAAGGGCCTGAAGACCGAGGTGGTCTCCGGTGACTGCTCCGGCGGAACGTCGCCGAAGCCGCTGTTTTGGCTCACCTGAGCTCTCCTCTACGCGGATAGATCGTGCCAAGTATGCGCCCAACGTACCGTGCCTGGACAGCCTCGGAACGAGCGACTCCCGTCATCGTCCCACGGATGCCTCCCGGCAGGACGATCATGCCTGGTCGATCAGCTTCTGGTAACCATCGGCGTCGAGCAGACCGGCCAGCTGCTCCGGGTCGGCGAGCCGGATCTCCACCATCCAGCCCTCCCCCGTTGCGTCCGAGTTGACCAGCTCCGGTTGGTCCTCCAGCGCGGCGTTGCCGGCGGTGATCTCACCGGTGACCGGGGCGTAGATGTCGGAGACGCTCTTGGTCGACTCCACCTCGCCCATCGACTCCCCGGCGGCGATCTGCTGCCCCACCTCGGGGAGCTGGACGAACACCACGTCGCCCAGCTGCTGCTGGGCGTAGTCGGTGATGCCGATGCGCACGGTGTCCTCGCTGATGCGCTGGACCCATTCGTGCTCTTCGGTGTACTTGATCTCCGGGGCCGCCACGGTGGTCCCGCCTTTCGTCCGCTGTTGCAACGTGCCGAGTGATCGGCGCGGCGAGCGTATTCACCGGCCACCTAGGGCCGCAAGACGACGCGCAGCCGGGATCAGGCGCGGGCTCTGGCCCCGCGCACGGCGGCGGCGACCTGCCCGAGGTAGAGGATGCCGGCCCACAGGTACAGCGCCCCGCCCCAGGCGGTGAAGGCGTAGGCGATGGGCCGGACCACGTCGGATCCGGTGAAGTCGTCCTGCACCAGCAGCAGCAGCGGGAACGCGTACATCAGGCAGAACGTGGCGGCCTTGCCCAGGTAGTGCACCTCGGGCGGTTCGTAGCCGTGCCAGCGCAGCACCGGCAGGCACAGGGTGAGCACGACGTCGCGGCCGACCAGGGCGACCGCCACCCACCACGGGATGACGTCGCGCAGCACGAAGGCGATCAGGGTCGCGACGATGTAGAGGCGGTCGGCAGCGGGGTCGAGCAGCTCGCCGATGCGGCTGTACTGGTTGAGCCAGCGGGCGAGCTTGCCGTCGAGCCAGTCGGTGGCGCCGCTGATCACCAGGACCAGCAGCGCGAGCAGGTCGGCCTGCGGGCCGAGCAGCAGCCAGAGGAAGACCGGCACGCCGGCCAGGCGGATCACGCTGAGCAGGTTGGGCAGCGTCCACCAGGGATCCGCCCACACGTCGCGGGCGACCTCGCGGATCCGGTCCAGGCCGGGATCACCCGGCCCCGGGTGGTCCTTCCCCGCTCCAGCCCGCGGCCCGCTCGTGGTGTTTTCCGTGGTGCGCTCGGCGTCCTGCACCACGAGCCTCCCCTGAATGGTTGTGCGCACTGCCCCGCAACGGGTGCACACCTGTGCATCCTTACCCGATCAGGGTCTCATATGGGCAGCGCAACCCACTTGGCGGCCAGCCGGAGGCGGGACAGCCTGCGGCTCCGGAAGAACCGCCGCGGATTCACCCGCGAGTGCGGCTCCAGCCCCGGCGGTGCAACTCGGCATCGGTGAGGAACCGGGCTCTGCCGCGATCGTCCACGCCCGCCCAGCGGGCGCCCGCGGTTCCCTCTCGGACGTAGGAGTGGCCGCCGCTCCAGACCACGCTGCACGGCGCGGTCGGCAGGTCGTTCGGCTCGTCGACGGTCGCTGTGGCCCCGGGAGGCTCTGCCGGTTCCATCGTGCTCATAAGTTCGTAGCACCTCCGATTCATTTGTCGGCGCGGGACACCTCGGTGTTAGCCCGGCCATCGGCTCGTCGCCGATTGTGCGGCCTGCGAGCCGCACTGGCGCGCCGGAAACGCACCCGCAGCGCCCAGCGGCGCGGCGGCGTCGCCGAATCGCATCAGATGTGAGCGCGACCGAATTCCGTTCCCCCGTTCGTCCGAACACCGGTGTTTCGCTCGTGACGAACGCGTTTCGGCCGAACGGCCGCGCGGGCCCCTGGCGCCGAGATCTGATCTGAGGTACTACACAGGCGGTGTCACAGCGGACGCAGGAGGTAGTCGCAGCGATGGGTGAGTACGCGGAGAACTACCGGCGGAGCCTGGACGACCGCGAGGGCTTCTGGCTCGACGCGGCGCGGGCGATCGAGTGGGACCGCGAGCCGACGCGGGCGCTGGACGATTCAGCCGCGCCGATGTACCGCTGGTTCCCCGACGGCGAGCTCAACACGTGCTTCAACGCGCTGGACCGGCACGTCCGCGACGGGCGGGGTGAGCAGCCCGCGCTGATCTGGGACTCGGCGATGACCGGCGTCGTGCAGACCTGGACCTACCGCGAGCTGCTCGACCGGGTCGCGCTGTTCGCCGGAGCCCTGCGCGCGCAGGGCGTGGCCGCGGGCGATCGGGTGGTGCTGTACCTGCCGATGATCCCCGAGGCGGCGATCGCGATGCTGGCGTGCGCGCGGATCGGTGCGGTGCACTCGGTGGTCTTCGGCGGCTTCGCGCCCAAGGAGTTGGCCGCGCGCATCGACGACGCCAGGCCGAGCGTGATCGTGGCGGCCTCCTGCGGGCTGGAGCCCAACCGGGTCGTGGAGTACAAGCCGATCGTGGACGAGGCGCTGCGGCAGGCGGAGCACCAGCCCGGGAAGGTGATCGTGCTCCAGCGCGATCAGGCGCGCGCCGAGCTGGGCCCTCGCGACATCGACTGGCAGGAGGCGGTCGAGGGCGCCGAACCGGCGGAGTGCGTGCCGGTGGCCGCCACCGATCCGCTCTACGTCCTCTACACCTCCGGCACCACGGGCAAGCCCAAGGGCGTGGTGCGCGACAACGGCGGGCACGCGGTCGCGCTGCGCTGGTCGATGGCCAACATCTACGACATCTCCCCCGGCGAGGTCTTCTGGACCGCCTCGGACGTGGGCTGGGTCGTCGGCCACTCCTACATCGTCTACGCGCCGCTGCTGACCGGGGCGACGACGGTGGTCTACGAGGGCAAGCCGGTGGGCACCCCGGACGCGGGCGCGTTCTGGCGGGTCATCGCCCAGCACCGGGTCAAGGCGCTGTTCACCGCGCCGACGGCGCTGCGGGCGATCAAGCGCGTCGACCCGGACGGCCGGCTGCTCGCCGAGCACGACACCTCCAGCCTCGAAACGCTGTTCCTTGCCGGTGAGCGGCTGGACCCGGAGACCTACCACTGGGCGGCCGGGCAGCTGGGCGTGCCGGTGATCGACCACTGGTGGCAGACCGAGACGGGATGGCCGATCTGCGCGAACCTGCGCGGGTTGGAGCCGATGCCGGTCAAGGCGGGTTCGCCGACGGTTCCGGTGCCGGGTTACGAGATCGCGGTGCTGGATCAGGCGGGTGCTCCGCTGCCGCCGGAGACCGACGGGGCGATCTGCCTGAATCTCCCGCTGCCGCCGGGCACGCTGCCGACGCTGTGGGGCGACGACGAGCGGTTCCGCGAGTCCTACCTGTCGCGCTACGAGGGCTACTACCTCACCGGCGACAACGGCTACGTCGACGCCGACGGCTACGTGTTCGTCATGGGCCGCACCGACGACGTGATCAACGTGGCCGGTCACCGGTTGTCGACCGGGTCGATGGAAGCGGTGCTGGCGGCGCACCCGGCGGTGGCCGAGTGCGCGGTGATCGGCGTGCACGACAAGCTCAAAGGCCAGGTGCCGCGCGGTTTCGTGGTGCTCAAGTCCGGTGTGGACATCTCGGCCGAGACGCTGCGCGAGGAGCTGGTGACGGCGGTGCGCGAGCAGATCGGCCCGGTGGCGGCGTTCCGCGACGTCGCGGTGGTCGACGGTCTGCCCAAGACCCGCTCGGGCAAGGTCCTGCGCAAGTCGATGCGCGAGATCGCCGATCGCGGCGACACCGTCGTGCCGTCGACGATCGAGGACCCGTCGGTTCTCGATCAGCTGCGCCCGTCGCTGCGCGGGGACGGCTAAGTGCTGTTTAGGGATGCGGCGGAGCCGTTGCTTCAGGTGTGGGACTCAGCTCGCACCGCCGCAGGTTCTGAGCGGTTTCGTGGCGAGTACGCCGCGACGCCGTGTATTGGCATACATCAGGAGTGGCGCACGGAGTCCACGGAACCGCTCAGGTTCTTCCACTGGCACCGCTACGCAAAGCAAACCCTAAACAGCTCCTAGGCCCGTCGGGATCCCTCCCGCCCGCGGATCCCGTCGAGGAGGAAGGTGGTGCGGCGGTCGTAGTCCTCCCGGCGGGGGCGGGTTCCGTGCTTGAGGGCGAGCGCGTTGTCGTGCAGGAGCGCGTGGAGGTCGTCCGCGGAGAACTCGGCGCGCAGCGCGCCCGCAGCGCGGCTCACCTCGATGAGCTCCTCGTTGATCTCGCCGGCGACCCGGCAGATCTCCAACAGGCTCTGCGCATCGGGGTAGACCTGCAGCATCGCGTCGTTGGCGGCGGGTTGGCGGTACTGCAGGTCGCGGATCGCGGTGACGTAGTGCGCGAACCGCTCCCAGGGATCGCCGATGGCGCGGGTGCGGTCGATGATGCCGTGCAGCTCGACCGCGACGACCTCTTCGATGACGGTGTCGATGAGGCCGATCCGTCCGCCGAACCGGTTGAAGATCGTCGCCTTGCTCACCCCCGCCGCTTTGGCGACCTCCTCCAGCGGCACGGTGAGGCCCCGCCCGCGGAAGGCGTCGATCGCGGCGTGCCGGATCTGGTCGGCGTTGCGCTTGGCGTCGGCGCGCAGGCGCGGTTCCGCAGGTGCTCCACCGCTCATTCCTGCACCGCCCTTCTCCGCGCCATAAGTTGACTACCCCAGTCAGCTTACCTACTGTGGCGGCGCAGGACAAAGCTGACCCCTGAGGTCAACTTATGAGCGGAAGGGCGCGACCATGATCGTTGTCACCGGTGCGACCGGCGGGCTGGGCGGCGCCACCGTCGAGCATCTCCTCCAACGCGTGCCCGCCGAGCGGATCGGCGTCAGCGTCCGCGACGTCGGCAGAGCTCGCCACCTCGCCGACCGCGGAGTGCGCGTGCGACAGGGCTCCTACGAGGATCCGGCCGCGTTGCGCGAATCGTTCGAGGGCGCCGAGCAGGTGCTGCTGGTGTCCGGCAACGACCCGACCGCCGACATCGTCGGCCTGCACGGCAACGCGATCGAGGCCGCCGCGGCAGCCGGCGTCCAGCGGTTGATCTACACGAGCCAGCACGCCGCCACCCCCGGCAACCCGTACCCGCCGTCGCAGATCCACGTCGCCACGGAGGCGATGCTCGCCGACTCCGGCATCGCCTGGACCTCGCTGCGCAACGCCGCCTACGGTCCGCTCGACGAGGTGCTCGGCCCGTGGTCGCGGACCGGGAAGATCGCGCAGCCGGCCGACGGCCCCGTTCCCTACACCGACCGCGCCGACGTGGCCGAAGGCACCGCGGTCGTCTTGGCCGCCGGCCACCACCACGATGGCCCGGTCACCCTCAGCGCCTCGACCGCCGTCACCTTCGACGATCTCGCCGAGACCGCCTCCCGCCTCATCGGCCGCACCGTCGAGCGCGTCGTCGTGGACGACGAGCAGTGGATCGCCGACCAGGTCGCGAGCGGCATGCCGCCGGAGGTGGCCGATTTCATGCTCACCTGGTACCAGGCCGCCCGCGCCGGCCACTTCGCTGCCGCCGATCCGCTCCTGTCCGAACTCCTCGGACGCGAACCCCGAAACGTCGCCGAGCGGCTCGCGGACGGCATCGCCGGCTGAGCTGCTGCCGGCAGCCCTCGACGGCGACCAGTCCGATACGTCCGTTCGGAGGCTTCCGGCTTCCGTTTTGGTCTATACCTTTGTTGGCACCGTTCCCCCGAGAATGGAGCCTTCAACGATGAGCGCACGACCTCGATCGAGGGCGGCGAAGGCCGGACTGGCCGTCGTCGCCGGAGCTCTGCTGGCCGCCGGAACCGCGGTTCCGGCCGGCGGTGATCCCGCCCCCGCGGCCTCCGCGATGGACAACATCGTGCCCGCGCCGGAGTCGGTGACGCCGAACCCGGCGGCCGACTTCGAGCTCTCCGAGCAGACCGCGATCCTGGCGCCAGGCGAGGCGGCCGGGGTCGGCGAGTACCTGGCGGGCGTGCTGCGGCCCTCGACCGGCTTCCCCGTGCCGGTCAACCCCGCGCTGCCCGGAACCGGCGACATCGCACTGGTGCTGGACGGAGATCCCGCGCTGGGCCCGGAGGGCTACCGCCTGCAGGTCGCCGACGACGCGGTGCGGGTGCACGCGACCAGCGCCGACGGCCTGTTCAACGGCGTGCAGACGCTGCGCCAGCTGCTGCCCGCGGGCATCGAGAGCCCGACCGCGCAGCCCGGTCCGTGGACGATGCCCGGCGGCGAGATCACCGACAAGCCGCGGTTCGGGCACCGGTCCGCGCAGCTGGACCCGGCGCGGCACTTCTTCACCGTCGACATGGTCAAGCGCTACATCGACCAGGTCGCCAAGTACAAGGTCAACAAGCTGCACCTGCACCTGACCGACGACCAGGGCTGGCGGCTCCAGATCAACAGCTGGCCCCGGCTGACCGAGTTCGGCGCGCAGACCGAGGTCGGCGGCACGCCGGGCGGGTTCTACACGCAGCAGGACTACACCGAGATCGTCAACTACGCCGCGTCCCGGCACATGACGGTCATCCCCGAGATCGACATGCCGGGCCACACCAACGCCGCGCTGTCGTCCTACGCCGAGCTCAACTGCGACGGCGTGGCCCCGCCGCCCTACACCGGCATCGACGTCGGGTTCAGCTCGCTGTGCGTCAACAAGGACATCACCTACCGGTTCGTCGAGGACGTCATCCGCGAGGTGGCGGCGCTGACCCCCGGCCCGTACCTGCACATCGGCGGCGACGAGGCGCACTCCACCACCGACGAGGACTACGTGGCCTTCATGTCGAAGGTGCTGCCGCTGGTGGAGAAGTACGGCAAGAAGCCGCTCGGCTGGCACGAGTACGGCAAGGCCGCCCCGCAGGGCGACGCGGTGCTGCAGTTCTGGGGCACCACGAACGGCGATCCGCTGCTGAACGAAGCCGTGGCGCGCGGCAACAAGGTCCTGGCCTCGCCGGCGAACAAGTCCTACCTGGACATGAAGTACGACGAGAACACGCCGCTGGGCCTGCAGTGGGCCGGGTTCATCGAGGTCGCCGACGCCTACGGCTGGGACCCGGGCAGCTACCTGCAGGGGGTGCCGGAGGAATCGGTGCTCGGCGTGGAGGCTCCGATGTTCAGCGAGACGCTGGAGACCTCGCAGCACATCGAGTTCATGGCGTTCCCGCGCCTACCCGCCATCGCCGAACTCGGCTGGTCCCCGAAGCACGCCCTGAACTGGGAGTCGTTCAAGAACCGCCTGGCCGCCCAAGGCCCGCGCTGGCAGGCCGCAGACCAGGACTACTACCGAAGCCCCCAAATCCCCTGGACCCAGTAACGCCCACCCCCACCCCGGAGCAGCCGACGACCTCGGGCGAAACGTCGTCGGCTCCCGCCGGGAGTGGGTGATTCGAATTTCGCGCGAAATTTGACTCCGAACTTCGGCGGTCGAATTTAGGGCGAAAATAAGATAAAGAGGGGGGGGGGGGTGAGCAGATAATTGGTGGGATGAACAGACACCCGAACCCGAGGGGGGGGCGATGG
>NZ_JBFAQJ010000072.1:0-13562 GCF_040677225.1 Saccharopolyspora sp. NPDC049357 | reverse complement strand
CCACCCCACCCCCCCCTCGCCCAAGACCCACATACACCAAACACCCCACTAAAATTCTCCCCTATATTTCCCCGCCGGCCGGGGGGGATTCGAATTTCGCGCGAAATTGTGACAGGGGTGCTCAGGAGGGCGAACCCTGCTGGAGGGTCTGCACCTTGAGCTGCTCGCCCGGGAGGTCCGGGTTGGCGCAGGCCGTCCCGCTCAGGGGAACGAACATCGAGTCGTACTCCTGGGGCGGGTAGATGCGCAGGCCGCGGGCCTCCTCCGGGCGGCAGGTGGCCGGGTCGTAGTTCTCCGTGCGCGGGGCCGCCAGCGGCGCCCACGCCTGTCCGCCGGGTCGCAGGGTGATGGCGGCTCCCTTGTCGCCCTGGCGCTCGGCGGGCCGGCCGATCTGGTGACCGTCGTCGCCGCCGACGTAGGACACCCCGGCGAAGCCCTGGATCTCGCAGGTGCTGGTGCCGGAGTTGGTGAACCGCAGCGCGTGGTGCACGGTTCCGGCGGCCGCGTCGACGTACTCCACCGTGACGGCGAGGTCCCCCACCTCGCACAGCCGGCTCTCCGGCGCCGGGTCGGCCTCGGTGATCGAGGTCGTCTCGGCGGACGGCGGCACCTCGGCGCTCGGGGTGTTCCCGGTCGCCTCGGAGTGCGTCTGCGGCTCCGGCGAGGAGCCGCCGAGGAACCTGCCGGACGACGTCGCACCGTCCTCGTCGCAGGCGCTGAGACCGATGGTGAGCAGTGCGGCGGTGGCCGCCAGGATGATCCTCGTGCGAGTCATGTTCTCCACCTCTCGGTGCCGATCACTCACTTGAGGAGACGCGCATCGGTCGTGGAGGTTGTTCGGACTCGTGAGCGGAGGCAACTAGTCCTGGTGGAAGGTTCGCCGGTAGGCGGCCGGCCCGATGCCCAGCCGGGCGCGCAGGTGCTTGCGCAGCGAGGTGGCGGTGTTGAGCCCGGAGGCGACCGCGACCTCCTCGATCGGCAGGTCGGTGTGCTCCAGCAGGTGCCGCGCGTGCTCGATGCGCTGTCCCAGCAGCCAGTCCAGCGGCGAGGTGCCGGTCTCCTCGCGGAACCGCCGGGTGAAGGTCCGCACGCTCATGCCCGCGTGCGCGGCGATCGCCTCCAGGGTCAGCGGTTCGGCGAGCCGGTGCAGCAGCCATTCGCGGGTCGGGGCCGTGCCGGTGGCGCCAGGGGAGGGCAGCGGGCGTTCGATGAACTGCGATTGCCCGCCGTCGCGCCAGGGCGGGACGACGTTGCGCCTCGCCGCCCGGTTGGCGATCTCGCTGCCGTGGTCGTTGCGGATGACGTGCAGGCACAGGTCGATCCCGGCGGCCACCCCCGCGGAGGTCAGCAGGTCGCCGTCGTCGACGAACAGCACGTCCGGACGCAGCTCGACGTGCGGGAACATCGCGCGGAACCGGTCGGCGTGCGCCCAGTGCGTGGTCGCCGGACGGTCGTCGAGCAGCCCGGCGGCGGCGAGCACGAACGCGCCGGTGCAGATCGACATGATCCGGGTGCCCGCGGGCAGGTTCCGCAGGTAGTCGGTGACCTTGGGGTCCTCGGTGAAGGTGTCGGTGTCGACGCCGGGCACGATCACCGTGTCCGGCTCGCGCAGCGCGTCGGTGCCGCACTCGGGCAGGATCGTGAAGCCCCTGTTCGAGGCCAGCGGCCCGCCGTCGATGCTGCACACGCGCACCTCGTAGAGGGGTCCGCCCGGCCCGGTGGCGCCCGCGAAGATCTGCGGCGGTATCGACAGGTCGAACCCGACGACGGTCTCCACGCCGAGCACGGCGATCCGATGCGGCCTCATGGCCGAATCTTCCCACATATTGTCCCACCGGCCACTGGTTCGACCCCCAGCGCTCGATCACGCTGGTCAGCATGGTTCGCATGCTGCCCGCGCGGGTCCACCCCGCCTGGTCGATCGCCGTCGTCGCGTTCATCGCTCTGGTGGGGGCCGCCGCCTTCCGGTCGGCGCCCGGGGTGCTGATGGACCCGCTCCACCAGGAGTTCGGCTGGCCGCACGGGCTGATCTCGGCGGCGGTGTCGCTCAACCTGCTGCTGTTCGGGTTGACCGCGCCGTTCGCCGCGGCGCTGATGGTGCGCTTCGGCGTCCGGCGCGTCACCACCTCGGCGCTGCTGCTCGTGGGGGTGGGCAGCGGGCTGACGGTGTTCATGACCGAGCCGTGGCAGCTGATCCTGTGCTGGGGCCTGCTGGTGGGGCTGGGCACCGGTTCGATGGCGCTGGCGTTCGTTGCCACGGTGGTCGACCGCTGGTTCGTGGCCCGGCGCGGCCTGGTCAGCGGCGTGCTCACGGCGGGCAGCGCGACCGGCCAGCTGGTCTTCCTGCCCGTGGAGGCGATGCTGGTGGAGAGCTGGGGTTGGCGCACGGCCTCGCTGACCATCACCGCCGCCGCGCTGCTGGTCGCCGTCATCGTCTGGCTCGTGATGCGCGAACACCCGCGCGATCTGGGGATTTCCGCCTACGGGGCCACCGGTGACGAGCCGGAACCCGCGCAGGACAGGGGAAATCCCGCGGTGATCGCCGTCCGCACGCTCGCGCAGGCGGCCCGCACGCCCGCCTTCTGGCTGCTGGCAGGTGGTTTCGCGATCTGCGGGGCCAGCACCAACGGCCTGGTCAACACCCACTTCGTGCCCGCCGCGCACGACCACGGCATGCCCACCACGATGGCCGCCGGGCTGCTCGCGCTCATCGGCGTCTTCGACGTGCTGGGCACCGTGGCGTCGGGCTACCTCACCGACAAGATCAACCCGCGCGTGCTGCTGGCCGTCTACTACACGCTTCGCGGGGCCTCGCTGTTCGTGCTGCCGCAGCTGTTCGCCCCGACGCCGGGGGTGGAGATGGTGATGTTCGTCGTCTTCTACGGCCTGGACTGGGTCGCCACGGTGCCGCCGACGATGGCGCTGTGCCGGGAGCACTTCGGGCCGAAGGCCTCGGTGGTGTTCGGCTGGGTGTTCGCCTCGCACCAGGTGGGTGCGGCGGCCGTCGCCGGCGGGGCCGGGCTGATCCGCGACCACTTCGGCGACTACGCGCTGGCCTGGTACGGATCGGGATTGCTCTGCCTGCTGGCGACGGCCTTCTCCGTATCGATCCGGAGAAACGCCCCCAAGTGGCCCGACGCGGACCGGGGCGCGAATCCGGCCCGGACGGGTGCCTGAGGCACGGCCCATTCTTCAGAGCGCTCCCAAGATCGGAAAATAGGCCGGAGGGATCAGCGGGGCGTGAGCCGGGTGGTGCAGCGGACCGGTTTCCGGTCGCGTGACCAGCGGGTTCGCCGCGCCAGGCCGGTGGGAATCGGTTCAGATCGGCTGACCTGCGAAATTGCCAGTTGTCGTCGCGCGGTGGGAACGGCCGGGTAATCTCCGGGGTCATGTCTGAGCTTCTCGCCCGTGCGGTCGGCGAGCGCGGTGAGCTCGTGCTGATGCGCCGCGACGACGCGCTGGAACTGCGGGTCAACGGCGTGTTCGTGATGGACACCGCGCACACCGAGACCGAACGCATGCTGGCCACAGCCACCCTCGGCCACCTCGCCCGCTCCGGCGGGCTCCGGGTGCTCATCGGCGGGCTCGGCCTCGGGTTCACCCTGCGCGAGGTGCTGGCCGACGAGCGCGTGCGCGAGGCGCACGTGGTGGAGATCGAGCCCGACCTCGTGGCCTGGCACCGCGACGGGCTGGTCCCGGACACGGCGGACGCGCTGGCCGACGAGCGGGTGCGCATCAGCGTCGGCGACATCGCCTCGGTCCTGGGCGAGCAGCCCGACGGCGGGTGCGACGTGCTGCTGCTCGACGTCGACAACGGCCCGGACTTCCTGGTCTACGAGGAGAACTCGGCGCTCTACGGACCGGGGTTCCTCCGGCGCTGCAAGGACAAGCTCGCCCCCGGCGGCACGCTGGCGGTGTGGTCGGCCGACGCCTCGCCCGAACTGCTCGGCGCGATGCGGGACGTCTTCGGCGACTGCACCGAACTGGCCATCCCGGTCACCCTCGGGCAGCGCGAGACGACCTACCACCTATTCGTCTCGCACCAGGTCGAGTTCCAGCAGGCTGGGCTCCAGAACTCCCTCTAGCACCAGCAGTTTTCGCTTGGCCTCCAAGCCGGGGCCGAATCCGCCGAGCCCGCCGCCGGAGGCCAGCACCCGGTGGCACGGCACGATCAGCGGCACCGGGTTGGAACCCATGATCGACCCCACCGCGCGGGACGCCTCCGGTCTGCCGGAGAGCTCGGCGAGGCGCTTGTAGCTGACGGTCTCGCCGAAGGGCACCAGCTCCTGCAGCGTCCGCAGCACGTGCGCGCGCAGCCCGTCGAGCTCGGTCCAGTCGATCGCGAGCCGGAACTCCCGGCGCTCGCCGGAGAAGTACTCGCCGAGCTGACCCGTCGCCTCGTCCGCGAGACCGCCGGGCTCGGCCGAGGGGAACTCGGCGAGCGCGAGGTCCGGACCGGCGAAGGCGACCCGCCGCACACCGGTCCCGGAGGCCACCACGGTGATGTCCCCGACCGGTCCCGCCACGGTGCTCCACGTCAGCTCCACCGGCTCAGCGTAGCGCTCGCCACCGACACCCGGCCGCGCTCGCAAAGATCCGCTCACCTGCGGATTTCCGCGCCCCCGAGTTGCACGGAGCGGGTGCGGGGCGCAAGGTCCTGGCGGCTTTCAGCAAACGGCCGTCAGACGAAGGCCAATCCCGTGCCCTGCGAGTTAGGCTCCGAAACATGTCCGAAACGCACGCCCACCGACGAGACGCACTCCGCAGCCGACTGCGGGAGCGGGACCTGGACGCCCTCCTGGTGACCGACCTGCTCAACATCCGCTACCTGACCGGCTTCACCGGTTCCAACGCCGCGCTGGTGGTGCACGCCGCCGACGGCCCCGGCGGCGAGGACCGCACCGTGTTCTGCACCGACGGCCGCTACCTGACGCAGGCGGAGGAGCAGGTCGCGGACCTGGAACGCGTCATCGACCGGGCGAGCGACCTGGCCATCGCCCAGCGCCTCGGCGAGGAGGCCACCGACCACCGGCGGGTCGGCTTCGAGTCCCAGCACGTCACCGTGGACAACCGCGACGTGCTCGACGACGCCGCGGGCAAGGCCGAGCTGGTCCGGGCTCCGGGCATGGTCGAGCAGCTGCGGTTGATCAAGGACGCGACCGAGATCGAGGCGCTGCGGATGGCCTGCGCCGCCGCCGACCGCGCTCTGGCCGACCTCATCGAGCACGGCGGACTCCGCCCGGGACGCACCGAGCTGGAGGTCGCCCGCGAGCTGGAAGCCCGGATGCTGGACAACGGTGCCGCGGGCCCGTCGTTCGAGACGATCATCGCCGCGGGCGCGCACTCCGCGATCCCGCACCACCGGCCCACCGACGCGGTGCTGGCCCACGGCGACTTCGTCAAGATGGACTTCGGCGCGCTGGTCGACGGCTACCACTCGGACATGACCCGCACGGTCGTGCTGGGCAAGGCCGCCGACTGGCAGCGCGAGATCTACGAGCTGGTTCGCGCCTCGCAGGCGGCCGGCCGCGCGGCCGTGAAGATCGACACCGAGGTCCGCGACGTCGACTCCGCGGCCCGCCAGGTGATCGCCGACGCGGGGTACGGCGAGCAGTTCCTGCACGGCTTGGGACACGGCGTGGGGCTGGAGATCCACGAGGCGCCCACGTTGTCGCAGCGCGGGGACGGTAGAATCGCCGAGAGGATGGCGGTCACCGTCGAGCCTGGCGTCTATCTGGCCGGGCGGGGCGGGGTCCGCATCGAGGACACGCTGGTCGTGCGGCCCGGCACACCGGAGCTCCTCACCCTGACGACCAAAGAGCTCGTCGAAGTCTGACGCACGACGAGTGCGCGGAATTTCGCCGGCACCCCGTCGCGGCCCGGCGCAACACCAAGCCATCACCACAGGAGAACCCCCACGTGGCTTCCACGAACGACCTGAAGAACGGACTGGTGCTCAACCTCGACGGCCAGCTGTGGTCCGTCGTCAACTTCCAGCACGTCAAGCCCGGCAAGGGCGGCGCCTTCGTCCGCACCACCCTCAAGAACGTGCTCTCCGGCAAGGTCGTCGACAAGACCTTCAACGCCGGCGTGAAGGTGGAAACCGCCAACGTCGACCGCCGCGAGATGACCTACCTGTACTACGACGGCAACGACTACGTCTTCATGGAGCCGGAGACCTTCGAGCAGGTCAACGTCACCCCTGACGTCGTCGGCGACGCCGCGAAGTTCATGCTGGAGAACAGCCAGGTCGTCGTCGCCCGGCACGAGGACGCTCCGCTGTACGTCGAGCTGCCCGCCTCGGTCGAGCTCCTCGTCGAGCACACCGACCCCGGCGTGCAGGGCGACCGCTCGACCGGCGGCACCAAGCCGGCGACGCTGGAGACCGGCGCCGAGGTCCAGGTCCCGCTGTTCCTGAACACCGGTGACAAGGTCAAGGTCGACCCGCGCGACGGCCGGTACCTCAGCCGCGTCAACTCCAAATGAGCGGCTCGCGCAGCAAGGCTCGTAAGCGCGCGGTCGATTTCCTCTACGAGGCCGATCTGCGCGAGACCGATGCCGTCACGCTCATGTCGGACCGGATCGGCGCGCCCGAGACGGCTCCGGTCCCGGATTACACGATCACCCTCGTCGAGGGCGTGAACGAGAACCGGGAGCGCATCGACGAGCTGCTCACCCAGCACATCGAGGGCTGGACGCTCTCGCGGATGCCGGTCGTGGACCGCGCCGTGCTGCGGCTGGGCCTCTACGAGCTGCTGTGGTGCCCGAAGGGCGACGTGCCGCCGGTGGTGGCCGTGGACGAGGCGGTGGAGCTGGCCAGGGCGCTGTCCACCGACGACTCCCCGCGCTTCGTCAACGGCGTCCTCGGACGCCTGGCGGGGATTCGCGACAGGCTGCGCAAGACCCTCCCCAAAGAGGAAACCCCGGTCGACTAGGGGCGGCTGTGTGGTTGGTTTGCTCAGCGGTGCGGGTGGCGGAACCTCAGCGGCCCCCTGGGGCCGGGCGCCACTCCTGATGTATGCCATACGCGGCGTCGCGGCGTCCTCCCCGGAGGGCCGGTGAGAAATCCCCCGAAGGGGACGACACGGCGGTGCGAGTTGAGTCCCACACTTGAAACGGCGGCCTTCCGCCGCACTTTTTAGCCACGAAGAGGGGCACCTGCCGGTCGGCAGGTGCCCCTCTTCGCGTTCACGGGGTGTCCTCACCCGAACGGCGGTGTGCTGTCGGTGTGCTGAGCGCACTGGGTGCTCGATCGGCGACCGATCGGGTGAGGGCCCTGAAAGCCCAGGGGCACCCGTCGCGGCTTCGCCGCTGGGTGCCCCGGTCCGCCTATCGGTGTTGTTTCACTCCTCGCGGGCAGGGCGCGCCTCCGGGGGAAGCACACCCCAGTCGATGAGCTGCTCGGTGAGCTCGCCCGGCGTCATGTCGTAGATGATCGCCAGGGACCGCAGGTCTTCGGTGCGGATGGACAGCACCTTGCCGTTGTAGTCACCGCGCTGGCTCTGGATCGTGGCCGCGTAGCGGGCCAGCGGTCCCACTTTCTCGGCAGGCAGTTGTTGCAGGCGCTCCAGGTTGATCACGACCTTCGTGGCCGGTTCGGCTCCAGAAGGCACGCGGCCCTCGGGCAGCAGCTCCGCGACCGGCACGCCGTAGAAATCGGCGAGTTCGGCCAGCTTCTGCACGGTCACCGCGCGGTCGCCTCGCTCGTAGGACCCGACGACCACGGCCTTCCACCGTCCGCCAGACTTCTGCTCGACGCCGTGCAGCGACAGACCTTGCTGCTGGCGGATAGCGCGGAGTTTGCTGCCCAGCGCCTTGGCGTAGTCGCCCATGTGGCGTTTCTCCGTTCGTTCGCCCCGTCAGCCGATAACGGCGACCGGGGAGCAAAGCTCAGATCGATACGGAGAGTAATGTTCGCTCGCGAGCGTCACCAGGTCAAGTTGGTCTTCGATGCCGATGTGGCGAGCGCCAACACACCACCCGGTCGATTGACCCGTTGTCGCTGATAGCGTACGGGGCAGCCCGGCGATGCGCAGGTTCATCCCGAACCCGGATTGCGGGGCAGCTCACACACCATCCTTTAAGGACCCGTCCTGTGAGGCGGAGAAGGAGGTCGCACCGTGGCGTCTCGCCATCAGGCGAGCGCGGCGGAACCGGCAGGGCAGCGGGAGTTGCTCTCGGCCGGTGACGTTGCGCGCACGATAGCCCGAATCGCGCACCAGATCATCGAGAAGACCGCGCTGGACACCGGCGACGGTTCCGTGGTGCTGCTGGGCGTTCCCACCAGGGGAACCCCGCTGGCCAGGCGGTTGGCCGACAGGATCAGCGAGTTCAGCGGTGTGACGGTTCCCGTCGGCACCCTGGACATCACGCTGTTCCGCGACGACCTGCGCTCCCAGCCCAACCGGCCGCTGGAGCCCACCAACCTGCCGCCCGGGGGCATCGACCACAAGCTGGTCGTGCTCGTCGACGACGTGCTCTTCTCCGGGCGCACCGTGCGCGCCGCCCTCGACGCCCTGCGCGACCAGGGCCGTCCCCGCTCGGTGCAGCTGGCCGTGCTGGTGGACCGGGGACACCGGGAACTGCCGATCCGCGCCGACTACGTGGGCAAGAACATCCCGACCTCCCGCAGCGAGGACGTGGCCGTTCAGCTGTCCGAGACCGACGGCGAGGACCGCGTGGTGATCCACAAGGAACAGACGCAGGAGGACGTGTGATGCGCCACCTGCTGTCCACCGAGGGCCTGTCCGCCGCCGACGCGACCGCCGTCCTCGACACCGCCGACACGCTCAAGCAGACGCTGCTGGGGCGCGAGGTGAAGAAGCTCCCCACGTTGCGCGGGCGCACCGTGGTGACGCTGTTCTACGAGAACTCCACCCGGACCCGGGTGTCCTTCGAGGTCGCCGGGAAGTGGATGAGCGCCGACGTGATCAACGTGTCGGCCAGCAGCTCGTCGGTCGGCAAGGGCGAGTCCCTCCGGGACACCGCGCTGACGCTGGCGGCGGCCGGCGCGGACTGCGTGATCATCCGGCACCCCGCCTCCGGCGCCGCCCACCGGCTCGCCGGCTGGCTGGAGCAGGACGGCACCCAGGTCGTCAACGCGGGCGACGGGATGCACGAGCACCCCACCCAGGCCCTGTTGGACGCCGCGACCCTGCGGGAGCGCCTGGGGGACGTCTCAGGGCGTCGCATCGGCATCGTGGGCGACCTGCTGCACAGCAGGGTCGCGCGGTCCAACGTGCACCTGCTGCGGACGCTGGGGGCCGAGGTGACGCTCATCGCGCCGCCGACGCTGGTGCCCACCGGCATCGAGCACTGGGGCGCCGAGGTGCGCCACGACCTCGACCCGGAACTGCCCAAGCTGGACGCGGTCATGCTGCTGCGGGTGCAGGCCGAGCGGATGCACGGCGGGTTCTTCCCGTCGGCGCGCGAGTACTCGATCGCCTACGGCCTCAACGAGAAGCGGCTGGCGAAGATGCCCGAGCACGCGGTCGTGCTGCACCCGGGCCCGATGCTGCGCGGCATGGAGATCGCGCCGTCGGTCGCCGATTCGCCGCGCGCCGCCATCACCCAGCAGGTCGGCAACGGCGTGCACGTGCGCATGGCGGTGCTCTACCACCTGCTGGCCGGAGAGGAGCTCACCGCATGACTCGCGTACTGCTGAAGGACGTCCGTCCCTACGGGGAGGGCGAGCCGGTCGACGTGCTCGTCGAGGGCACCACGATCGCCGAGATCGGCGCGGACCTGAGCGCCGACGCCGACGAGATCGTGCAGGGCGGCGGCGCGGTCGTGCTGCCGGGCTTCGTGGACCTGCACACCCACCTGCGCGAACCGGGCCGCGAGGACGCCGAGACGATCGAGACCGGCTCGATGGCCGCCGCGCTGGGCGGCTACACCGCCGTGTTCGCGATGGCCAACACCGACCCGGTCGCCGACAACGCCGTGATCGTCGAGCACGTGTGGCGCCGGGGCCGCGAGGTCGGCCTGGTCGACGTACACCCGGTGGGCGCGGTGACCGTCGGCCTGGCGGGGGAGAAGCTCGCCGAGCTGGGCACCATGCGGCACTCCGCCGCCGAGGTGCGGGTCTTCTCCGACGACGGCAAATGCGTGCACGACCCGCTGCTCATGCGCCGCGCGCTGGAGTACACCCGCTCGTTCGGCGGGCTGGTCGCCCAGCACGCCGAGGAGCCGCGGCTGACGGTCGGCGCGCAGGCGCACGAGGGCCCGAACGCGGCCCGGCTGGGCCTGGCGGGCTGGCCGGCTCCGGCGGAGGAGTCCATCGTGGCGCGCGACTGCCTGCTGGCCGCGCACACCGGCGGAACCCTGCACGTCTGCCACGTCTCCACCGCGGGCACCGCCGAGCTGCTGCGGTTCTTCAAGGATCGCGAGACCGACGGCACCGTCTCGGCCGAGGTGACGCCGCACCACCTGCTGCTCACCGACGAGCGGCTGGAGACCTACGACCCGGTCAACAAGGTCAACCCGCCGCTGCGCACCGACGACGACGCTCTGGCCCTCCGCCAGGCGCTGGCCGACGGGACCGTGGACTGCGTGGCCACCGACCACGCCCCGCACGCCGCCCAGGACAAGGACTGCGAGTGGTCCGCGGCCAAACCGGGCATGCTCGGACTGCAGACCGCGCTGGGCATCGTGACGCGGACGATGGTGCGCTCGGGCCTGCTGGACTGGCGAGGCGTCGCGCGGGTGCTCTCCGAGCGTCCCGCCGAGATCGCCGGACTGACCGGCCAGGGACGGCCGATCGCCGTCGGCGAACCCGCCAACCTCGCGCTGGTCGACCCGGACGCGGAGTGGACGGTGCGGGCCGCCGAGCTGGCCAGCCTGGGACAGAACTCGCCCTTCGAGGGAATGCGGCTGCCCGGTCGGGTCGTCGCGACGCTGCTGCGCGGTTCGGTGACCGCGCACGAAGGCAAGGTGAGGCGCTGATGGAACGCTTGTTGTGGGTGCTCGCGCTCGCCGCGCTGGCGGCGCTGGTGTTCTTCGGGATGCGGCGCGGCTGGCTGGCCCGAGCCCGACGACAGGCGGCCGAGCTGCCTCCCTTCCCGGAGCGGCCGGCCGACCCCGGCGCCGAGACCCTGACCCCCGCCACCGGCATGTACATCGGCACGACCAGCGCCGATGACTGGCAGGACCGCATCGCGGTCGGCGACATCGGGCACCGCGCCAACGGAACCGCGCACCTGCACGCCCAGGGCCTGCTGATCGAGCGCGACGGCGCTTCGGCGGTGTGGGTCCCGGCCGAGTCCGTGGTGGACGCCCGGCTGGACCACAAGCTGGCCAACAAGGTCGTGCCCGGGGCCGGTCTGGTGGTGGTGACCTGGCGTCTCGGCGATCAGCTGCTGGACACCGGGTTCCGCGGCGACGACAAGCAAGCGCAGACCGAGTGGGTCGAGGCGATCCGATCGCTGCCCGCTCACACGACTTCGAACGAGTCGGAGGACGGATGAACGACGTTCTCGCAGCTGTTCATCCGACCGACCGGGGCGTGGGGCATCCCCACGCCAGCACAGGAGGAGAAATGACCGCGTACACACCGGCCGCGTTGGTGCTGGAAGACGGCCGGATCTTCCGCGGGGAGGCTTACGGCAAGGTGGGCCGCACCCTCGGGGAGGTCGTGTTCACCACGGGCATGACCGGCTACCAGGAGACGCTGACCGACCCGTCCTACCACCGGCAGATCGTGGTGCAGACCGCGCCGCAGATCGGCAACACCGGATGGAACGACGAGGACGACGAGTCGGACAAGATCTGGGTCGCCGGCTACGCCGTGCGCGACCCCGCCCGTCGCCCGTCGAACTGGCGCTCCACCCGGAGCCTGGACGACGAGCTGACCAACCAGGGCGTCGTCGGGATCTCCGGGATCGACACCCGCACCCTGACCCGCCACGTGCGCGAGCTGGGCGCGATGCGCGGCGGCATCTTCTCGGGCTCCGAGCTGGTCTCGGACGAGCAGATGGTGGCCGCGGTGAAGGACTCCTCGGAGATGGTCGGCGCGTCCCTGGCGGGCGACGTCACCACCGGCAAGACCTACGTGATCCCGGCCGTGGGCCAGAAGCGATTCACGGTGGCCGCGCTGGACATGGGCATCAAGGCGAACACGCCGCGGATGATGGCCGAGCGAGGCATCGAGATCCACGTGATGCCGCTGGCGTCCACGATGGACGAGATCCTGGAGGTCGCGCCGGACGGGCTGTTCCTGTCCAACGGTCCCGGTGACCCGGCGACCACCGACGCGCAGGTCGAGCTGACCCGCCGGGCCCTGGACCGGAAGCTGCCGCTGTTCGGCATCTGCTTCGGCAACCAGGTCCTCGGTCGCGCTCTGGGCCGCGGCACCTACAAGCTGCAGTACGGCCACCGGGGCATCAACATCCCGGTCATCGACCAGGAGACCGGCAGGGTCGCGATCACCGCGCAGAACCACGGTTTCGCCGTGGAAGGCGAGCCGGGCGAGGAGTTCGACACCGACTTCGGCCGCGCGATCGTGTCCCACCACTGCGCCAACGACGGTGCCGTCGAAGGTCTGCGGCTGCTCGGCGGCCCGGCCTTCTCCGTCCAGTACCACCCCGAGGCGGCGGCCGGTCCGCACGACGCCGCCCCGCTGTTCGACAAGTTCGTTGATCTGATGAGCGAGGCCCGCTGATGCCGAAACGCACTGACATCAAGCACGTACTGGTCATCGGTTCCGGGCCGATCGTGATCGGTCAGGCGTGCGAGTTCGACTACTCCGGCACCCAGGCGTGCCGGGTGCTGCGCGAAGAGGGCATCCGCGTCTCGCTGGTGAACTCCAACCCGGCGACGATCATGACCGACCCGGAGTTCGCCGACGCCACCTACATCGAGCCGATCACGCCCGAGTTCGTCGAGAAGGTCATCGATGCCGAGCGCCCGGACGCGATCCTGGCGACCCTGGGCGGGCAGACGGCGCTGAACACGGCGATCGCGCTGCACGAGCGCGGTGTGCTCGACAAGTACGGCGTGGAGCTCATCGGTGCCGACGTGGACGCGATCCAGCGCGGCGAGGACCGGCAGATGTTCAAGGACATCGTGCGCTCGGTCGGCGGCGAGGTGCCCTCGTCGAAGGTCTGCAAGTCGATGGACGACGTGCGCTCGTTCGTCGCCGAGTCCGGTCTGCCGGTGGTCATCCGGCCCAGCTTCACCATGGGTGGTCTGGGTTCGGGCATGGCGCACACCGAGGAGGACCTGGAGCGGATGGCCTCCTTCGGCCTGTCCGAGTCCCCGGTGCACGAGGTGCTCATCGAGGAGAGCGTGCTCGGCTGGAAGGAGTACGAGCTGGAGCTGATGCGCGACCACGCCGACAACGTGGTGGTCATCTGCTCCATCGAGAACGTCGACCCGATGGGCGTGCACACCGGTGACTCGGTGACGGTGGCGCCGTCGATGACGCTGACCGACCGCGAGTACCAGCACATGCGCAACGTCGGCATCGACGTGCTGCGCGAGGTCGGCGTGGACACCGGTGGCTGCAACATCCAGTTCGCCATCCACCCGAAGAACGGCCGCATGGTCGTCATCGAGATGAACCC
>NZ_JBFAQJ010000071.1:0-15353 GCF_040677225.1 Saccharopolyspora sp. NPDC049357 | reverse complement strand
ACCCCTCCAGGGTGCTGTCGTCGACATCGTCGAGATTGACCACGATGTTGTCCGGCGTCCGGCAGGTCCCTGCGGAGCCCTGGGGCCGAACTGCCCTACAGCGAGTTGATCAGCCGCTCGACCCGCTCGTCGACCGCCCTGAACGGGTCCTTGCACAGGACGGTCCGCTGGGCCTGATCGTTGAGCTTGAGGTGCACCCAGTCGACGGTGAAGTCCCGCCCCGCGGCCTGAGCAGCGGCGATGAAGTCACCGCGCAGCTTGGCCCGGGTGCTCTGCGGCGGGGTGTCCTTGGCGGCCTCGATCTCGCCGTCCTCGGTCGCCCGATCCACCAGGTCCTTGCGCTGCAGCATGTCGAACAGCCCGCGTCCGCGCCGGATGTCGTGGTAGGCGAGGTCGAGCTGCGCGATGCGCGGGCTGGACAGCTCCAGACCGTGCTTGTTGCGGTAGCGCTCCAGCAGGCGGAGCTTGATCGCCCAGTCGACCTCGCGGTCGATCAGCGAGTAGTCCTCCTGCTCGACGGCGTCGAGCGTGCGGCCCCACAGCTCCAGGATGCGCTCGGACATCGGGTCCGAGCCTCGCCGCGCGACGTGGTCGACGGCCCGGCTGTGGTACTCGCGCTGGATGTCCAGCGCCGAGGCCTCCCGGCCGCCCGCCAGCCGCACCGTGCGGCGTCCGGTGAGGTCGTGGCTGATCTCGCGGATCGCCCGGATCGGGTTGTCCAGGCTGAAGTCCCGGAACTGCACCCCCTGCTCGACCATCTCCAGCACCAGGTTGGCCGCCCCGACCTTGAGCAGGGTGGTCACCTCGGACATGTTGGAGTCGCCGACGATGACGTGCAGTCGCCGGTAGCGCTCGGCGTCGGCGTGCGGCTCGTCGCGGGTGTTGATGATCGGCCGGGAACGCGTGGTGGCGCTGGAGACGCCCTCCCAGATGTGCTCGGCTCGCTGGGAGAGGCAGTACACGGCGCCGCGCGGGGTCTGCAGGACCTTCCCGGCACCGCAGATGAGCTGGCGCGTCACCAGGAACGGCAGCAGCACGTCGGCGATGCGGGAGAACTCGCCGGAACGTCCGACCAGGTAGTTCTCGTGGCAGCCGTAGGAGTTGCCCGCTGAGTCGGTGTTGTTCTTGAACAGGAAGATGTCCCCGCCGATGCCCTCGTCGGAGAGCCGGCGTTCGGCATCGATGAGCAGGTCTTCGAGGATGCGCTCACCGGCCTTGTCGTGCGTGACCAGCTGGGTGAGGTCGTCGCACTCGGCGGTGGCGTACTCGGGGTGGGAACCCACGTCGAGGTAGAGGCGGGCACCGTTGCGCAGGAAGACGTTCGACGACCTTCCCCACGACACGACCCGCCGGAACAGGTACCTGGCCACCTCGTCCGGGGACAGTCTGCGCTGCCCGTGGAACGTGCAGGTGACCCCGAACTCGGTTTCGATGCCGAAGATCCGCCTCTGCATGACTCCACACTAGGCGCAAAACCGCCCCCGCGGCGGTCCGCCGTTCGGGCAAGTGTCGAAATGAGTTCGGCTGATTTTGGTAGCAGGCGGTCACCCACCCCGTTGCGCACGCACCCGCACGGAGCAGCCTGAATCGCCGTACATCCGTACGATTTTCCCGGGATGTGGGCCATTCTTCCCACCGCGAACGACATCGCTCCCGCACCCGAGGCGGGTGCGGGAGCGATTGAGCTCTCGGGCGGTCACTTGCCGGGCGGGGTTTCCTCGCCGTCCTCGGACTTGGCGGAGTCCTCGGTCGCCGCCGGCAGCAGGGCCGTGAGCGCGGCGCCCTGGATGCGGCGGAACGTCCGGTTGGGACGGGCGCGGTCGAGGACCGCGACCTCCAGGGCCTTGGTGCCCAGTTCCCGCGCGGCGTCCCCACTGGACGAAAGTCCCTTGACGGCGACCCGGATGGCGTCGCCCAATTCCATTCCATCGCTGAAGGAATCCTTCAGCGAGCTGGTGATCGTGTCCGCCTGACCGCCCATCACCACGTACTGCGGCTCGTCCACGATGGACCCGTCGTAGGTGAGCCGGTACAGCTGGTCGGACTCGGCGGTCGCGCCGACCTCCGCCACGCAGATCTCGACCTCGAACGGCTTGATCTGCTCGGTGAAGATCGCGCCAAGGTGCTGGGCGTAGGTGTTGGCCAGCGATCGCCCGGTCACGTCGCGCCGGTCGTAGGAGTAACCGCGCACGTCGGCGATGCGCACGCCGGCGACCCGCAGCGCCTCGAACTCGCTGTAGCGGCCCACCGCGGCGAAACCGATGCGGTCGTAGATCTCGGAGACCTTGTGCAAGGTCGGAGACGGGTTCTCGGCGACGAACAGCACCCCACCGGCGTACTTGAGCACCACCACGCTGCGGCCCCGGGCGATGCCCTTGCGGGCCAGCTCGGAACGCTCCCGCATCAACTGCTCGGGGGAGGTGTAGAACGGCATCGTCACGGCTTCTGCACTCCTGAATCTGCTCGCTGTGGCAGGCGGGATCGTGGGGACGGCGCTGGTCAGCCGCCCGGGTTCTCCAGGCGTCCGTTGACCACGGCGGTGGCGATCTCGGAGGTCCGCTCCTCGGTCAGCCGCACCGAGCCCTCGGCCGCGGTGATGGTGATGACCGACGGGTAGATCCGCCGGGACACGTCCGGTCCACCGGTGGCGCTGTCGTCGTCCGCCGCGTCGTAGAGCGCTTCCACCGCGGCGCGCGCGGCGGTGTCCAGGTCCGCGTCCGGGTCGAAGCGCTTCTTCAGCGCCGACTTGGCGAACTGCGAGCCGGAACCGACCGCGTGGTAACCGCCGGCCTCGTTGTAGCGACCGCCGACGACGTCGTAGGACACGATCCGGCCTGCGCGGTCGGGGTCTTCGGCGTCGGTGTCGTAGCCGGCGAACAGCGGTACGACCGCCAGGCCCTGCATCGCCGCGGACAGGTTGCCGCGCAGCATCGTGGCCAGCTTGTTGGACTTGCCGTCCAGCGACAGCGAGATCCCTTCGAGCTTCTCGTAGTGCTCCAGCTCGACCGCGTAGAGCTTGACGAGTTCCTGCGCGACACCGGCCGTTCCGGCGATGCCCACCGCCGAGTAGGCGTCGGTGACGAAGAGCTTCTCCATGTCCCGCTGCGCGATGACGTTGCCCATCGTCGCCCGGCGGTCACCCGCCAGCAGCACCCCGCCGCGGAAGGTCACCGCGACGATCGTGGTGCCGTGCGGCGCCTGCACCGAGCCCTCGGGCGCCTTGCGCCCGCCCGGCAGCAGTTCCGGTGCGGCGGCTTGGAGGAAGTCGGTGAACGACGAGGATCCGGGGGTCAAGTAGGCGGCGGGAAGCGCCTGCCCGGGGAACTGGGCCGAGCTCTGGTCCATCAGCGACATCGTCTCCGTTCTCACAGGACTCCTGCGACAAGGTGCACTTTAGTCATGATCGAGTGCGCAGCGAGCGGCACCGGGCCGGTGTTTCTCCGACCCGGTGGCCGGTTCTCGCAGGATCACCGCCTGGGCGCACCGGCGGCCGGGGGCCTACTGGCCGCCCTTCTGCACGTAGGCGCGCACGAAGTCCTCGGCGTTCTCCTCCAGGACGTCGTCGATCTCGTCCAGGATGGCGTCGACGTCCTCGCCGAGCTTTTCGCGACGTTCCTGACCGGCGGCCTCCGGTTCGTTCTCTTCTTCGCCGTCGCCGCCGCCCTGCCGCTGAGCCTTCTCCTGAGACATCTCGCCTCCCGGTGGGTTGAAGTCCCGAACTCCCCCGGACTCGGGGGCGTCCTGCCTTGAACACTACCTATCCGACCACTCGTTCGCCCACGCCCAGCCGGGCGTCTTTGACGATCTTTCCGACTACCTGACGTGCGCGAAACGAGGTCGTAGCGGGTCACCCCTTCGTCAGCGAGTCGACCAGTTCCTCGGCGCTGTTGCTGGCTTCCAGCAGGGCGCCGACGTGGGCCTTGGTGCCGCGCAGCGGTTCCAACGTCGGGATGCGCACCAGGGATTCCCGCCCGAGGTCGAAGATGACCGAGTCCCAGGACGCGGCGGCGACCTCCGACGGGTAGCGCTCCAGGCAGCGGCCGCGGAAGTAGGCGCGGGTGTCCTCCGGCGGAGCGGCGACGGCTTCCTGCACCTCTTCCTCGCTGATCAGGCGTTTCATCGAACCCCGGGTGACCAGCCGGTTGTAGAGGCCCTTGTCCAGCCGCACGTCGGAGTACTGCAGGTCGATCATGTGCAGCCGGGGCGAGGCCCAGCCCAGGCCGTCGCGGCTGCGGTAGCTCTCCATCAGCCGCAGCTTGGCCGGCCAGTCGAGCCTGTCGGCGCAGGACATGGGGTCGTTGGTGAGCATGTCGAGCACCTCGCCCCAGGTGTTGAGCACGTCGCGCGAGGCCCGCTCGGCGCCGTGGGCGTCGAGGAACTCCGAGGCCCGCTCGTGGTAGGCGCGCTGGAGGTCCAAACCGGTGAACCGGCGACCGTCGGCGAGCTCCACGGACTGCTTGAGGGTGGGGTCGTGGCTGATCAGGTGCACCGCCTGCACCGGGTCGGCCAGCTTGAGGTCGTCGAACCGCACCCCGCCCTCGATCATGTCCAGCACCAGCGCAGCGGTGCCGAGCTTGAGGTAGGTCGACGTCTCGGCGAGGTTGGCGTCGCCGATGATGACGTGCAGCCGCCGGTACTTGTCGGCGTCGGCGTGCGGTTCGTCGCGGGTGTTGATGATGCCGCGCTTGAGGGTGGTCTCCAGCCCGACCTCGACCTCGATGTAGTCGGAGCGCTGGGAGAGCTGGAAACCGGCCTTCTCACCCGACTGGCCGATGCCGACCCGGCCGGACCCGCACATCACCTGCCGGGAGGCGAAGAACGGCGTCAGGCCGCCGATCACCGAGGTGAACGGGGTGTTGCGGGCCATCAGGTAGTTCTCGTGGGTGCCGTAGCTGGCGCCCTTGCCGTCGACGTTGTTCTTGTAGAGCTGTATGGGCGCGGTGCCGGGGACGCTGGCCGCGCGCAACGCGGCCTCCTCCATCACGCGTTCGCCGGCCTTGTCCCAGATGACCGCGTCGCGCGGGTTGGTGACCTCGGGCGCGGAGTACTCGGGGTGCGCGTGGTCGACGTAGAGCCGCGCGCCGTTGGTGAGGATGACGTTGGCCGCGCCGAGGTCGTCGCCGTCCGAACCGTTGGACTGCTGCGCCGCCGAGCTCAGGTCGAACCCGCGCGCATCGCGCAGCGGCGACTCGACCTCGTAGTCCCAGCGAGCCCGTCTGGCTCTCGGGATCTCCGCCGCCGCCGCGTACGCAAGCACGATGTGGGTGGAGGTCAGCACCGGATTGGCGCTGGAATCGCCAGGTACGACGATGCCGTACTCCACCTCGGTTCCCATGATCCGCCGCATACCTCGCAGAGTACGGGGTATCGGCGGCGGAGCAGAGTGCTTGAAGCCACAGGTTCGCCAATCGTGCCTTCCCGCGCTGCGCCGACCGGGTGGCACGATCGTGGTGTGGGCACAGGTGATGAGCAGGTCGCGCTGTACGACGCGGCCGGGCGTGTCGTGGGCCGGACGTCGAGGCGCGAGATGCGCGAGAGGGGACTGCGGCACGCGGCGACGGCCGTGCTGCTGCTCTCGGGCGATGAGCAGCGCATCTACGTGCACCGCCGCACCGACACCAAGGACGTCTACCCCGGCCTGCACGACTGCACCGCCGGAGGCGTGGTCGTCGCCGGCGAGGACCCGTTCGACGCCGCCCGCCGGGAGTTGGCCGAGGAGCTCGGCGTTCGCACCGAACCGGAGTTCCTGTTCCGCGAGGTCTTCGAGCAGGGCACCGTTCGCTACCACGGTTTCGTGTTCCAGGCGCGCTGGGACGGACCCGTGGTGCACCAGCCCGAGGAGGTCGCCGAGGGCTGGTGGATGCCCGTCACCGAGCTGCGCGAGCGCCTCGAGGACCCGCTGTGGCCCTTCGTGCCGGACGGCCGTCAGTTCACGCGGCGATGGCTGCGGGAGCGCGCTGCGCGCTCCTGAGCGGCTCTCAGTGCCACGGCAGCTGGGAGCGCTCGCCCCAGTAGGTCGCCGCGTCCGTGGCCAGCGACTTGAGGGTGGCCAGGTCCTGGTCGCCGAGCTCGACGCGCAGGGCCGCGAGGTTGGTCTCCAGCTGTTCGACGCTGGCCGGGCCGAGCAGCACCACGTCCGCCCACGGCTGGGCCAGGGCGTGGGCGACGGCGATGGCGTCCGGCCCGACGGAGTGGCGCGAGGCGATGGCGGCGAACTCGTCCGGCGGTTTCAGCGCCAGCCGGCCGTTGGCCATGGTTTCCTTGAGCAGCACCCGCCACCCGCCGGTGTGCACCTCGTTGAGGGTGCGGCCGACCGAGGGCTCGGCCGTGTTCCAGGTGGACTGCACGGCGCTGAACAGCTGCGTCCCGCCGATCTCCAGCTCCCAGGCCCGTTCGATGGTCTCGGGCTGCGCGGCGCCGCTGGTGGAGAAGCCGAGCCGCACTCCGGCGTCGCGGATGCGCGCCAGCTCGTGCTGCAGCTCCAGGTCCTCGAACAGCGGGCTGTCACCGGTCAGCGAGTGCACCTGGTAGAGGTCGATGCGATCGCCCAGCAGCGTGCGGGTCTCCGCCCACTGGGCGCGCAACCGCTCCAGCGAGTGCTCCTTGACCTCGTGGACCTCGGTCTCGATGCGCCACTCGGCGACGTAGGCGTAGCCCCACTTGCTGGAGACGGTGACGTCCTCGTGGCCCCGCTCCCCCAGCCAGTCGGCCAGGAACTGCTCGGCGCTGCCGTAGGAGCGGGCGGTGTCGACCCATCGGATGCCGTGGGCGTAGGCGGCGTCCAGGACGGAGCGGGTGCGCTCCTTCATGGCCTGGGCCGTGCGCTGCTGGGGCAGCACGTCGGCGCGGCCGACGTTGATGTAGGCGGGCCGGCCCAGCGCGGCCAGCCCGAGTCCCAGCCGCTGCACCGGGTTCTGCGCGGGGATCATGTCCAGCAACGTATCCCGCCGCGAAGTCGCCCGCACGAGCTCGGGGCCGCCATCCCGTAAGGAGGGATGGCGGCCCCGGATCACCGTCGTCTCGACGACCGTTCGACCACGCGTGCGAGCGCGGCACCTGTTCTACAGGTACTGGCCGGTGTTGGTGGCGGTGTCGATCGCTCGGCCGGATTCCTGGTTCTTGCCGCTGACCAGGGTGCGGATGTAGACGATCCGCTCGCCCTTCTTGCCGGAGATGCGGGCCCAGTCGTCCGGGTTGGTGGTGTTGGGCAGGTCCTCGTTCTCGGCGAACTCGTCGATGATGGCGTCCTGCAGGTGCTGCACCCGCAGGCCCGGCTGGTTGGTCTCCAGCACCGACTTGATCGCCGCCTTCTTGGCCCTGTCCACGATGTTCTGGATCATCGCGCCGGAGTTGAAGTCCTTGAAGTACAGGACTTCCTTGTCACCGTTGGCGTAGGTGACCTCCAGGAACCGGTTCTCGTCGGTCTCGGCGTACATCCGCTCCACCGTGGCCTGGATCATCGCGTCCAGGCACGCGGCGTTGTCGCCGCCGAACTCCTTGAGGTCCTCCTCGTGGATCGGCAGCTGGGTGGTGAGGTACTTGGAGAAGATGTCCTTGGCCGATTCGGCGTCCGGACGCTCGATCTTGATCTTCACGTCGAGCCGGCCGGGGCGCAGGATCGCCGGGTCGATCATGTCCTCGCGATTGGAGGCGCCGATGACGATGACGTTCTCCAGGCCTTCCACACCGTCGATCTCGCTCAGCAGCTGCGGGACGATGGTGGTCTCCACGTCGGAGGACACACCGCTGCCGCGGGTCCGGAAGATCGAGTCCATCTCGTCGAAGAACACGATCACCGGCGTGCCCTCGGAGGCCTTCTCCCGAGCGCGCTGGAAGATCATCCGGATGTGCCGTTCGGTCTCGCCGACGAACTTGTTGAGCAGCTCGGGGCCCTTGATGTTCAGGAAGTAGGACTTCGCCTGACCATCGTCGTCGCCTCGCGCCGCGGCCACCTTCTTGGCCAGGGAGTTCGCCACCGCCTTGGCGATGAGCGTCTTCCCGCAGCCCGGTGGCCCGTAGAGCAGGACGCCCTTCGGCGGGCGCAGCTGGTACTGCACGTAGAGCTCGGAGTGCAGGAACGGCAGCTCCACGGCGTCGCGGATCTGCTCGATCTGCCCGGCCAGGCCACCGATGTCGCGGTAGCCGACGTCCGGCACCTCCTCGAGGGTGAGGTCCTCGACCTCGGCCTTGGGCACCACGTCGTAGGCGTAGCCGGCCTTGCTGTCGACCAGCAGCGAATCGCCGGACTTCAGCCCGGAATCGGCCAGGGGCTCGGTCAGCCACACGACGCGTTCCTCGTCGGTGTGCCCCATCACCAGCGCGCGCGGGCTCTCGCCCTCGGCGTAGGACAGGACCTCCCGGAAGGTGCACACCTCACCGGTCTGCTCGAACGCACCCGCCTCGACCACCGTCAGGGCCTCGTTGAGGCGCACCGACTGCCCCAACCGCAGGTCCCCGGTCTCGACGTTCGGCGACACCGCCACCCGCATCTTGCGACCGGAGGTGAATACGTCGACCGTGCTGTCCTCGTAGGCGTGCAAGAACACGCCGTACCCGCTCGGGGGCTGGGCGAGGCGGTCGACCTCCTCGCGCAGTGCCATCAGCTGGCCCCGCGCTTCCTTCAGGGTCTCGGTGAGTTTGGCGTTCCGTTCGGTGAGCTGGCTCACTCTCTCGGATGCCTCGGCCAGCCGCTTTTCCAGCAAGCGGGCCTGTTGAGGGGACTCGTTGAGCCTGCGGCGAAGCAGTGCGACCTCGTCTTCGAGAAGACGGATCTGGCTGCGGAGCTCCGCGGAGCCCGCACCCTGCTCGCCGTCGCCCTCCTCAGGCCGGCTGCCGGGACGGTCGTGCTGCATATCGGCACCCTCCTCCCGTGCTCGTACCACCACGGTACCGGCGATCACCGACGACGGCGGCGTCGTGAGGTGTCCGCCGGATCGCCCAGCGTGCCACAGAAATCTCCGAATACACACGGTCTAAAGACGTTTGTTCCCGGCGCGTTGCATCCTGGCTGGTCGAGGCGGATACGGTGGGTTGTCGATCATGGTCCGTTCGATACTCCCGGACGACCTTCCGACACCCCTGCGGAATCGCCGCGACCACGGGTTTTTCCGTTGCGCCACAGCGGTCGTGTGCGCTCTGCGATCATCCGGGTCAACGACTCCGGCAACCGGGTGGCATTTTCGTCGGGAGCCGCCGCACTTCTCCCATCATTTGGAACAACCTCGGGTGTCCGGACATTCCGGACTTCGTTGAAGCGGTCACGGAGGTTGTAATCCGGATACTCCGCACCCGCGGGTCCAAAGGCTCTGGTCTACTTACCGCCGCTAGCGCACAACCGGCGTCGAATGCCGCAAGAGCACTCCTGGGAGGAGTCCATGACCTATCCGCCGCAGCAGCCTGGACAGGGCGGGTGGGGGCAACAACCCACGGGGAACGGATTCCCACCTCAGCCTTCCGGCACCCCGCAGCAGCAGCCCAACTGGTACGGCAACCAGCACACCGGTTGGGGCCAGCAGGGCCCGGAGCAGGGACAACCCGGCCAGATGCACCCGGGTCAGCCGCAGCCCGCGCAGCCGCCGCAGGCCGGTCAGCCGATGCCACCGCAGTGGGGCAGCGAGTACGGCCCCGGCTCGTGGTTGAAGGAGCCCGGGGGCTTCGGCGACGTCGAACCGCCGGCACCGCAGAAGTCGAAGCTGCCGGTGGTCCTCGGGATCGTCGCGGCCGTGCTGGTGCTCGCCGGAGCGGGCGTCGGCGTCTACTTCTGGCTCGGCAGCGGGCCGGGCGAACCGCGACCGGTGGCCCAAGAGGTCGTGGCCAAGGTCAACGCGGGCGACTTCGGCACCGTCGGCGAGCTGTTCTGCGAGTCCAACAAGGCCCAGCTCGACACCGCCATCGGCCAGCTCAAGCAGTGGAAGTTCGACGTCCGGCTCGGCGAGGTCACCCGCAACGGCGACAAGGCTTCGGCGGATCTCACCGGAACCTACGAGGCCGACGGGGCGTCCCAGCCGGTGGATCAGACGATGGGCCTGGTCGTCGAGAACGGCGAGTGGAAGGTCTGCGACCTCGGCCAGTAGCCGGGGCGCATCGAGGGGAACAACAGAAAAGATTCAGGGGGAGCACCAGTGACGTACCCACCGCAGCAGCCGCCCGGCCAGGGCGGATGGGGGCAGCAGCCCGGTGGCCAGTACCCGCAGCAACCCGGCGGGCAGTTCCCGCCGAGCGGCGGACAGCAGTACCCGCAGCAACCCGGCGGGCAGTTCCCGCCGAGCGGCGGACAGCAGTACCCGCAGCAGCCGCAGCCCGGCTACCAGCAGCAGCCGTACCCGAGCCCGTACGGCCAGCCCGGCTACGGGCCGCCGCCGAAGAAGAAGTCCCCGCTGCCCTGGGTCCTGGGCGGCGTCGGCGGCCTCGTCGTCATCGGCGTGATCATCGCGCTCGTCCTCGCCTTCACCGGCGGCCCGGGCGATCCTCGCCCGGTCGCGCAGCAGGCCGTGGACATGATGAACGCCAAGGACTTCGCCGGGGTGCAGAGCCTCACCTGCGACAAGTCGAGCAAGAAGCTGCAGGACATGGTCGACATGATGGAGGGCAAGGGATCCCAGTTCGAGGAGCTCAAGGGCATGGGCGTTCCGGACGCCGAGATCCAGAAGTTGATCGAGAACCTCGAGGTGAAGTTCGCCCTGGGCGCGGTCACCGACAACGGCGATGACACCGCCACCGCGCACTTCAACGGCACCATGTCCCTCCACGTGGAGGTCATGGGCCAGCAGATGAATCAGGACGTGCCGATCAACGAGACGAACCAGCTGATCGTCGAGGACGGCGAGTGGAAGCTCTGCTGACCGCGCGCTCGATGGTGATCACCGTCCGCTGACCGAGGGCATGAGAACGGGCCCGTACCGGAAGTTCGGTGCGGGCCCGTTCTCATGTCGTGTCAGCCCTTGCTGGGGCGGCGCTGGACGCGCGGTGGGGTGACGCCGTCGGCGAGGCGGCGGCTGGTGAGCAGGAACGCCGTGTGGGCGACCATGCGGTGTTCGGGGCGGACGGCCATGCCGACCACGTGCCACGGGCGCAGCAGCGTCTCCCACGCCTGCGGCTCGGTCCAGTTCTGCTGCTCGCGGATCGCTTCGGTGACGCGGGAGAGCTGGGTCGTGGTGGCCACGTAGACGATCAGCACGCCGCCGGGGTTGAGCTTCTCCTTGACCAGCTCCAGCACGTCCCAGGGCGCCAGCATGTCCAGCACGATGCGGTCGACGGGCTCGCCGTCGTACTCCAGCAGGTCGCCGAGCCGCAGGTCCCAGTTCTCCGGGATCTCACCGAAGAAGCGCTTGACGTTGCGCTCGGCGTGCTCGTGGTGGTCCTCGCGCACCTCGTAGGAGGTGACGCTGCCCTCCGGGCCGACCGCGCGCAGCAGCGAGCAGCTCAGCGCGCCGGATCCGGCCCCGGCCTCCAGCACCTTCGCGCCGGGCCGGATGTCGCCCCACATCAGGATCTGGGCGGCGTCCTTCGGGTAGATGACCTGGGCGCCGCGCGGCATGGACAGCACGTAGTCGGCCAGCAGCGGGCGCAGCGCCAGGAACGAGGTTCCGCCCGCGGAGACCACCACCGAGCCCTCCGGCTGCCCGATCAGGTCGTCGTGCGCGAGCGCGCCGCGGTGGGTGTGGTACTCCCCTCCCCTTTCCAGCACGACCGTGTACTTGCGCCCCTTGGGGTCGGTCAACTGGACCCGGTCGCCGGGCTGGAACTCACCGCTGACGGTGCTGCTCAACTGCTGCCTACCTTCTCCACGCTCGCTGACGTGCTCGATGCACGGCGAACCATCGTCGCAGATGGGCAGGCCTCTACCCCCGGCGGGAGCGCAGTGCCGAGCGCAGGTCCTCGCGGCGGAGGACTCCGCTGGGCCTGCCCTCCTCGTCGATGACCAGGAACTGCCAGGCGAGCACGGCCTGGACCCGCTCCAGCACGGCGTCCGGGGACTCGCTGTCCAGCAGGATCGTGTCCGCCTCGACCGGTTCCGCGGCGCGTTCGGCGGGTTCGTGGGGCGCGTGCGTGGCAAGCCGCTCGGCGGCGGTCTGGTCGAGCAGGCCGACCGCGATGCCGTCGGCGCGGACCAGCACGACGCCGCGTCCGGCCGCGGCCATCAGGGCGTCGGCGACCGGGCTCTCGGCGGGCAGTTGCAGCACCGGGCGCACCAGGTCCGACAGCTCCAGGCCGCTCGGCCACCGGCGGCGCTGCTCGGCCTGGTGCTCGGCACTGGCCCCGGCCACGACGAACCAGGCCATCAGCACGCACACGCCGAGCCGCAACCACTGGTCATCGGCTCCGCTGAACAACCCGATCAAGGCGTAGACCAGCAGTGCGACGGCGACGGCTCCGGCACCCACGACACCGGCGGTGGTGCCCGCGACGCGACGCCCGGTGATCCGCCACAGCAGCGCGCGCAGCATCCGCCCGCCGTCCAGCGGCAGGCCCGGCAGCAGGTTGAACACGCCGACGGCCAGGTTGGCCACGCAGGTCTGGGCGACCAGCAGCCAGACCGCGCCGCCCGGGGTCATGGCGTACCAGGCGATGCCGGTCGCGCCCGCCAGCACCAGGGACACCGCCGGCCCTGCGGCGGCGATCAGCCCTTCCTGCGCGGGCTTGGGCGGCGTGCGGGAGATCTCGGAGAGCCCGCCGAGCAGGAACAGCCGCACCCGGCGCACCGGGAGGCCCATCCGCAGCGCGACGATGCAGTGGCCGAGTTCGTGCAGCAGCACCGAGGCCGCCAGCAGCACCGTGAACACCGCCGCCAGCACCGCGCTCTCCCACACCCCGGCGCCGGGCAGGATGCGGCCGACCATCGGTGTGTAGAGCAGCACGATGAGCGCGGCGCCGAGCCACCACGAGGTGGACAGCAGCACCGGAACTCCGGCCACCCGGCACAACAGCAGCCCCCCGTCGTTGAGCCTGGGCCGGACGGGCGAGGAAGCGGGCGGCGGCATGTGCGAAGGGTAGTAGGTCGGAGGTAAGAGAGCTGTTACGCCCGGGTGCGAGATCGGAGTTCTCGCCGATTTCGCGACCACGCCCCTCCCGTGCCGATCTCCTGTCAGGGGGTTTCGTTAGGGTCAGTGCTCATGGCTGAGACCGCGCAGCAGGAACCCGAGCAGGCGACCCGCCGGCGTCCGGCGCTTTCGCCGTCGCGGGCCGGCGATTTCAAGCAGTGCCCGCTGCTCTACCGCTTCCGCGCGGTGGACCGGCTGCCGGAGAAGGCCACTCGCGCGCAGGTGCGCGGCACGGTGGTGCACTCGGTGCTGGAACGCCTCTACGGCCTGCCCACCGAGCAGCGCGACAGGCAGAAGGCCGGAGATCTGCTGGCGCCGGCGTGGGAGGAGATCCTCGCCGAGCAGCCTGAGCTGGCCGAGCTCTTCGAGGGCCCGGACGATCCGGAGCTGGCCAAGTGGCTGAAGTCGGCGAGCGGGCTGCTCGACGCCTACTTCGAGATGGAGGACCCGCAACGGTTGCAGCCGGAGGCGTGCGAGCTGCGGGTGGAGACCGAGCTCCCCTCGGGCGTGCTGCTGCGCGGCTTCATCGACCGGGTGGACGTCGCGCCGACCGGTGAAATCCGCTTGGTGGACTACAAGACCGGCAACGCGCCGCGCGAGATCGGCGAAGCCAAGGCGATGTTCCAGATGAAGTTCTACGCCTTGGTGCTGTGGCGGTTGCGCGGCGAGATCCCCCGCCAGCTGCTGCTGATGTACCTGGCGAACAAGCAGAAGCTCGCCTACGCCCCCGACGAGGACGAATTGCGCCGCTTCGAGCGGACTCTCGAAGCGATCTGGCAGGCGATCCTGCGCGCGGGCAAGACCGGGGACTTCCGGCCGAACCCGAGCAAGCTCTGCGACTACTGCGATCACAAAGCCCTCTGCCCGGCGTTCGGCGGAACCCCGCCGCCCTACCCGGGCTGGCCGGAAGACCCCGCGACGAACGAAGAGTCCATCCTGGACCGCACCGACTGACGGCAACGGAGAAGCGCCTGCGACCCACCGTCAGGCAAGCGCCGCAGGCGCTTTCTCCTCACCCCACCTGAGCAGCCGGCACCGCCGCGGGTTCTCAGACGTCTTCTCGGGAGGACAGCCGTAGCGCCGTGTATTGGTCATACACAAGTCTCGGATCCCGGAGCGAGAAGGCGTCTGAGGTTCCGCTTCTGGCACCGCCAAGCAGGAAGATCACGGAGTGATCAGTCCTCATAAGGGTCGTAGTTCGCAGCGGTGCCGAAGTCACCGGCCTGGCTCGGGTCGATCACCGCGAAACGAGCGCCGGTGGGGTCCCGCAGGACCGCCATGCGGCCGATGCTGGAGTCGTACGGATCGACCCGGACGCGACCGCCGTTGGCGATGGCGGTGCGGACCAGCTCGTCCGTGCCGATCTCGTCGTCCACGCCCAGGTACAGCAGCCAGTGCGGCTGCGTGGACTCGGTGATGAAGTCGCGGATCATGCTGACCCGCGCCAGCACCGACTCCTCGCCCAGATACCAGACCGAGTAGTCCGAGCGGTGCTCGGTGCCGAACTGCTCCGCGGTGTAGCCGAAGAGCTCCTGGAAGAAGTTGTCGGCGGTCTGCGCCTTGATGGTGACCAGCTCGGCCCACATCAGGGTGCCCGGCAGGCCGACGTCGAACTGCCAGGACTCCTCCGGCTCCAGCAGGCCGAACTCCGCGTCGGAGGGGCCGACCAACACGGCCTTGCGGCCCACCTTGGGCACCGAGTTCAGCGGGACGGTCTGCACCGCGCCGTGCTCCTCGGCCTCGGCGACCTTCTCGGCGCAGTCCGCTGCCGCGAGGTAGATCCGCCACATCGACTGGTCACCGGAGGCCGCGCGCAGGCTGGCCACCGGGAACCCGTCGCGCAGGGCGATGATGTGCTCCCCGGAAGCCGGGTCGGAGTGGGTCTCGTACTCCCAGTCGAACAGGTTCGCGTAGAACTCCCGCGCCTTGTCCAGGTTGGTGGTGATCAGCTCGATCCAGCAGGGCATGCCTGCGTAGAGCTGCCACTGCGGAGGCGTCTTCCCCGGGACCACTACTGCCATGTGCGTGCCAACCCCCATCGGCGTCGTCCAAGATCGTCACGTTCGAAACTACGCCTCAGGTGTGACAACCGCGGAGGCGCCGGACCAACTCGCCCTCACCTCGCCCAGCCTCTCTCGGCGAGGGCGAGGTGAACACGATCGGGAGAGCGGTTCGCCCGAATGGAGCACCACGAGGCGGTTCTGGTCCGAACGATCACCGTCGGTTCGGGTCACGGACCGCCCGCACTGTGGGGGCGTCCCGGGATGGGTGTAGGCCTACTCTAGTAGGAAGTTTAACGAGGTAGTAATTGGG
>NZ_JBFAQJ010000070.1:0-18089 GCF_040677225.1 Saccharopolyspora sp. NPDC049357 | reverse complement strand
ACCTGGGGTGACCTTATTCCCCCTGAAGTCCGGGTTCCGATTTCCACTGAAATCGGGACCCGGACTTCCACTGAAATCGGGTCACCTGGTGCGGGGCCGAGGTCGGGATGGGACTCCGGCCTCGTCGTCGGCCTCGGTGGGGGTCGGTGTGGTTCGTGGGGGAGTCGGGGGTGGCGGGTAGCGTTCGCGGCGTGAGCGAGGGGTTGTTCGACGAGGGGCTGTTCGGGGCTGAGACCGAGCAGAAGGCCGGGGAGAAGCTGGCCGAGAACGCGCCGTTGGCGGTGCGGATGCGGCCTCGGTCCCTGGAGGAGGTCGTCGGGCAGCAGCACCTCCTGGTCGCCGGAGCTCCTCTGCGGCGGCTGGTCGAAGGAGCGGCTCCGGCGTCGGTGCTGCTCTACGGGCCGCCCGGGACCGGGAAGACGACCCTGGCGAACCTCGTGTCGAAGGCGACCGGTCGCCGGTTCGCGGCGCTGTCGGCGCTGTCGTCGGGGGTGAAGGAGGTCCGGGCCGTCATCGAGGAGGCCCGCCGCCGCCTCGGACGTTCTGGCGAGGCCACCGTGCTGTTCATCGACGAGGTGCACCGCTTCTCCAAGACCCAGCAGGACGCGCTGCTGGGCGCGGTCGAGGACCGGACCGTGCTGCTGGTGGCCGCGACGACCGAGAACCCCTACTTCTCGGTGGTGGCGCCGCTGCTGTCGCGGTCGCTGGTGCTGCAGCTGCGCAGCCTGGACGACGAGGACATCCGCGCGCTGCTGCGCCGCGCGGTCAGCGAGGAGCGAGGTCTGGGCGGCTCGGTCGGGCTGGCCGAGGACGCCGAGGAACACCTGGTCGCGCTGGCCGAAGGAGATGCCCGCCGCGCGCTGACGGCGCTGGAGGCCGCGGCCGAATCAGCGGTGTCCAACGGGGCCGACGAGATCGACCTGGCCACCGTCGAATCCACGGTGGACCGAGCGGCCGTGCTCTACGACCGGGGCGGCGACCAGCACTACGACATCACCAGCGCCTTCATCAAGTCCATCCGAGGTTCCGACGTCGACGCCGCGCTGCACTACCTGGCGCGGATGGTCGAGGCGGGTGAGGACCCTCGGTTCATCGCGCGCCGCCTGGTCGTGCACGCCAGCGAGGACATCGGCATGGCCGATCCGACCGCGCTGCAGACCGCCGTCGCCGCGGCTCAGGCGGTGCAGTTCATCGGCATGCCCGAGGGACGGCTGGCGCTGGCCCAGGCCACCATCCACCTGGCCACCGCGCCGAAGTCCAACGCCGTGATCACCGCGATCGACGCGGCGATGGGTGATGTGCGCGCGGGCAAGGGCGGTCCGGTTCCGCCGCACCTGCGCGACGGGCACTACGCGGGTGCGCAGAAGCTCGGCAACGCCAAGGGCTACCGCTACCCGCACGACAAGCCCGAAGGCGTGCTCGCCCAGCAGTACCCGCCGGAGTCGCTGGTGGGGCGCGACTACTACGACCCGACCCCGCGCGGCGCCGAACGCGCGCTGCACGACAGGGTCCCGAAGCTGCGCAACATCATCCGCGACGAGGACTAGGGCTGTTCGGGAATTGGTTTGCTTGGCGGTGCCAGCGGCAGAACCTGCGGCGGTGCAGGTTGAGTCCCACACCTGAAGCAGCGGCTCCGCCGCGTTCTTCACCAGAACCGCTCGTTGTCCGAGCCGGTACTGTGCCGAACCATGCCGAACCGGGCAGAACGAGCGTGGAGGTCGATGTGAGCAAGGTCGTGGTCACCAGGACGGTTCCGGAGTCCGCCGTTGCGGTGCTGCGCGAAGTCGCCGAGGTCCAGGTCTGCGACCAGGACCGGCCGCTGACCCCCGACGAGCTCCGCGCGACCGTCGGAGGCGCCGACGGCGTCGTCGCGATGCTGCACGACCGCATCGACGCCGAGTTCCTCGACGCCGCTGGTCCGCAGCTGAAGGTCGTGGCGAACGTGGCCGTCGGCTACGACAACGTCGACGTCCCCGCGGTCACCGGACGCGGCGTCACCGTCACCAACACGCCCGGAGTGCTCACCGACGCCACCGCCGACCTCGCCTTCGGGCTGCTGCTGTCGGTCACCCGCCGCCTCGGCGAGGCCGAGCGGTTGCTGCGCTCCCGCACGCCCTGGAACTTCCACCTCGGCTTCATGCTCGGCACCGGCCTGCAGGGCAAGACGCTGGGCATCGTCGGTCTCGGCGGCATCGGCCAGGCCGTGGCCCGCCGCGCACGCGCCTTCGGCATGCACATCGCCTACACCGGCCGTCGCCGCGCGCCGCAGGAGATCGAGGCCGAGCTCGACGCCCGGTACCTGTCGCACGACGAGCTGCTGCGCACCGCCGACGTCCTCTCCCTGCACTGCCCGCTCACCGAGAGCACCCGCCACCTCATCGACGACGCGGCGCTGGACGCGATGAAGTCCACCGCGATCGTCGTCAACACCAGCCGAGGCCCGATCGTGGACGAGAAGGCCCTGGCCGCGGCCCTCAAAGAAGGGCGCATCGGCGGGGCGGCGCTGGACGTCTTCGAGAACGAGCCCGACGTCGACCCCGGACTGCTGGAGCTGGACAACGTCGCGATCGCCCCGCACCTGGGCTCGGCGACCACCGAGACGCGCACCGCGATGGCCGAGCTCGCCGCGCGCAACGTCGCCGCCGTCCTGACCGGTCAGCAGGCGCTCACACCCGTCACCGCGTGATCAACCGGTCATCGCATCGAGACCTCCGGCGCGCGCCCGCCACGTCCTGCGCGGAGAGGCGCGGACCTGCGGTTGGGCCCGGCGGCCCGGGTGCTTGTAGCTGGCGGATACACCGGTAACCTGGCGCACGATCAACGAACCGGCGCAGGTCGCCGGTTCGACAAGGACATGACGTGGACATACGGGAGGGCACGTGACGCCCACGCAGATCGCCGCGCTGATCGTCGCCGGAGCGTTCGTGCTGCTGGTCCTGCTGCTGGCGGTGCCGCTGATCAAGCTCGGCAAGACCTTGGACGAGGCGAGCACCGCGATCAAGAAGGCGCAGGAGAACAGCGACCCGATCTTCACCGGCGCGAACACGACGATCACGCACGTGAACACGCAGCTGGAGCGGGTCGACGGCATCACCTCCAACGCCAAGACCATCAGCGGTAACGTCTCGGCGTTGTCGTCGCTGTTCACGGCTACACTGGGTGGTCCGTTGGTGAAGACGGCGGCGTTCTCCTACGGCGTGAGCAAGGCGCTGAAGGCCCGCCGGAAGCGCAAGCAGGAACCGACCGGACGGCACTTCCGCCGCAAGAACAAAGGAGGGCGCAAGTGAGGCGCCTTTTCTGGTTCGGCGCGGGCATCGCAGCCGGAGTCGCGCTGACCCGCAAGGTCAACGAGACCGCTCGGAAGGCGACCCCCACGGGGATGGCCGAGCAGGTCGGCGGCGCCATGCGTGAACTGGCTGGAGCGGTCGGCTCGTTCGGGGCCGACGTCCGCGCCGGGATGCAGGAACGGGAAGACCAGCTGCAGGATGTGGTCGTGAACGCGGACCAGGTCCGGCGGACAGCCGCTGAGCACGACGCCGAGCGGCGAGCTCGTCGGGCGGGCCGCTGACGCAGGCGCCGCACCGCGCCGCCGGCCGCTCGCCGACACCCGACAGCCGTGTCCGTGACCTGACCCAATTCCCAAGGACTCCCAGTGCAGACCCACGACATCAACCACCGGTTCACCGAGCACTTCAAGGGCCGCGGCCACACCGTGGTGCCCAGCGCGTCGCTGATCCTCGACGACCCGACGCTGCTGTTCGTCAACGCGGGCATGGTCCAGTTCAAGCCCTACTTCCTGGGCGAGGCCCCGGCCCCCTACCCGCGTGCGACGAGCATCCAGAAGTGCGTGCGCACCGGTGACATCGATGAGGTCGGCAAGACCACCCGGCACAACACGTTCTTCCAGATGGCCGGCAACTTCTCCTTCGGCGACTACTTCAAAGAAGGCGCCATGGAGAACGCCTGGGAGCTGCTCACCAAGTCGGTGGCCGACGGCGGCTACGGCATCGACCCGGCCCGCCTGTGGGTGACGGTCTTCGAGAAGGACGACGAGGCCGCCGGGCTGTGGCAGAAGGTCTGCGGGATCCCGGCCGAGCGGATCCAGACCCGCGACGCCAAGGACAACTACTGGGACATGGGCGTGCCCGGTCCCGGCGGTCCCTGCTCGGAGATCTACTACGACCGCGGGCCCGCCTACGGCAAGGAGGGTGGTCCCGTCGTCGACGAGGACCGCTACATCGAGATCTGGAACCTGGTGTTCATGCAGGACATCAGGGGTGAGCTGCCGCCCAAGGACGGTCACCCGCCGATCGGCGAGCTGCCCACCAAGAACATCGACACCGGCATGGGCGTCGAGCGCGTGGCCTGCCTGCTGCAGGGCGTGGAGAACGTCTACGAGACCGACCTGGTCCGCCCGGTGATCGCCAAGGCCGAGGAGCTCTCCGGCCGGCGCTACGGCGCGAGCCACGAGGACGACGTGCGGTTCCGCGTCATCGCCGACCACGCCCGCTCCGGCGTGATGCTCATCGGCGACGGCGTCACCCCCGGCAACGAGGCCCGCGGCTACGTGCTGCGCCGCCTGCTGCGCCGCATCGTGCGCTCGACCCGCTTGCTGGGCGTGCAGGAACCGGTGCTGGGCGAGTTCGCCCAGATCGTGCGCGACGCGATGTCGCCGAGCTACCCCGAGCTGGTCACCGAGTTCGACCGCATCGACTCGGTGATGCGCAACGAGGAAGAGGCGTTCCTGTCGACGCTGACCGCGGGGTCGAAGATCTTCGACCTGGCCGTCACCGACCTGAAGAAGACCGGTGGCCAGACCCTCGCGGGCGACAAGGCGTTCCAGCTGCACGACACCTACGGCTTCCCGATCGACCTGACCCTGGAGATGGCTTCCGAGCAAGGCCTGGCGGTCGACGAGCAGGGCTTCCGCGACCTGATGGCCGAGCAGCGCAACCGCGCCAAGGCCGACGCGAAGTCCCGCAAGACCGGCCACGGCGACCTGTCGACCTACCGCACGCTGCTCGACCAGCACGGGACGACCGAGTTCATCGGCTACACCGACCTGCAGTCGCACAGCCGCGTGCTGGGCCTGCTCGTCGACGGTCAGCCCGCGCCCCGCGCCTCGGCCGGCACCGAGGTGGAGCTGGTGCTGGACCGCACCCCGTTCTACGCCGAGGGCGGTGGCCAGATCGCCGACACCGGCAAGCTGGTCGGACCGGGCGTCGCGGTCGAGGTGCTCGACGTGCAGCGCAGCGTGCCCGGCCTGTTCGTGCACCGCGCGAAGGTCCTGGAAGGCGAGCTCGGCGTGGACACCACGCTGGAGGCCGCCGTCGACGCCCACCGCCGCCAGTCCATCGAGCGCTCGCACTCCGCGACGCACCTGGTGCACGCGGCCGTGCGCAGCGCCTACGGCAAGCGCGCCGCGCAGGCCGGTTCGCTGAACTCACCGGGCCGGATGCGCTTCGACTTCACCGTGCCCTCGTCGGTCTCGGCCGACGTGCTGGCCGGGGTCGAGGAAGAGGTCAACGACTACCTGCAGACCGACGTCGAGGTCAACGCCTACACCACCAGCATGGACCGGGCCATGGAGCTCGGTGCGATGGCGCTGTTCGGCGAGAAGTACGGCGACCAGGTCCGCGTGGTCGACATGGGCGACTACTCCCGCGAGCTGTGCGGTGGTACCCACGTGCCGCGCATCGGCCACCTCGGCGTGGTCAAGCTGGTGTCGGACTCCTCGGTCGGTTCGGGCGTGCACCGCGTCGAAGCGCTGGTCGGCATGGACGCGATGCGCCACATCAGCAAGGAGCACCTGCTGGTCACCCAGCTCGCCGAGCAGTTCAAGGTTCCCGCCGAGGAGCTGCCCGAGCGCATCCAGGGCGTGGTCAGCAAGCTGCGCAGCGCCGAGAAGGAGCTCGCGCAACTGCGCATCACCCAGGTGCTCAACTCCGCCGGTGAGCTCGCCGACAAGGGCACCGACGTGCACGGCGTGACGCTGGTGGCCGAGCAGGTCCCGGACGGCGTGGACGGCAACGCGCTGCGGGCGCTGGCCGGTGAGATCCGCGGCCGGCTGGGCTCGCGCCCCTCGGTGGTCGCGCTGTTCTCCGCCGAGGAGGGCAAGGTCAGCTTCGTGGTCGGCGTCAACGACGCGGCCCGCGACAAGGGCATCGCGGCGGGCAAGCTGGTTCCCAGCTTCGCCGCCGAGGTCGGCGGTCGCGGGGGCGGCAAGCCGGACATGGCCCAGGGCGGCGGCTCCAACCCCGCGGGCATCACCGCGGCCATCGGTGCGCTGCGCACCGGCGTCGACCAGGTGGTGGCAGGCGGGTGAACGAGCACCAGCAGACGGATCCCGGCCCGGGACGTCGGCTCGGTGTCGATGTCGGGGCGGTCCGGGTCGGAATCGCTTTGAGCGATCCCGCTCCGATGCTGGCGACCCCGTTGGAGACGTTGCGACGGGACGAGGAAGGCGGCAGCGATCTCGCCAAGATCGCCGACCTCGTCTCCGAGCACGACGTGGTGGAGATCGTGATCGGCCTGCCCAAGACGCTGGCCGGCAGGCACGGTTCCGCCGCGGAGATCGCGCAGTCCTACGGGGCTGCGCTGGTGGAGAAGGTCGCACCGGTTCCGGTGCGGTTTCACGACGAGCGGTTGACCACGGTGACGGCCAGCCGGAAGCTGTCGAAACGCGGCGTGCGGGGGAAGAAGCAGCGCGCCGTCGTTGACCAGGCGGCAGCGGTGGAGATCTTGCAGGCTTACCTGGACGGCCGGGGGCAGAGAACACGAGAGGAACTCCCGTGACCGATGATCTCGGACTGTTCGCGGACGAGCCCGGGGACCACCGGCGACGGCGCCCCGATCCGGAACGATTCCGACGTCGCAAGAGGCGCCGATGGGTGACCGCCCTGGCCGGCCTGTTCGTGCTGGTGCTGGTCGGCGGCGGTGTGGGGTACGGAGCGCTGCAGATCATGCGGATCGGCGGCTACGAGGACTACGAGGGCGAGGGCACCGGTAGCGTCGTCGTCGAGGTCGCCTCCGGCGACACCGTGGGTGACATCGGCAAGACGCTGTCCGAGAAGGACGTGGTGGCCAGCACCAAGGCGTTCACCTCGGCTTCCGCCGAGAACAAGCGGATCAACTCGATCCAGCCCGGTTACTACCTGATGCGCAACAAGATGTCGGGCAAGGCCGCGGTCAGCCACATCCTGTCGGACGCGGCGAAGGTGGGCCGGGTCGACATCCGCGGCGGCATGCGGCTGGAGGACCAGGCCGCGCCCAACGGCGGCAACACGCCGGGCATCCTGACCAGGCTCGCCGAGGCGACCTGCGCGAACAAGAACGAGAAGTGCACCACCTCCGAGGAGATGCACCGCGCGGCCGAGACGGCGGACCTGGCGACGCTGGGCGTGCCGCAGTGGGCCGTCGCCGATGCGTCGAAGGCAGAGCCCCGGCGTCGGCTGGAGGGCCTGATCATGCCGGGCATCTACGACGTCAAGCCGGGTGAGTCGGCCGAGAACGTGCTGCGCGACGTGGTCACCAAGTCGGCGGCGCAGCTGGAGGCGGCCGGTCTTCCGGATCTTGCGCAGAGCAGCGGTCATTCGCCGTACGAGCTGATGATCATCGCCTCGCTGACGCAGAGCGAGGGCCTGGCGAAGGACTTCCCGAAGATCGCGCGGGTGATCGAGAACCGGATCGGCCAGCCCGCGATGAAGCTGGGCCTGGACTCCACGATCAACTACCCGCTGGACAAGCCGACGCTGCTGACCAACAGCTCCGACCGGCAGCGTCCCGGCCCGTACAACACCTACCTGAACTACGGGCTGCCGCCGACGCCGATCTCGGCGTTCAGCAAGGAGGCGCTGCGGGCGGCCGAGCGGCCGGCCGAGGGCGAGTGGCGCTACTTCGTGAAGTGCTACCCGGACGGGACCTCCTGCTTCGCGGAGAACCAGCAGCAGCACGACGCCTACATCAAGGAAGCGCAGGAACGTGGCGCTTTCTGATCAGCAAGGGATGGCGGTGCGCCGGGCCGGAGTGCTGGGAAAGCCGGTCGAGCACTCGCTGTCCCCGGTCCTGCACGGTGCCGCCTACGACGCGCTCGGTCTGCCCTGGACCTACGAGCGCGTCGAGGCGGACGCCGAGCGGCTGGTGGAGTTCGTCGGCGGCCTCGGCCCGGAGTGGGCGGGGCTGTCGGTGACGATGCCGGGCAAGCGCGCGGCGCTGCGGGTGGCCGATGAGGCCGCCGACAGGGCCGAGGTGGTGGGGGCGGCGAACACGCTGGTCCACCGCCTGGACGGGAGCTGGTTCGCCGACTGCACCGATGTGGACGGCGTCGTCGGGGCCCTGCGGGTGGCGGGTGGTTTCACCGGCGGTCACGCGGGGCTGATCCTCGGCGCGGGCGGCACGGCGGTGGCGACCCTGGCGGCGTTCGCCGATCTGGGCCTGTCCGAGGCGACGCTGGCGGTGCGCGAGCCCTCCAGGGCGGCGGAGGCGTTGGAGGCGGCGGAGCGCATCGGTCTGCGGGTCCGGGTCGAACGGCTCGACTCGATCAACATCGCCGACGCCGCGACCAGCCACGACGTGGTCGTCTCCACGCTCCCGGCGGGCGCGGTGGACCCGCACGCGGCGGATCTCGCGAAGTCCGCGTGCGTGCTCGACGTCATCTACCACCCCTGGCCGACGCCGCTGGCCGAGGCCGTCGAGGCTGTCGGAGGCCGGTTGGCGACCGGCCTGGACATGCTGCTGCACCAGGCGTTCGGCCAGGTCGAGCACTTCACCGGTCTGGAGGCGCCGCGCGCCACGATGCGGGACGCCCTGGCCGCGGCCACCGGTCACGCCCTGCCCCTGTAGCGCAGCGGGCGGGCTGAGTCCCACACCTGGAACAGCTCGTTCTCACACAGCTCCTGGACGCGAAACGGCGGCGCCTCCGGGCAGGAAGCGCCGCCGTCGTCTCGATCCCGGGTTCAGTCCATGTCGGTCGCCACGAGCTTGGCGACCTCGTCGAGGGCCGCCTCGGCACCCTCGCCCTCGGCGGCAAGGATCACCTCGTCGCCGTGGGAGGCGCCCAGGGTCATCAGACCGAGGATGCTGCCCGCCTCGACGGGTTCGTCGCCCTCCTTGCGGATGGTGATCTCCACGGGCTGGGCCGCGGCCGTCTTGGCCAGCAGGGCCGCGGGCCGCGCGTGGATCCCGACCTTGCTCGCTACGGTGACCCGTCGTTCAGACATGTCTCTCCTTCGTCGGGGGCGGGGGCACCGACCCGCGCCGCCTCACTTCTTCTCGGTGGTCGGCGCAGCGCCCCCACCGGCATTATCCGCATCGGTCGAGGCGCTGTCGTCCTCCTCGCGACCCGGGGTGCGCAGGTTCCACTTGGCGATGACGAACCGGAACACCGCGTAGTAGACGACCGCGTAGCCCAGCCCGATCGGGATCAGCCAGATCGAGCCCTGGGAGATGCCGAAGTTGAGCAGGTAGTCGATCGCACCGGCGGAGAACCCGAAGCCGGAGTGGATGTCCAGCGCGTTGACCAGCGCCAGCGAGGTGCCGGTCAGCACCGCGTGGATCAGCAGCAGCGGCCACGCGACGAAGATGAACGAGAACTCCAGCGGCTCGGTGACGCCGGTCAGGAACGAGGTCAGCGCGACCGAGATCATCACGCCGCCGACGACCTTGCGCTGCTCGGGCTTGGCCGACTGCCAGATCGCCAGCGCCGCCGCGGGCAGCGCGAACATGAAGATCGGGAAGAAGCCGGTCATGAACGTCCCGGCGGTGGGGTCGCCCGCGAAGAAGCGCGCGATGTCGCCCTTCTCGCCGTGGTAGTCGCCGAAGAGGAACCAGACCACGTTGTTCGGGATGTGGTGCAGCCCGAACGGCAGCAGCAGCCGGTTGATCAGGCCGTAGAGCCCGCCACCGATGACCGCCTGCTGGGTGACCGCGTCGGAGAAGGCGGTGAGCAGGGCGTCGAACAGCGGGAACAGCAGGCCCATGAGCACGCCGATGACCAGCATCGCCACCGCGGTCACGATCGGCACGAACCGCCGGCCGCCGAAGAAGCCCAGGTAGTCCGGCAGCTTGATGCGGTGGTAGCGCTGCCACAGCCAGGCCGCCACCAGACCCGCGACGATGCCGCCGAGCACGCCGTAGGGGCTCTTGTTGAGCGAGGTGCCTTCCTCGGTGCCGGCGATCTGGGTCAGCACGCCGTGCAGCACCAGGTAGCCGACCGCGCCGGACAGGGCCGTCGAGCCGTCGGCCTTCTTGGCGAAGCCGATCGCGACACCGATGGCGAACAGCAGCGGCAGGTTGTCGAACAGCGCGCCACCGGCCGCGCCGATGACACCGGCGACGGTCTGCAACCAGGTCAGGGAGGCTCCGAGGCCTTCCGCGCCGAGCAGGTCGTCCTGGCCGAGCCGTTGCAGCAGCGCGGCGGCGGGCAGCACCGCGATCGGCAGCATCAGGCTGCGGCCGATGCGTTGCAGTTGCGCGAGTCCTCTGTTGCTCCCCTTCGCCTTGGCGGCGGTGGAACTCATCGGATACCTCCTGCTTGGTTCACCGGGGTTGGAAGATCATTGCAAACGATTTCGGTGGTGCGCTGGTTCGTCTTGTCCGGTTCTCGCCTCACGGCTCGCCCGGTTCGCGGTCGAGCTGCATGGTCACCTGGTATCGGTCACCGCGGTACCAGGACGTCATGTCCTCCACCGGCCGTCCGCGCGCGGTGGAGATCCGCCGGAACACCAGCAGCGAGCACCCGGGCCGGATGCCCAGCAGGCGTGCGGTTTCGGCGTCGGCGTCGTCGGCCAGCACGGTCTGCGTGCCCGACTCCAGCTGGAGCCGGTACCGCCGGGACAGCAGCGTGTACAGCGAGGCGGTGAGGTCCTGGTCGAGCAGGTCGGGGACCGAGTCCGGGTGGTACCAGCCGCGTTCGACGGCCATCGGCATCCCGTCGGCCTTGCGGAGCCGGAACAGCCAGAACGCGGTCTGCCGCGGTGCCAGGTCGAGCGCTTCCGCGGTGGCCGGCGGCGGGACGACCTCGGCCGCGTCGAGCAGCACGGTTTCCGGGTGCATGCCGCGGCGGCGCATGTCCTCGGTGAACGAGGCCAGGTGCACCTGCCAGTCGATGCGCGGGCGCGTCGTGAAGGTGCCCTTGCCGCGCACCCGGACCAGCAGACCTTCGGTGACCAGCTGGCCGATCGCCTCGCGCACCGTCAGCCGGGAAACCCCGTAGCGCAGCGCCAGTTCGCGCTCCGACGGCACCGCGGCGCCGTGCGGGAGCTCGTCGCTCGCCAGCTCGCGCAGGATCTCCCGCAGTTGCGCGTGTTTCGGCATCGGCCCGTCGGGCAGGCCGCGAGAGGGCGCGCGCTGGAGAGAACTCGGTTCTTCTCCCATGCCGCCTCCTGTCGTGCCACCCTGGCGTGAGCTCGCTGTCGTGAACTCGCCGCCGGTTCGGATGAGAACCGCGACCGGTCGTTGGTACTGTCCGGTCTAAACCAGTTGGTTGCGAAGAATGCGCCGTCATGCGATCAGGTGTCAACAAGGCTCTGCTTTCGTTGCCGCATCGACATCACGTGGCGCAAGATCGTCGCGTCGCGGTCCGTTGACCGCGGTGGCGAGAGCACGAAGGGAGCACGTGGTGGCTCAGGACAAGGCCGAGGCGATCCTGTCCGCGCTGGGCGGCGGGGACAACATCGTCGAGATCGAGCCGTGCATCACGCGGCTGCGCTGCGAGGTCGAGGACGGCTCGAAGATCGACGAGGCGGGCCTCAAGGCCGCGGGTGCGCACGGCGTGATGGTGCAGGGCACGGTCGTCCAGGTCGTGGTCGGACCGGAGGCGGACACGCTGGCCGGCGACATCGAGGACCTGATGTGAGCACCGAGGTCGGCAGTCCGGTAGCGGGTCTGACCACGTCGCTCAGCGACGTGCCGGACCCGGTGTTCTCGCAGGCGATGGTGGGTCCCGGTGTCGCGGTCAAGCCCTCCGGCGGAGAGGGTGACGCGGTCGCCCCGGTCGCGGGCCAGGTCGTGACGCTGCACCCGCACGCGTTCGTCGTCGCGGCGTCCACGGGCGGCGCCGTGCTGGTGCACCTGGGCATCGACACGGTCAAGCTCAAGGGTGAGGGCTTCACGCTGCACGTCGGCAAGGGCGATGCGGTCGAGGCCGGGCAGAAGATCATCACCTGGAACCCGACGGAGGTCGAGGCCCAGGGCTACTCCTCGATCTGCCCGGTGGTGGCCCTGGACGCCCCGGCGGAGTCCCTGGCGGACCTCCGCGAGGACACCCAGGTCCTCCCGGGAGACGTGCTGTTCAACCTCGACGGGTGAGGCGGCGGGAGGTTTTGGTCCGAACCGACCGGGCGAAACGGATCTCGATCATGGGCGGTTCGGACCAAAACTGACCAACGGGGTGCCGACACGCGACCCCTCGGGCCGGTCGTTCGCCGCGCGGTGCGGGAGTCCCGGCACCGTCGTCGGGATGAGCGCGTTGATCGCGGCCGGAGCCCTCGCCGGATGGGCCGGACGCCACCTGCTGAGCCGACTTCGCCGGGGCACCGCCGTCCCGCCCGGCTGGTGCGAGACGGGGGTGTCGCTGGCGTGGGCGCTGGTGGCCCTCCGCCAGCCGCCCGGGTGGTGGTTGCCGATCCCGCTCGCCCTGGGCTGGCTCGCCGTCGTCCTCAGCGCCTGCGACCTGCGGGTCCACCGGCTGCCCGACGCCCTGACACTGCCCGCCTACCCCGTCGCGGCCGGGCTGCTGACCGTCGTCGCGGCGCACCGGCCGGGCGTAGCGCTCGGCTCGGTGGCCGGGCTCGTCCTGCTGGGTGGGACGTACTTCGTGGTCAGGCTCATATCCCCGCCCGCGATGGGTGCGGGGGACGTCAAGCTCGCCGGAGTCCTGGGCGCGGTGGTGGGGGCGGTGTCGGTTCCCGCCGTCGCCGGGGTCGTCGCGGCCGCGGCCGCGTTCACCCTGGTCGGCGCCTCGTGGAGGCGCGCGGGGGCGGTCGCGCACGGTCCGGCGGTGCTGGTTCCGTCCTGGCTGGTGACGCTGAGCTGGCCGTGACCCACCCGGGCGGGTTCCTCCTGGGCAGAGCGTGGCAGGATCTGAGGTGTGTTGCGCTGGATGACCGCTGGAGAATCGCACGGCCCCGCCCTCGTCGCGGTGCTGGAAGGCATGGTGGCCGGGGTCGAGGTGACCTCGACCGAGATCGCGACCCAGCTGGAGCGCCGCAAGCTCGGCTTCGGGCGCAGCCCCCGGATGAACTTCGAGGCCGACGAGCTGGAGATCATCGGCGGCGTCCGGCACGGCCGCACGCAGGGCGGCCCGATCGCGGTGCGCATCGGCAACACCGAGTGGCCCAAGTGGGAACAGGTCATGGCCGCCGACCCGGTCGACGAGGACGTGCTGGCCGACCTGGCCCGCAACGAACCGCTGACCCGCCCGCGTCCCGGCCACGCCGACATCGCCGGCATGCAGAAGTACGGCTTCGACGAGGCCCGCCCGGTCCTGGAGCGCGCCAGCGCCCGCGAGACCGCCGCGCGCGTGGCCGTCGGGACCGTCGCCCGGCAGTTCCTGCGCCAGCTGTTCGGCGTGGAGATCGTCAGCCACGTGGTCAGCCTCGGCGGCGTGGACGTCGCCGGCGAGGTGCTGCCCGGCCCGGACGACCTGGCCGCGATCGACGAGAACCCGGTGCGCGCCTTCGGCGACACCGCCACCGAGCGCATGATGGCCGAGGTCGACGCCGCGAAGAAGGACGGCGACACCCTCGGCGGCGTCGTCGAGGTCATCGCCTACAACCTGCCCCCGGGCATCGGCTCGCACGTGCACTGGGACCGCAAGCTCGACGCCCGCCTGGCCGGTGCGCTGATGAGCATCCAGGCGATCAAGGGCGTCGAGATCGGCGAGGGCTTCGCCAACGCCCACCGCCGGGGCAGCGCCGCGCACGACGAGATCTACCCCGACAAGGGCGTCAACTGGGTCCGCCGCGACAGCAACCGCGCCGGCGGCCTCGAAGGCGGCATCACCAACGGCGAGCCGCTGATCGTGCGCGCCGCCAAGAAGCCCATCTCCAGCCTCCCGCGCGCTCTGGCCACTGTGGACATGGTGACCGGCGAGCCCGCGCAGGCGATGCACCAGCGCTCCGACATCACCGCCGTGCCGCGCGCCGCGGTGGTCGCCGAGACGATGGTGGCGCTGGTGCTGGCCGAGGCCGCGCTGGAGAAGTTCGGCGGCGACTCGTTGCCGGAGACCCGCCGCAACGTCGAGGGATACCTCGCCTCGCTGCGCGAGCGCGCGGAGAAGCGGCAGGTGCGGTGATGTCGCCGCGCGCGATCGTGATCGGCCCGCCCGGCGCGGGCAAGACCACCATCGGCAGGCTGCTGGCCGAACGCCTCGACGTGCGGTTCCGGGACACCGACGCCGACGTCGTCGAGAGCACCGGCCGCGAGATCCCCGACATCTTCGCCAACGACGGCGAACCCGCCTTCCGCGCGCTGGAGGAGCGGGCCGTCGACACCGCGCTGCGCGAGCACGACGGCGTGCTGGCGCTCGGCGGCGGGGCGGTTTTGTCCGAGCTGACCCGCGAGCGGCTCGCCGGACACCCCGTGGTGTTCCTGTCGGTCGGGCTCGCCGAAGGTGCGCGACGCGTGGGGCTTTCCACCGCGCGCCCGCTGCTGGCCGGGGTCAACCCGCGCGCCACCTTCAAGGCGCTGCTCGACGCGCGCCTGCCGATCTACCGCTCGGTGGCCGCCGTGGAGGTCGCCACCGACGAACTCGAACCAGCGCAGGTCGTCGACCGGGTCGTCGACGACCTCGCGGCACGGCCGTCTCGCTAGGGGGTGTTTCGAAGTGGCGGAGCCACTTTCTCTTTCGGTGAGCGGGCGAGCAACCGGCACCGCCGGAGGTTCTGCGGGGCTTCGTGCCGAGCACGCCGCGACGTCCTGCATTGGACATACATGAGGAGCGGCGCGCGGAGTCCACGGAGCCCCTCAGGTTCTCCTACTCGCACCGCTACGCACAACGACCCCGATACTCCTCTAGAGATGCCGAAGGGACGACGATGACCGAACCGGTTCGGATCAGCGTGAACGGCCAGCAGCCCTACGACGTGGTCGTCGGCCGGGGCCTGCTCGGTGAGCTGGTGGAATTCCTCAGCGGGGCGTCGAGCGTCGCGCTGGTGCACCAGCCCACGATCACCGCCACCATCGAGGCGGTCCGCGAGGAGCTGACCGAGGCCGGCATCGACGCGCACCGGGTCGAGATCCCCGACGCCGAGGACGGCAAGAGCCTGCAGGTCGCCGGGTTCTGCTGGGAGGTGCTGGGCAAGATCGGCATGGACCGCGACGGCGTCGTGGTGTCCTTCGGCGGCGGCGCGGTCACCGACCTCGGCGGGTTCGTCGCGGGCACCTGGATGCGCGGCGTGAAGGCCGTGCACGTGCCCACCACCCTGCTCGGCATGGTCGACGCGGCCGTGGGCGGCAAGGCCGGCATCAACACCGACGCGGGCAAGAACCTGGTCGGCCTGTTCCACGAGCCGAGCCTGGTGCTGTGCGACCTGGCGACGCTGGAAGGCCTGCCGCGCAACGAGCTCCTGGCCGGCATGGCCGAGGTCGTCAAGGCGGGGTTCATCGCCGATCCGGAGATCCTGCGACTGATCGAGGCCGACCCGGACACCGCCACCGACCCGAGCGGTGACGTGCTGGCCGAGCTGGTCCGCCGGTCCATCCAGGTCAAGGCCGACGTCGTCTCGTCGGACCTCAAGGAGTCGCACCTGCGCGAGGTGCTCAACTACGGGCACACGCTGGCTCACGCCATCGAGCGGCGCGAGCGCTACCGCTGGCGCCACGGCGCCGCGGTCAGCGTCGGCCTGGTCTTCGCCGCCGAACTGGCGCGGCTGGCGGGACGTCTCGACGACGACACCGCCGACCGGCACAAGCGCATCCTCGACCTGCTCGGCCTGCCCACCACCTACGACCCGGACGCGCTGGGCTCGCTGATGGAGGGCATGAAGGCCGACAAGAAGAACCGCTCCGGCGTGCTGCGTTTCGTGGTGCTCGACGGTCTGGCCAAGCCGGAACGGCTGGAAGGTCCCGATCCGTCGCTGATCGCCGCCGCGTACTCGGCGATCACCGGTGGCGAGAGCAAGTCGAGCACGGAGGTGCTGCTGTGAAGGTCCTCGTCCTCAACGGACCCAACCTCGGCCGGCTCGGCAAGCGCGAGCCCTCGGTCTACGGCAGCACCACCTACGCCGACCTGGTGTCGATGTGCGAGAAGGCGGGCCAGGACCTCGGCGTGGAGGTCGAGGTCCGGCAGACCGACCACGAGGGCGAGATGGTCGGCTGGCTGCACGAGGCCGCCGACGCGTCCTGGCCGGTGGTGCTCAACGCGGGCGCGTGGACGCACTACTCGGTGGCGGTGCGCGACGCCGCCTCGCAGCTGACCGCTGAACTGATCGAGCTGCACATCTCCAACGTGCACAAGCGGGAACCGTTCCGGCACACCAGCTACCTGTCCGACATCGCGACCGCGGTGATGGCGGGTCTGGGCGTGGCCGGGTATCCGCTGGCGATCCGCTGGCTGGCCGAGAACGCGGGGGAGTAGTGCGCGGCCGGCTGCCGTTATGCCTGGTCGCTGTCGCGCTGCTGGCGGGCTGCACGCAGGTCGACGGCAGTCCGGTGACGCAGGTGGTGCAGCGGCCGGTTCCGGTGCCGCAGCCGGTGGAGCTGCGGACCGCCGCCGAGCGCGGGAGCCCCGGTGCGGTGGCGGCGGGCGGGTTGCCCGCGCCGTACAACTACGGGCCGTCGGTGCTGTCCGAGGACGGCCGGTACCGGGCGTGGTGGTGCAGTCAGCTGCCGGGAGTGGGGCCCGCGGGCGACGACGTCCTGCACGCCTCGGCTGCCTCGCCGGACGGTCCGTTCGCCGAAGGTGCGGCGCCGGCGGTTCCGGTCTTCGCCGGTGAGCCGGGGCGCTTCGACGGGATGCACACCTGCGATCCGTCGGTGCTGCACGTGGGCGATCGCTACTACCTCTACTACACGGGCGCGGCGGGCGATCACGCGCACGGCAACGCCATCGGGGTCGCGACCAGCGCGGACGGCATGGCGTGGACCCGCGGTGCCGCGCCGATCGTGACCGCGGCGGGCGAGGTCCTCCGCGGCAACGTCTACGGCGCCGGGCAGCCTTCGGCGGTGTTCGTGGACGGCTGGTTCTACCTGCTGTTCACCGACACCACGGCCAAGGGCGCGGGCTGGAACGGCGCCGGGCAGTTCGTGCTGCGGTCGCGAGACCCGTTGTTCGGCAAGGACGTTGAGGCGTTGACCGAGCGCGGCTTCCGGCCTGCCGGTGGCGAGCGCGGCCGGTCGGTCGTCGACGCGTTCAGCGCGGACTGGGCCTACTCGCCGACGCTGGACGCCTTCGCCATCGCGCACCAGACCACCGGCGGAACCCAGATCACCTTCTGGGACCGGGAATTCACCCGCCACCCCTACGAGCCGGTGACGATTCCCGGCCCGTGGCAGGAGGGTCCGGGTCTGGTCCGCGACGGAGAGGGGCGGATTCGTCCCTCCACATCGGACCCGTGCGAGGCGGTGCCGCTCGACGTCCTGCGCGCCACCGCGCTCGCCCCGGCTCCCACCGACATCCGCCACTTCGGCATCGACATCACCGACGCCGGCGGCTGCGGCACCGCTCCGCGAGCGGCGCGGGCGCTGGACGGCTTCGCGGTTCCCTCGCCGGTGCGCACGGTCGACCTCGTCCACGACGGCGCCAGGGTCCGGCTCGAACGCCGCTCGGTGGCCGAGACGGTCGCGGTGAAGGTCCTCGACGACCGCCCGGAACCCGTGGACGCCCTCCCGGTGATCGCCGAGATCGCCTCCGGCGCCCCGGCCCTGCGTTCCCCGACGGGCGAAGTCGGTCTCCTCGACACCCGCGGCGGCCTCTGGCGGATCACCCCGGAAACCGCTCGGGCCAACGCTTCTCCGATCGCCGACGTCACCGAGGCGCAGTGGCGATCCCACCCCGCCCGAGGCGACCTCCGCCACTGACCCTCACTCCGCCGTCACAATTTCGCGCGAAATTCGAGCCCGGCTCTGGGGATTCGAATTTCGCGCGAAGC
>NZ_JBFAQJ010000069.1:0-18450 GCF_040677225.1 Saccharopolyspora sp. NPDC049357 | reverse complement strand
GCGATCGACGCCGAGCGCTGGCTGGCGGAGAACGAGACCCCGCAGGCCGAGATCGCCTCCGAGCTGGTCGGCGGCGGCTACGGGGCCTGAGCCCCGCCGCGCTCAATCACTGAACCATCCCAGTGGCCTGGCCCGCGCGAGATCCTGCGTGCGGGCCAGGGCACCGGACACCTGCATCCCCACCGCGGACGACAAGCAGAAAACCGTGGCAAAGGTTCCAAAGAACGATCACCACGGTTCATGGGGTAATTGCGTGTCCGAGAGTTGTGCACTAATTGCACGCCTTCTGCTTCCTGAAATCGGTTGAGACAGTGGGATTTTGTTGTCCCGCCGCGCGTCCACCTGGGACGCCGGCTGGGACAGGCGGGATGTGCATTTTGGCCTGAGAAATGGCGACAGTGGCGCGCTCGGGACAGGCCCTGCCGGGTGTCCCGGAGTGTCCCCGAACGGGCGCCACAGCACATATAGCGGCAGACGGTTTCGGGCTACGATTACCTGTCCCGAAACCGTCTGCCGAACAGCAATTAGGGCCAGCACACAAGCAGATGGGGAGGCCCTCGATGAGTCAGGTGCTCCCCGCCGCGGTGGCCTGCATGGGACCACGTTCCTGCCGGCCACCCAGACGGGAGCCCCTCGTTTCAGTCCTTGACCGAGCGGCCGGCGAGACGTCCGAGCGCGAAAGCCGACAACGCCGTCGCCAGCGCGCCGAGCCCGTAGAAAAAGCCGATCTGCTCCAGCATCTGCAGAACCGGCGGTCCCGTCGGCGCCCCGATGGGCGCGCCCGGCCCACCCGTGCCCCAAAGCTGGCTCAGTGACGGGCCGATCAGGAACCAGATGCCGCCGGCCATCGCCAGCTCGGCGCCCAGGCTCCCAGAGACCCGGTTCGCGCTGGGGCCGAGCATCAGCCCGCCGAGCAGGACCGCGATTCCGGGCAGGATGTTGAGCCACAACCGGTCGAAGGTGAACAGCCAGGGAGCGGTCGTGCCGAACGTGTAACCGAAGTACGGTCCGACGAACGGGATCAGCGCCCCCCACGCCCCGAGCAGGACGAGTAGGCCGCCGCTGACCGCGCCCCGGCTGCGCCGCACCGCCAAGGACGAACTCCCGCGTGGCGCATGCTCCCGCTCATCCGTCTGCGAGTAATGGCGGGAGAGCGTGGCCTCGGTGTCCGGATCCAGATCTGTCTCGCTCGGAACGGCGGGCACCGACTCCACCTGGCGCCTGCTGACCGGAACCTGGATCATGCCTTTGCCGGCGGTCGCGTTGTGCAGCGGGACGAACGGATGCTTGCGCCCGGCCTTCACGACCCCCCACGTAGGCGCGTCGCTGTCCCGGTCGAGGTAGACGTGTTCCAACCTGCCCACGCGGGACCCGTCTCGGTCCAGTATCACGTTGCCGTTCCAGTCCCGGGCCGCACCGCGTGCACCCTCGGGTTGCTGTGGTCGCGACATGTCGTTACGCCTCCCTCGTCAGGTGGCCCGGTAGGAACCCCTAGAAGTGGTGCCGGTGGCGCCCGTTTCGGTCTGCGATCCGCGCTGCTTCTGTCCCGGTATCGCCTCTTCCTGCCGCGAGGTGCTGTAGCGCTCGGCCTCGGTCTCGGCCCGGCCATGCCCGGCCTCCATGTCACGCCTGACAGTGTCCTGCGCCTGCTGTGCCTTCCGGTAGCCGGAGTTGATCATCTCGGCCGCCGTCTCACGCCCGCCGAGACCGAACGCCAGCGCCGCACCCAACGCGAGCGCCCCGACCAGCGCGGCGTACGTGATTATCACGATCGTCGGGGCGATCTGGAGCTGCGTGAGCATCATGAACACCGCGATCGCCATCACCAGGGTCGGCCCCGCGGCACGCACCACCCGTCCGGTCGGGGTGTCGCCCATAGTCCGGTGCGCCAAGCCACCGACGGCACCGGCCACCGCCGCAGCAACCAGGAAGATCAGCAACGCGGCGATAACCCTAGGCAAATATCCCAGAACGGTGTTCATGAATCCGGTCAACGCCGGAATACCCAACGTACCGATGGCCGAGGAGATCACGAAAAGCATGATCACCGTGAAGAGCACAGTGCCCACCAGGCGCGCCGGACTTCCGCGCGGGCTGAGCCGCTCGACGTATTGCCCGCCCTGACCCGTCGACTTCAGTCTGTCGTCGAGCTTGAATTTGGTCAGAAGTTTCGTGACGCCGGCCTTGATCAGCCTCGCGATAATATAACCGATCAGCAGGACCAGTAGCGCACCGATGATCTGGGGTAGGTAGTTGACGAGCTGGGTGAACGCGCTCTGCAGGCTCTGCAACACGTCGAATCCCCCGCCCGGCTGCTGTGCGAGAAACATGACAATCGCCTCTCCCGATCACGTTTTTCGCTCGTGAGAGGCGTGCCCGTTCTCAGACTCCGATAAACACCGGCCCCCGCGACGGCCCGAGAGCGGAACTCCGGCGGATACGGTCGGGGCATAGATCGCAGCCTTTCAGCACGACCCGATCTTCACACCGAAACGGGTAAGAAACCCTGGGGCAGGTCAGAGTGTCAACCGAAGTCTGGGCAGCCCCCTAGCCACACTCCTCATCTGGCTTTGAGGAAGTAGTGCTTTGTTAGGTCGGTAATCGGTGGATGTGTTGGTGGCAGGTGGGGCAGGTGCCTGTCCAGGTCGGGAGGGTTTGCAGCGCGGATGATCTTGTGGAGGGGCAGGCTGTCCCATGTGCTTTTGGGCTGGTCAGGCAGAGGGTGGTGAGGAACAGGTGTGCTGCCGAGGCCAGGGTGGCGTGGCGGTGCCAGCCTGTGAAGGACCGGCCTTCGAAGTGGTCCAGGCCGGGGCCGGTTTTAAGTTCGCGGTAGTCGTGTTCAATTCGCCAGCGGATTTTGGCCATCCGCACCAGTCGGTCGAGTGGTGTGTCGGCGGGCAGGTTGGAGATCCAGTACTTGATGGGCTCGTCGGTCTCGGGGGGCCACTGGGCGATCAGCCACCGCAGGTTCTTCGGTGTGTTTGTCGTCTGGTCCGCCGCCGGGTAGTGCGAGTCTGATGAGTTTGCGGGCGACGGAGCCGAGCTGTCGGTGCAGGGGCCCGGTGTTGTACGGCAGTCCGTAGCGGCGGCAGGCGTCGCGTACCTCTTCGGCGATCTGGGGGTAACGCCGTGCGGGGACGTCGGGGAACAGGTGGTGCTCGATCTGGTGGCTGAGGTTGCCGGAGAACAGGTGGAACAGCCTGCTGCCGGTGATGTCCGCCGAGCCGAGCAGCTGGCGTACGTACCATTGCCCGCGGGTTTCGTTCGCGGCCTCTTCCTCGGTGAAGGTGGCGACGTCGTCCGGGAAGTGCCCGCAGAAGATGATCGAGAAGCCCCACAGGTTGCGGACCAGGTTCGCCGTGGCGTTGCCGGCGAAGGTGAGCGGGGCCAGCGGGCCGGTCAGTGCGGGGAACAGCAGGTAGTCCTTGGCCACTTGGCGCAGCGCCTTGGCGGCCATCTTCTTGGCGTCGGCCGAGACCTCGTCCCAGCCCTTCTCCCCGGAGACGACCCGTTCGGCCTCGAGGTCGTGCAGCATCACGCCCCACTGGAAGATCACTGCCAGCAGCGCCGCGTAGACCGGGTTGCCCAGGTAGTAGGGGGTCCAGCGCTGGTCGGGGGTGACCCGCAGGATCCAGTAGCCGATGTCGCGGTCCTTGCCGACGATGTTGGTGTAGGTGTGGTGGCCGAAGTTGTGCGAGCGTCTCCACAGCTCGGCAGGCACGACGATGTCCCATTCGAAGGTGCGGGAGTTGAGTGCCTCGTCGCGCAGCCAGTCGTATTGGCCGTGCAGGACGTTGTGGCCGATCTCCATGTTGTCGAGGATCTTGGACAGGGACAGCGCCGTGACACCGCCGAACCACGCGGGTGGCAGGAAGCCTACGAAGAGCAGGCTGCGGCCGGTGACCTCCAGCACGCGCTGCGCGCGGAGGACCTCGCGGATATACGCGGCGTCCTCGGCGCCGAGGTCGGCGACGATGCGCTGGCGCAGCGCGTCCATCTCGGCGCCGAAGGCGTCGCACTGCTCGGGTGTGAGGGCAGGCGTGTTGTGCGGCATGATGACTCCATTCAGGGCGGTAGGCGGTAGGCGGTTACAGGTCGACGGCGACGTCACCCACGGGCACGGTGGAGCAGACCTGGATCTCGGAGTCCGGCTCGGTGGACAACTCACCGGTGTGCAGGTGCCGGACGTTGCCGGTCGTCTTGCGGCTGGTGCAGGTGAGGCAGATGCCCATCCGGCAGCCGAACTCGGGTTTCAAGCCTGCGGCCTCGGCCTGCTCGAGCAGGGTCTCGCCGGTGTTGACCACCCGGTGGCGGCTCCGGGTGAAGCACACCTCGCCGTACGGCTCGCCGTCGTCGGCGGGCAGCGCCGGCGTGGGTGCGGTGAACTGCTCGGTCTGCAGCGGCACGTTGAGCCCGGTGCGCTCCCAGTGCGCGCGGACCGCGTCGACCAGTCCGGCGGGCCCGCACACCCACGCAGCCGCGTCGGAGCCGAGGCTGGGCAGCTGCCGTGCATCGAACCGGCCCGCGAGCTCGCCGCCGCTGCCGCGGGTATAGGCGCGCAGCAGGCGCAGCCCGGGGTGCGCGGCGGCCAGCACCGCCAGTTCGTCGAGGTAGGCGACGTGGGCAGCGCTGCGGGCGTAATGCAGGAAGGTGACCCGTCCGGCACCGGCGCAGAAACCGTCCTCGCACAGTGTGCGCAGCATCGACATCACCGGTGTGATCCCACTGCCACCGCTGATCAGCAGAATGTGCTCAGGGCGGTCGTCCGGCAGCGTGAAACCGCCCTGCGCCTGCGACAGCCGAACCACGGTGCCAGGACCGGCGTCGGAGTGCAGATAGCCGGAAACCAGGCCTTCCGGCTCTGCAGCGACGGTAAGTTCCAACAGCCCGTCGGGGCAGTGCGCCGAACAGGCCAGTGAGTAACAGCGAGTCCGACGCACCCCGTCTATCTCGATGGTGAACGCAACATGCTGTCCGGCGCGGAAACCCCGCCATCTTCCGTTGGGCCGCAACAACAGCTTGACGCTGCCGACAGCGGGGTGCCGCACATCGACGATCTCGGCCCGCACCTCTTGCAGCGACCACATCGGGTTGAGCATCTCGAGATAGCGGTCCGGGCCATGCGGTACCGTCACCGCCTCGAGCAGTGGGACCGCGACGCGGTGCAACGATGCTCGGCCGAGTGCGGTCATAGACGCTCCCAGCACAGATCTTCTCCTGGGGCTCGGCTCGGGCGTGTCCAAGGAATCAGGCTAAGGACGTCGAGGTTCCCGCGCAGCAGCGCACCGGGGACTATGTACTCGTTCAGGTTGTATGTGGCGGGGCAGACGGAGCGGTCTCAGGCTGCGGTGGCGAACTCGCGGCTGTTGTGCGAGTCCATGTGGCTGTTCGCCATCGCCCCGCAGGACGGGATCGTCATCATGCCCCTCGCGTTCCTCGCCTCCGGGATGATCGACAGCGGCGGCGGCCGGATCGTGAACATCGCCTCGCTCGCCGCGCTACGCGGGTTGCCGAACCTCGCCTCCTACACCGCGGCGAAGGCCGGTGTCGCAGGCCTGACGAGGCAAGCCGCGTACGAGTACGCCAAGCACAACATCCTGATCAACGCGATCGCCCCCGGCACCATCGACACCCCGATCCTCGCGGACATCACCGAGGAGATGCGCCAATCGAACGCCGACTCGCACATGATCCGGCGGCTCGGCGAGCCCGCGGAGATCGCCTCGATGGTCGCCTACTTCTTCCGAGAGGGATCGTTCCTCACCGGGCTGACCTACCCCGTCGACGGCGGCTGGTCCAGCAAGGGCAACTTCTGACCCCGCTCCCATCCTGCGCAATGGAGTCGTAGCGTTCCATGGCGTTGTTTGCCCGCGATATGGCAGATGACCCGGAGCCCTCCGGAGGCTGGCTCGCGTTGTGCAGGCCCTTGACCATCGGCGGACCCGGAGAACCGCCGGGTCCGCCGAATCACCCTGGCCGACGCCGGTCTCGGCCTCATCGACCGGCCCTGTCCAAGATCCTTAGTACACGTCAGGTGAGCGCGAGGGCTCCACCGCGTCGGCAGGCCGTTTCGAGATGCAGCCGCAGGACGAGAGTGCCGAGCGCCGGGTCATCGCTGTCGTGGCGGCGACGTGGTTGATCTCGTTTATCCGGTTTCGGGCAGGCCTCGCCGGGTGCTGGCGAGGCGCCGGGCTTGGTGGCGTTCTTGGCGGGGTCGTCGGCCTCGGAGATGAGCTTGTCATCGATGGCGTGGTTGTAAACACAGCGAACGGCCGCAATGAGGTGCTGGGCGCCCCACGTCCGCCACGGGCGTTGCGGCGCACGACGACCTGGGACCGGGCGTGGATCAGTTGATGACCGGTTTCTTGATCGGCAGCAACAACGCGGGCTGAGTCGGGGGAGGAGCCGGTGTGCCGTGCCCGTTACGGTCAGGCACACCGGAGTCCCCGAGGTCGAGGAGCGATCAATGCCGCACGTGAACATCAAGCACTTCCCGAAAGAGGTCACCGACGAGCAGAAGCGGAAGCTTGCGGAGTCGATCACGCTGGCCCTGATCGAGCACCTCGGCACCCGGGACGGGGCCGTGTCGGTCACGCTGGAGCCGGTGGAGAAGGAGGTCTGGAACGAGACCGTCGTGGAACCCGAGATCAACGGCCGTCCCGAGCTCCTGATCAAGCGTCCCGACTATCTGCGGGGCCAGGGCTGAGACCGTCGAGGAGCAGGTGCACGTAGGTGTCGGCGACCTCGTCGGCGGTGCCCCGGATCCAGTTGCTGACGCCGTTGAGCATGTCGAGGATGCCCAGAGCCGCGAGTTTCGGGTTCATGGTGCGGAATTCGCCGCTGCGCATGCCCGCGGCGAGGACGTCCTTCACGCGCTGGTTGTAGTACTGCAGGTACCCGTCGATCTCGGCGAGGTGCTCGGGCGTGAGCGAGGTCCTCTCGTGCTGGCCGACGCGGTATTCGACCCGGCGGTGGAGCAGGTGGCGGATGTGGGCCCGGATGAGGTTGGTCAGGCGTTCGGTCGGGGTGCCTGCGGCGTCGAGCAGCGGCAGGTTCTCCTCGACGGGCTCGCGGGTGACCGACAGGCAGATCGCGTAGAGGATCTCCTCCTTCGAGGAGAAGTGGTGGTAGAGGCTGGCGCCCCGGATGCCGACGGCCTCGGCGATGTCGCGCATGCCGACGTTGCCGTAGCCCTTGTCCGCGAAGATCCGGGCGGCGGCCGTCACGATATCGGCTCGCCGTTGCGAGGTGCGCTGCTTGCGTCCGGCCGGTTCCTGCACGGCATCCAGTGTTGCTTCCCGGTTGGCTCGCGGCCGGGTCGGGTCGGTCATCACCGCACCACCGCGTCCGCCACGTCGGCCTCCGCGTAGTAGTCGTCGAGGTCGGCGTGGCGGGTCATCCGCCAGTAGTCGACGATCCGCCACGGCATCGTCGAGACGACCCGCCCAGCGGCGTTGCGGTACCAGTTGGTCATGCCCGGGTGAGTCCACAACATGCGGGAGTGGGCCTTGTCGTGCTCGTGGGTGTAGGTGGCCTCGACTTCGGGGCGGACCTCGACGGCGCGCAGGTCCTCCTCGGCCATCGCGGTGAGCAGGTCGACGATGTAGCGGACCTGGCATTCGGCGATGGTGATGAAGCTGCCACCGTGGCCGAGCGCGGTGCCGGGCCCGCACGTCATGAACAGGTTCGGAAAGCCCGGAACGGTGATTCCCAGGTAGGCGTGGGCGTTCTCGGGCCCCCAGGTTTCGGCGAGGCTCGCGCCGGAACGGCCGCGGACGTCGATCGGCCAGAGGAACCGGTGGGTGTGGAAACCGGTCGCCAGGACGATGATGTCGACGTCGATCTCGGTGCCGTCGCTGCCGCGCAGGCCGTCGGGGGTGATCTCGGTGACGCCCTCGGTGATGAGGTCGACGTGATCGCGGCGCAGGGCCCGGTACCAGCCGTTGTCCAGCAGCATCCGCTTGCCGAAGGGCGGGTAGTCCGGCAGAGCCTTGGCTATGAGATCGGGGCGGCCTTGGAGTTCGCACTCGATGTAGCGGGTGAACACGCGCCGGTGCCCGTCGTTGGCCGCGTTGACCGAGCGTTCCGGGTGCTCCCACTCCGGGTCGATCTGCAGCGTCGGGTGGACCCGGTCGTTGAAGTTCCAGGCGAGCCGGGCCCGGTACCAGACCCGGTAGAACGGCACGCGCGCCATCAGCAGCTGGACGGCTTCGTCGACCTCGCTGAAGTAGACGTCGTTGGGCGCGATCCACTGCGGTGAGCGCTGGAACACCGCCAGGCGGGCCACGGTGCCGGCGATCGCGGGCACGACCTGCATCGCGCTGGCACCAGCACCGACCACGGCCACCCGCTTGCCGGTCAGGTCGAGGTCCCCGGGCCACGCGGCGGTGTGGAAGATCCGGCCCCGGAAGCTGTTCATGCCCGGGATCTCTGGGATCTTCGGCCGGTTGAGGGCACCGGTGGCGCTGATCAGCACGCGGGAGGTGATCTCCAGGCCGTCGTCGGTGCGAACGGTCCAGGTCGCGGTGTCCTCGTCGTAGGTGGCGCTGGTGACCTCGGTGCCGAAGCGGGTGACCGCGCGCAGGTCGTAGGTATCGGCGACATCGCGCAGGTACTGCTCGACCTCGTCGCGCTTGCCGAAGTGCGTGCTCCAGTCGCGCGGCGCGAACGAGTACGAGTAGAGGTGGCTGGGGGTGTCCACCCCGGCGCCGGGGTAGGTGTTCTCGTACCAGCTGCCGCCGACGTCCTGGTTCTTCTCCAGGACGACGTGTTCGATCCCGGCCTCGGCGAGCTTGATCGCGGCCAGCATCCCGGACACCCCTGCGCCGATGATGATGACGTCGATGTCGGTCGGTGGCGCCGCTTTCGGGGGGACGGGGGAGAAGCCCATGTCCTCGGCGAGCATGTCGGCGTACTCGGCCGAGGTGGGCTCGCCGTTGGCTAGTTCGAGGAGTTCGCGCAGGTACTCCCCTGTCGGAGCGGGGACCGCGACCGGCGTGCCCGCCTCGTGGGCCAGGACGGCGTCGAGCGCGGCACGCTTGATCTCGGCGGCCACCTCGGGGGAGAAGCCGCCCGAATCGTTGTCGTCCATGCCGCGGCTGCGCGTCGGCCGGTACGGCTCGCGCAGCCAGCGAGGATCACCGGTGAGCTGGTGCAGGACCGGGACCAACGACGGCAGGTTCGCGTGCTCCAGGGCCCGGGTGAGCGCGCTGCGGTCGTCAACGGTCATGAGTCCCCCTGGCCTATCCGCTGTTAGGCAACCAGTCTTGTCATGCCGGGTGCCTGCTGGTCAAGTCCTGATAGATCGTCCGGAGCACGGGGTTGACATGTGCGGTGAGTCACAGCACGATCTGGATGCGATCCTAACAGCGGATAGGCAAGGAGTGGGCGATGGAGCTGACCGAGGCGATGCGCACCGTGGGGACTTGTCGGTACTTCGCGCAGGACCCCGTTCCCGACGAGGTGCTGCACCACGCGTTCGACGCCGCCCGATTCGGGCCGCAGGGCGGCAACCGCCAGCCCGTCCGCTGGATCGTGGTGCGCGACTCGCAGCGCAAGCAGGCGCTCGCGGACCTGTACCTGCCGATGTGGAAGACCTACCTCAACGGCATCGGCGACGGGACGGTCAACGTCGGTGCCCTCCCCAAGGCCGTTCGCGACGCCGACCACTTCGCCGAGCACCTCGCCGAGGTCCCCGCGATCGTCGTGGTCTGCGCCGAGATCGACGGCCTGCACCCCACCGACCTGGAGCTGGACCGGCTGTCTGTGGTGGGCGGGGCCTCGATCTACCCGACGATGCAGAACTTCTGCCTGGCCCTGCGCGACCAGGGCGTGGCCTCGGCGGTCACCACGCTGCTCTGCCACGCCGAGCCCGAGGTCCGGGCGCTGCTGGAGATCCCCGAAGGTGTGCTCACCGCCGCGCACCTCGCGATCGGCTACCCGGCGAAGCGGTTCCCGACCAAGCTCACCAGGAGTCCCGTCGAGGACATCGTCGCCTCGGAGACCTACACCCGGCCCTACTTCGTCGCCCACGCGGTGTGACCCGAAACCTCAACTCCGAAGGGACATCCCGTGGCCGACCTCGCTCCCCAGCACCGCGCACCCCTGGGCCGCGCGACCATCGGCGACCAGCTCCGCCGCCACGCCCGCACCCGGCCGAACAAGGTCGCCGTCGTCTCCTGCGGCGCTGACGGAACGCGGGTGGAGACGACTTACGCCGATCTCGACCAGCGGGCGAACCGCTACGCGCAGCTCTTCCGCGCGCACGGCATCGGTCGTGGCGGGAGGGTCGCCTCGATGGCCCGCAACAGCGTCGAGGTGGTCGCCGCCTACTACGGCGCGCTCAAGATCGGCGCCGCGTTCACCGGCATCAACCCGCTCTACCGCGAAGCCGAGATCGCCCACCAGCTCACCCACAGCAAGGCCGAGGTGGTCCTGGCCGCCCCCGAAGTCGCCGAGCTGGTCACCTCGGTCCTGCCCGACGGCGTCGCCCAGCTCGGCTACGGGCCGGAACTCGACGCGCTCCTCGCGGAGCAGCCCGCCGACGAGCCGCAGGCCGAGCTCGACGAGAACGACATCGCGCTGATCGTCTACACCTCCGGGACCGAGGCCGAGCCGAAGGGCGTGCTCATCCCGCACCGCAACTACCTCGCCTCCACCGCCCCGGCGTGGGGGTGGGGGCTGGACACCGGTCCCGCCGACACGTGGCTGTTCGTGATGCCCTTCCACACCATCGCCGGCCTCGGGTCGATGACCAGCCTGACGCTCATGGGAGCGACGCTCGTGCTGCCCGCCACCGTCGAACCGGCCGCCGCGCTGCGGATCATCGAGGCCGAACGCGTCACGGTCATCGCGCAGACCCCGACCTTCTACATCGCGCTCAGCGGGCAAGACGGCTTCGGCCCGGGCGCCGTCGGGCACCTCCGGCGGTGCATGACCTACGGCGGGCAGATCCCTCCGCACGTCATCGACGCCTGGGCCGCCGCCGCGCCGGAGGTCATGTGGGGCACCTACTGGGGCCAGTCCGAGCTGTCGCAGCTCGGCACCGTCGGCTTCTTCCGGACCCTCGACGACATCCCCGGCGGCGACCCATCCTGGATCGGAAAACCCGTCACCCACCTGGAGATCAGGGTGGTGGACGCCGAGGACAACGACGCCGAGATCGGCGAGCTGATCTGCCGCACGCCCTCGGTCATGCTCGGCTACCTCGACGATCCCGACCGCACCGCGGAGGTGTTCCGCGACGGGTGGGTGCGCACCGGCGACATGGTCCGCATCGACGCCGACGGCAACCTGTTCTTCCACGACCGGCTCAAGGACATGATCAAGACCGGCGGGATGAACGTCTCCTCCCAGGAAGTCGAGCGCGGCCTCTACGAACACCCCGCCGTGCAGCGCGCCGCAGTAATCGGCGTGCCAGACCCCTACTGGTCCGAGGCCGTCACGGCGTTCGTCGTCGCGCAGCCCGGTCACGACCTCGTGGCGGACGAGCTCACCGAGCACTGCAAGCGCAGGCTCGCGAGCTACAAGGTGCCGAAAGCCGTGCACGTCGTTGACGAACTCCCGCTGGACCCGCAGGGCAAGATCCTCAAACGCCGCCTCCGCGCGCTCCAGAACAGCTGACGTGCCAACACCTTCCCAGCTGCGGCAACGGTAGCGGCAGGAGAGGATCGCGCCGCACCTCGTCCAGAGTTGCGCTCGGTGGAGGTGACATCGACCGGTTCCGGTACATGGGTTTCGACCAGTGGTTCCGGTTGTGCATCCCGTCTCGGACACGTCGCTGTCCCGGGTGCCACACAACGCGCCGGTTAAGGTCGACCAGACGGTGTCCGATTCACCGTTGGCCTGCGGCGCGTGCACTTCGGTGTGCGCTGGCCGGTCGCGAGGAATCGGATCGGACCCGCGCGGTGGTTCAGTCGGTGTGCGGTTCTTGCTCATGTGTACCACTCCGTCGGTCAAGCCGACGCGCTGGTCTGTGCCGCGAGCTTGCGCAGGCCTGCCGGGTAAAGTCGCTTGCCGATGAGCAGGGTGATGATGGCTGCGACATAGCATAGCGGTGCGAGCTGGAGGGATTCGAGAAGTCCGATGCGGTCGGCGAGGATTCCGATGATGAAGGGGCCCAACGCCAATCCGAGAATGTTGTTGGCGACGGTGAGTGTGCCGAGTGCCGACGAACGGACTGATTCGTGGGTGAGGCTGGCGACCATCGCAGCGCTCGGGCCCGAGCTGCCGGCCGAGAAGAACGCGCCGATACTGATGAAAATCAGCTGGTGTGCGCCGGTGCCCAACCGGAATCCGATGCTGAGCGCAATGAGTGCGATCGCGCAGAACACGACGGCGGTCGTCCACTTGTGGGCCGGGTTGTTGCGGCTGATCCGGTCGGTGATCACGCCGCATACCACCATGCCAGTGCCGAGGAGCAGTACGACCAGGGAGGCGATCGCCCCCGCCTTGTCGGGTGCCATGTCGTAGTACCGGTTGAAGAAGCTGGGCGTCCACGACAGCAGCACAGCCGCGGTGAACATCTGGAGACCGCCACCGAGGTAGGCGCACCACACGGCAGGGTTGGTGAACAGGGTCGGCACGGGGACGCGGGTCACGGGGGCGGACGGGACGGCGTCGTCGGACGTATCGACGGGTCCGTCGTGCACGGCGTGCTGCGCGAGGCGGTCCTCGGTGATCACGACGCGGAAGAGCGCGACGAGGATCAGTCCCAGTACTGCCATCGCGGTGAACGACCACCGCCACCCGAGGTGCACGGCGATGACGCCGCCGAGGGAGACGCCGACGACGGAGCCGAAGGAGCCGCCGGCCATGAAGGCACCGCTCAGCGACGAGTGCAAACGCGGTGCGAACACGCTCAGGACCACCGCGATGCCCACGCTGCCGTAGGCGGCCTCGCCGATACCGACGAAGAACCGCGCGGCGAGCATCTGTTCGTAGTTGGACGCGATCGCGCAGCACAGGGTTGCGAGGCTCCACATCACAGCCATCAGGACCAGGCTCTTCACACGACCCCACCGGTCGGCGAGCACCGACAGCGGGAATGTCAGCAGGCCGACCATCAGGGCGACCACGCTGGTGAGCGTGCCGAGTTGGGCGTCGGCCAGTGCCCAGTCGGCCTTCAACATCGGGAAGACGGCGCTGAGTACCTGCCGGGACATGTAGTCCGACAACAGCAGTGCGAAGGTCAGCGCGGCCACGAGCCACGGGTAGAGCCGGGACGGTGGGCGGTCGCCGGTAGTGGTGGCAGCGGGTTCGGCGCGGTCAGGCTCGACAGTTCCCACCTGATTCTCAGCGGGATTAGGAGGCAGTCCCATAGTAGCTCCTGGAGGCGGATGGGCTGGGGGAGAGCGGCAAATCGAGGAGCGCGGCCGTCGGTGCCGCGAAGAAACGTTCAGGAACGGGCTTCGAAGGTGGTCAACTCTTCTTCGAGGATCGGCACGCCGAGGTTGCAGGCGTGGATGCCGAGTACGCTCACCATCTGGAGCACCGTGAGGATCTGTTCGCGGGTGACGCCGAGCTCCAGGGCGGCGCGGATGTGCCTACGGACGCCCGGGGCGTACATGTGGGTGGCCGAGGCGTCAATCGCGATGCTGAGCAACTCGACGAATTCAGGCGGAAACACTCCGCGCCGAATCGGTGTCGAGTTCATCGCCATGAATTGTTCGATCCATTCCGGATCCCAGCGAGAAAGGGTGTCCCACAGAGGGTTCCAGTTTCCCTCACGGCGCATTCGGTCGATTGTTGGAGTGGATTTCGGTTCGGAATTTGTGGTCATGGCACCGTTCATTTCACCTAAGGTCGAATACGACTCGTGCTGATGCCCACAAGGCAAGGTGGTGCGCCTCACATTACAACGGCTCCGCCCGCAGTAATTACCCCTTCGGGACGCCCTTCTGTGCATTTCGGGACATCGCGGTGTGGTGGGGGTCGGTCCCTGCGCCGCCTGCGGCCTGCTTGCGCCAGCCGCGCGGGCTCGTGCCGAATCGCTGGTGGAACCAGCGCGAGAAGCTGCTGGATGTAGAGAACGCGAGCATCTCGGATATCTCGGTGAACGAATAGCGTTCCCCGGTGACCAGCCGATTCGCGAGCTCGGCGCGGGTCGTGTCGAGTATTGAGGTGAAGGTCTGGCCGGATTTCGCCAGGTGGCGGTGGATCGTGCGGCGGTCGACACCGAGGCTGCGGGCCACCTGGTCGATCGAGCACCGCCCGGTCGGCAGAAGTAGTTCGATGAGTTCGCGCACGCGCCCCTCGATCATGGGTTCCTCGGGCGTCGAGAGCGTGTCGAGGAACTGTCGCGCGTACGAGCGCAGCCCGGGGTCCGACAGTCGATTCGGTTCGTTCAGATCGCTTGTGTAGGTGACGATTCCGCTGAAGTTGTGGTCGAAGCCGAGCGGCGCGCCGAACATCCGGCGATGGGTGGAGTCGTCGGCCGGCCGGCTGTGTTCGAAGCAGACGGACACCGGATGCCACTGGTCACCGAGCAGGTTGCGGAGCAGTTGGTGAATCACCGTCAGTGCGAGTTCGATCGACTGTCGGGCGGCCATCGGTTCGCTCAGTTCGATGCTGGCCTGGATCGTGGACAGTCCCTCCCGCTCGGTCATGCGGATGCGCAGGGCTTCGTTGTACATGTGCTGGTAGCGGATCAGCATCCGGAGCGCACTGCGGGCGTCAGGTTCCTCCCGGATGCTCACGCTGAGCGGGCCGAGCGTGGACAGGCGCCGGTGTTCAGCGAGCTTGAGCGCGAAGTCGGGCCGACCGGTGGCAGCCGACGAGAGTTCGAGCAGGCGCACGACGGAGGCGGCGGGGACCCATCGATCCTGGAGGTCCAGGCTTGACGGGTCGAGCCCGACTGCCCTGAGCAGCTGTATCGGGTCGATGTTCAGCGTGCGGCTGACCTCGATGTATCCGGTCAGCGCCGCATATCGCGCCAAAGGTTTCGCCACCCGCGTCACCCTCTCCGGATGGTCGTGCTGTCCCGCAAGGGTATGTCCGGAAAGCGCACTCGGGTCCACGTGTGCGCTGGACCACTCCTCGGGGCGTTACTCCTGTCCCGAAATGGCAAAAAAGTGTCCCTTGATGTTATGTGCGGTCCGCAACGGCTCGTTAGCGTTATGTCAGCTGAGTCACACCGGGCGGGTTCTGGCGATTCGCGTCGAACGAGGTTGATGCCCGGAATGTTCCGGCAACCGCACAGATGGGTCGGCCTAGGACGTGGCTGAACCATGATGGAGGAGGGATCTATGGCAAAGGCGATTCGCTTCTACGAGACCGGTGGGCCGGAGGTCCTGAAGTGGGAATCAGTGGAGGTCGGCGAGCCCGGTCCGGGTGAGGTGCGGATCCGGCATGAGGCGGTCGGCCTGAATTTCGCGGACACCTACTTCCGCACCGGTCTTTACCCGGCCCAGCTGCCCGCGGGCATGGGTGTCGAGGCGGCCGGAGTCGTCGAGGCGGTCGGCACCGGGGTGGGGGGCTTCGCTGAGGGCGATCGGGTCACCTACACCGGCAGCCCTCTGGGCGCTTACAGCACCGAGCGCATCATGCCCGCCGAGCACCTGATCGCGCTTCCGGACGAAATCGAGTTCGAGAGCGCGGCAGCGATGACGATGCGCGGCCTCACCGCGTCCTACCTGCTGCGGCGGATCCACCCTCCGCTGAAGTCGGGCGACACCGTGCTGCTGCACGCCGCCGCCGGAGGTGTCGGCCTGATCTTCTGCCAGTGGGCAAAGCTGTTGGGCATCAACGTCATCGGAACGGTGTCCAGCGATGAGAAGGCGGCTGTCGCCCGTGCCCATGGATGCGACCACGTGATCGTCTACACCAGGGAGGACGTGGCCGGGCGCGTCCGCGAGCTGACGGACGGGGCTGGCGTTCCGGTGGTCTACGACAGCATCGGTGCATCGACCTTCGAGGCCTCACTGGACTCGCTGGCGCGTCGTGGACTCGTCGTGGCCTTCGGCACGGCATCCGGCCCGATCCCGCCGATCGACGCGATGCAGCTCGCGGTCAAGGGATCGCTGTTCGTGACCCGCCCGGCACTCGCAGACTACATCGCCGATCCAGCTGAGCGTGCCGAGCTCACCGGTGAGCTGTTCGCGCACGTCGCGGCGGGCGACATCAAGATCGAGATCAACCAGCACTACGCGCTCGAGGAAGCCGAGAAGGCACACCACGACCTGGAGTCCGGAATCAGCATCGGCTCGTCGGTCTTCTCGTTCTGATCCGTTCCATCGATCCGCGAAAACGTTGTCGGATGTACCGACGCAACGCGCGACGACGCCGCGAATTCACCACTTCCCAGTTTGCAGAGGAGAGCGTCATGACCACTGTCGAACTTGCTCCCGGTCGACGGGCGACCGTCACGCCGATGGATGCGCGAGCCCTGACTTGCAGCATCGGCGCCGAACTCCACGGTGTTGACCTCGCCGAGGTGTCGCGAGACGACGACCTCTTCACCGAACTGAAGTCGCTGCTGCTGCAGCACAAGGTGCTCTTCTTCCGCGACCAGGACATGAGCCGCGCCGAGCACGTTGCCTTGGCAGAGCGTTTCGGCGCGCTCGAAGACCATCCGGTCGCCGGCAGCGACCCCGAGAACCCCGGTCTGGTCCGGATCTACAAGGATCTCGACAGCCCACGTGAGGCGTTCGAGAACGCGTACCACTGCGACGCGACATGGCGCGACAACCCTCCGATGGGGTGCGTGCTCCGGTGTGTCGAGGGCCCTGCCGTTGGCGGCGACACGATCTGGGTGAACATGGCGCTGGCGTACGAGCGGCTGCCGGAGCGGGTGAAGGAGCTGATCGGGGGGCTGCGCGCCCGGCACAGCATCGAGGCGTCGTTCGGTGCGCGCCTGCCGATCGCCAAGCGCCTCGAACTCAAGGAGCGCTTCCCGGATGCCGAGCATCCAGTGGTCCGCACGCATCCGGAGACCGGCGAGAAGATCTTGTTCGTCAACAGTTTTACGACGCATCTCACGAACTTCCACACCGAGGCGAACATCCGGTGCGGTATCGACTACGCGCCCGGCGCCGGTGAGCTGCTGCGCTACCTGCAGAGCCAGGCCACGATCCCGGAGTACCAGGTGCGCTGGCGCTGGACAGAGAACAGCGTCGCGATTTGGGACAACCGGTCGACCCAGCACTACGCGGTCCAGGACTACTGGCCCGCGGTTCGAAAGATGGAGCGCGCCGGGATCATCGGCGACCGGCCGTTCTGAGTTCCCCTCCGCACCTGAGGTTCGCGATCCAGATTCAGAAATGGAGTACTGCCATGCATTTCCACGATGATGCGTTGTTCCCCGAAAACCAGGAAAAGCTGGTCATCACGTGCGCGCCGTACGGCCCGGAGTGGGAACCGGAGGACTTCCGTGACGATCTGCCGCTGACGATGGAGGAGCACGTCCAGCAGGCCGTCAATTGCTATGAGGCCGGTGCGACGGTGCTGCACATCCACGTGCGTGAGCTCGACGGCAAGGGGTCCAAGCGCCTGTCGAAATTCAACGAGCTCCTCGGGGGCCTTCGCGAGGCCGTGCCGGACATGATCTTGCAGATCGGTGGCTCGATCTCGTTCGCGCCGGAAGGTGAAGGCACCGAGGCGAAGTGGCTCTCCGACGACACGCGTCACATGCTCGCCGAGCTCGACCCGAAGCCGGACCAGGTCACGATCGCGATCAACACCAGCCAGATGAACATTATGGAGCTGATGACCGCGGACGACATCGCCGGCACCTCGATGGAACGTCCCGAGCTGGCGGCCGCCTACCGGGAGATGACGGTGCCGGCCGGGCCGGAGTGGGTCGAGGAGCACCTGCGCCGACTGCAGGCTGCCGGGATCCAGCCACACTTCCAGCTGTCGTCGATCCCGCAGCTCGAGACCGTGGAGCGACTGATCCGCCGCGGCGTCTACACCGGCCCGCTGAACCTGACTTGGGTCGGTATCGGTGGTGGCTTCGACGGCCCGAATCCGTACAACATCATGAACTTCATCCAGCGGGTCCCGGACGGGGCGTGCTTGTCCCTCGAAACCCTCATGCGCAGCGTGCTGCCAGTCAACGCGATGGCGATCGCGATGGGCCTGCACACCCGTTGCGGGAACGAGGACACCATCTGGGGTCGCAAGGGGCAGAAGATGACCTCCGCTCAGCAGGTCCAGCAGCTCGTGCGGGTCGCGAAGGAGCTCGGACGTGAAGTCGCCACCGGCAAGGAGGCGCGCGACATTTACAAGATCGGGACCACGTACGCCAACGCCGACGAGACGCTCTCCAAGCTCGGCTACGCCCCGAGCCGTCTTCCCGGCCAGGTCGGCTTCACCCAGCACGCCTGACCCGCGGTCCGCCGTCTGTGACGGCACCGTCCCTCGGGTGCGGTCAGCGAGAACCCGGCGTCCACGGCCGCGGAGCGCCACGCCCGCACGCGGACGGCGATCGCCGCCGCCACGTCCCCCGGCTCG
>NZ_JBFAQJ010000068.1:0-21749 GCF_040677225.1 Saccharopolyspora sp. NPDC049357 | reverse complement strand
GCCACGTGCCGGGCTCGCGGTTCTCGGTGTCCCGGCTCCGGTTCGCCTCCCGATCAGCTCCTGATCCGCCGGTAGAGCCGCACCCAGGCCTGCGGTGTCAGGTCTTTCGGCAGAGGCGGCAGGCCGTGGACGCGGTGGCCGGTGACGTTGCGGATCATCTCCGCGAGCGATCGACCCCTCGCCTGGTAGACGGCTCGCACGAAGTCCTGGTAGTCGCTCCTGCGCTCCACCGGGAGGAGTTGCCGCCTGGTGATGTGGAGGATTCCGCCGCTGCACGCCGGGATCGGCCGGAAGTGCTGCGCCGGAACCTCGCCCAGCAGCCGGAATTCGAACCAGGGCGACCACTGGGCGTTGAGCTGACTGCCGCCCCTCGCCCGCTTGCCCGCCACCTCGTGCTGGATCAGCAGCACCGCTTCGGTCCAGTTCTGGGTGGTGAGCAGGTTGCGGGTCATCGTCGTGGTGAGACCGAACGGCAGGTTGCCGACCACGGCGTGCGGTTTCTCCGGGAACCGGAACTCCCGCATGTCGCCGTGGTGGAGGCGCACCTGCGGGAGTTCCGCGCTCAGGCGCTCGACGCAGCGCGGGTCGAGCTCGACCGCGGTCACCGGGCGCCCGAGCTCGACGAGCTCTCGGGTCAGCGCGCCGCGGCCCGCCCCGAGTTCGACGACGAGGTCCTGCGACGGCGTCAGCGCGCGGGCCATGCGGCGGGCCGCGCCGGGGTTGATCAGGAAGTTCTGGCCGAGTTCGCGGCGCGCACGATCGCGCGCCGACCTGCGGCGGTAGGGCATGGGGACTGCTCCTGCACTCGCGAGCCGGGTGGGAAACCGGATCTCGCGCGCGCAGGCCGGCGGGTGAACTTCCGCAGCATCGACCGCGCGTCAGGGAACGAGACCCGGACGCGAACGGCGACGCGATCTACTGGCCGCGCCGCCTAGGCGGAACGCAGCCGGATGAAGAAAACAGCAGCACAAAGCCCCATGTCGGCAAACCTACAAGCCTCCACCTCGACCCGAAACCGATTTTTCGCGGCTCGGCGTCCAGGGAGGGACAGCGGGCAGTTCTGGTCCGAACTGACCAGGCAGAACAGACATCGATCACGGACGGTTCGGACCAACGCCCCGTGCCGAGGGTCAGGACCACGGCAACCCGGCACAGCGTCGGCGACTCTGCGTTGCCTGTTCGGCTCCTGTTCACCCGGATGTACCGAGTACATCGCCCGATCTGTCTAACGTTCGGGTGTTCCGACCAATCCCATGGAGGTCCGCTTGTCTTCCCGACAGGACAGCGGGCGGGTCATCCCGCTCCCTCTCATCTCCCACCACAGCGCCAGCCGTTCCTCGGTCACCTGCAAGTACCGCTGCGGCAACGCCTGCCAGCACGAGGCGCCGAACACCTCCGGCAACGCCTACTTCGGTGACATCGTCGAGGCCGTGCTCAGCCGTCGTGGCGCGCTGAAGGCCACCGGCGCGCTCGCGCTGACCGTCGGCGGCGCGGCCATGCTCAACGGCACCGCCGCCGCGGCGCCCAAGCCGGCGTCGACCCGAGGCGCCGTGCCCGGCACCGACTTCGCGCCCGTCGCGCCCAACACCGAAGACGCCGTGGTCATCGCCGACGGCTACCAGCAGGGCGTGGTGATCCGCTGGGGCGACCCGGTCGTCGAAGGCGCGCCCGAGTTCGACTTCGCCAACCAGAGCGCCGCCGCGCAGGAGAAGCAGTTCGGCTACAACAACGACTTCGCCGAGCTCATCGCGCTCGACTCGACCGGCGCCGAGAGCCTGCTGGTGTGCAACCACGAGTACACCACCGAGTCGCACATGTTCCTCGGCTACGACGAGAACAACCCCACCGAGGAGCAGGCCAAGATCGCCTGGGCCGCCCACGGTCTGTCGGTGGTGCTCGTCAAGCGTCAGGACGACGGCAGCCTCAAGCCGGCGACGAGCCGCTTCAACCGGCGCATCACCCTCAACACCCCGTTCGAGCTGCGCGGACCCGCAGCGGGCAGCGACCTGCTGAAGACCTCGGTCGACAAGACCGGCACGACGGCCTTCGGCACCCAGAACAACTGCGCGGGCAGCCTCACCCCGTGGGGCACGATCCTGTCCGGCGAGGAGAACTTCAACCAGTACTTCGCCAACGCCGACACGGTCACCGACCCGGTCGCCAAGGAGCGCCTCGGCCGCTACGGCTTCGAAGGCACCGCCAGCACCCGCAAGTGGGAGCGATTCGACAAGCGCTGGGACATCGCGCAGGAGCCCAACGAGGTCAACCGGTTCGGCTGGATCGTCGAGATCGACCCGCACGACCCGACCTCGACCCCGGTCAAGCACACCGCGCTCGGCCGCTTCAAGCACGAGGGCGCCGCGATTCAGATCGCCGACGACGGTCGCGTCGTGGCCTACACCGGTGACGACGAGCGCTTCGACTACATCTACAAGTTCGTCTCCAACGGCAAGGTCAAGTCGGGCACCACCGCGCTGGCCCGCCGGCACAACATGGCCCTGCTCGACGACGGCACCCTCTACGTCGCGAAGTTCACCGGCAACAGCCCGGCGGGCGAGATCGACGGCACCGGCAAGCTGCCCGCCGACGGCAAGTTCGACGGCATCGGCGAGTGGATTCCGCTGGCCAGCGGCAAGGAGTCCTTCGTCCCCGGCTTCACCGCCGAGGAGGTCTACGTCTTCACGCGCCTTGCCGCCGACGCGGTCGGCGCCACCAAGATGGACCGCCCGGAGGACATCCAGCCCAACCCGGTCAACGGCAAGGTCTACTGCGCGCTGACCAACAACAAGAACCGCGGCACCGAGGGCAACGCGGGTCCGGACGAGGCCAACCCGCGCGTCGGCAACAAGCACGGCCACGTGCTGGAGGTCGACGACGACACCACGGGCACCCGGTTCGGGTGGAACCTGCTGCTGGTGTGCGGCGACCCGAACGACCCGAGCACCTACTTCGGCGGGTTCGACAAGTCCGAGGTCAGCCCGATCTCCTGCCCGGACAACGTGGCCTTCGACCGCCACGGCAACCTGTGGATCTCCACCGACGGCAACGCGCTGGAATCCAACGACGGCCTGTTCGCGGTGCCCGTCGCGGGGCCGGAGCGCGGTTTCGTCAAGCAGTTCCTGACCGTGCCCAAGGGCGCCGAGGCCTGCGGCCCCGTGGTGCGCGACAAGCTGGTGACCGTGTCGGTGCAGCACCCGGGCGAGATCGACGGGCACAGCGCCGGCAACCCGGCATCGCACTGGCCGGACGGCGGCACCTCGCAGCCGCGTCCGTCGGTCGTGGCGATCTGGCGTGAAGACGGCGGTGAGATCGGCCGCGGCTGATCCACCTTGCGAGCGCGGGGGTCTCCGGCCACAACGGCCGGGGGCCCTCGTTGCGTTCCAGCCCCCGGGTCCTAGTGGTCACCTCAGGTGACCGGATTTCAATGGAAATTAGGTTCCGGACTTCCACTGAAATCAGGGACCGGACTTCCACTGAAGTCGGGGACCTGACTTCCACTGAAACCCGATCCCGACTTCCATTGAAATCGGGGATCTGAGTTCCATTGAAATCCTGTCGACTGGACGAGATCAGCCTCGGGAGGTGGTGGACTCCTTGGGGACGGCGCGGAGGGCGATGACCGTGATGGCGGCGGCGATCATGACGATGCCGACGACCCAGAGACCGGAGCGTTGGGAGCCTGTGACGTCGGCCAGGGCTCCGGTGATGTAGGGGGCCGCGAAGCCGCTGATGTTGCCGAGCGAGTTGATCAGCGCGATGCCGCCCGCTGCCGCGGCGCCGGCGAGGAAGTTGCTGGGCAGCGCCCAGAACGTCGGCAGAGCGGCGCAGACGCCGACCGCGCAGATCGTCACCGCGACCATCGCCATGAACGGGTTGCCCAGGTACAGCGCGATCGGGATGGACACACCGCCGATCAGCATCGGCAGCGCCACGTGCCAGACCCGCTCGCGGGTGCGGTCGCCGTGCGCGGCCCAGAGGACCATCGCCACCGCACCGATCACGTACGGAACCGCCGTCACCAGGCCGGATTCCATCGTGGACAGATCCGTGCCGTACTGCTGCTCGAAGCCCTTGACGATCGTGGGCAGGAAGAAGCCCAGCGCGTACAGGCCGTAGGCGATGCCGAAGTAGACGAACGCCAACGCCAGGATCCGCGGGTGCGTCAGCGCCTTGCGCAGCGGCCACGCGTGCGCGGCCTCGGTCTCGGCGCGCTCGGCCTCCAGCTGACCGGACAGCCACTCGCGTTCCTCGTCCTTGAGCCACTTGGCCTGCTCCGGCCGGTCGGTCAGGTAGAACCAGGTCGCCACCGCCAGCAGCATCGCCGGCACGCCCTCCACCAGGAACATGAACCGCCAGCCGGACAGGCCGAAAACGCCGTGTCCGCCGCTGATCAGCGCGCTCGACACGGTCGCGCCGATGGCGCTGGAGACCGGAACCGCGGCCATGAACAGCGCGACGGCCTTCGCCCGCTGCACCGCCGGGAACCAGTACGTCAGGTACAGGATGATGCCCGGGAAGAACCCGGCCTCGGCCACACCCAGCAGGAACCGCAGCACCACCAGCGTCGTCGCGTTGGGCACGAAGGCCATCACGGTCGCGACGATCCCCCAGGTGATCATGATCCGGGCCAGCCACTTGCGGGCGCCGAAGCGGTGCAGGGCGAGGTTGCTCGGCACCTCCAGCACGAGGTAGCCGAGGAAGAAGATGCCGGAGGCGAACCCGAAGACCGTTGCGGTCATGCCCAGTTCGTCGTTCATGCCGTTCGGGCCGGCGAAGCCGATGTTGACCCGGTCCAGGTAGTTGACGAAGTAAAGGAGGCACAGGAAGGGCATCAGCCGGACCGCGACCTTGCGCAGGATCCGGTTCTGCATCTCCGCAGAGACTACGTTGGCGCTGCTCACCGGATGGGCATACGCGCAGCCCGCCCACCAGGTCAAGACCCGACCGGAGGTTGGGACGGCCGATAGCCCCGGTGAAATATGCCACCTGTAGCGTTACAGGCATGCCCGAACGCCCGATTGCCCTGGTCACCGGCGCCTCACGAGGTATCGGTGCCGCGGTCGCGCGTGAGCTGTCCAACACTCATGACCTGTTGTTGGGCGGCCGCGACACCGACGCCATCCAGACCCTGATCAACGACCTGCCCGGCGCCGCCCGCGAGTGGCCGGTGGAACTCACCGACCACGCCGCTCTGGCGGACGCCGCGACCGACATCGAGCGAGTCGACGTCCTGGTGCACTGCGCCGGACTCGTCGAGCTCGGCCACATCGCCGACGCCACCGGCGATTCCTGGCGGCGCACCTTCGAGGTCAACCTCTTCGCCGTCACCGAACTCACCCGCCTGCTGCTGCCCCAGCTCCGCGCCGCGCAGGGCCACGTCGTGCTGGTCAACTCGGGCGCCGGCCTGAGCGCCAAGCCGAACTGGGGTGCCTACGCGGCCAGCAAGTTCGCGCTGCGCGCGTTCGCCGACGTGCTGCGCGCCGAGGAAGCCGCCAACAGCGTGCGCGTGACCTCGGTGTTCCCCGGCCGGACCGCGACCGACATGCAGCGTTCCGTCCGCGAGCAGGAAGGCGGCACCTTCGAGGCCGACCGCTACCTGCGTCCCGAGTCCGTGGCCAAGCCGATCATCTCGGCCGTCAACGCCACACCGGACTCGCACCTCACCGAGATCATCGTGCGCCCCGCCGCCGCTTGATCCCTCACATCGAGCCCCGGGCCTGCGCGGTCCGGGGCTCCGTCGTGTTCAGCCCCGGACGTGCTGGGCGGCGGTGCGGGCCGCCGCTTGGACCGTGCGGCGGTCGACTCGGGTGGGTTCGCGGTCGCTGAGGACCTCCTCGCCTGCGACCCACACGTCGCGCACGCTGCGCGAACCCGCTGCCCACACCACGTTCGACATCACCTGCTCGTCGGGTGCGTCCAGACCCGTTGCGAAAGCGGGGTTGTCGACGTCGAGGTGCACGATGTCGGCCCAGCGGCCGGGTTCGAGCGCACCGATGTCGTCGCGGTGCAGGGCCTCGGCACCACCGCGGGTCGCGGCCAGCAGTGCGGCCCGCGCGCTCAGCGCCGTCGCGTCGCCGGTGACCGTGCGCGCGAACAGGCCCGCGAGCTGCACCTCTTCCCACAGGTCGAGGTCGTCGTTGCTGGACGGCCCGTCGGTTCCCAGTCCCACCGGCACGCCCGCCGCCAGCAGCTCGACCAGCCGGGCGGTACCGGAGGCGAGCTTGGCGTTGGAACCCGGGCAGTGCGCGACACCGACGCCGCGCCGCGCGAACAGCTCGATGTCATCGTCGCTGAGGTGCACGCCGTGCGCCGCGACGACCCGGCCTTCGAGAACGCCGAGCTTGTCCAGCAGCGCCGGGACCGAGCCGTACTCCTCGCGCTGGGCCGTGTCCTCGGCGAGGGTTTCCGCGACGTGGGTGTGGACCAGGGCGTTGCGCTGCTGCGCGGACTCCCCGATCGTCTGCAGGGCTTCCGGCGGCAGCAGGTAGGCCGAGTGCGGGCCGTAGGCCAGCTCGATGCGCTCGCCGGGGCCGAAGCGCAGGCCGTCGGCGTCGATCCAGCGGTCGATGCCCTCGACCGCGCCGCGCCAACCGCCGAGCGCCTCCAGGGCCGGGGTGTCGATCACGGCGGAGGCCAGCACCGCGCGAGAACCGACCGCCAGCGTCGCCTCGACCATGGACTCGGCGATGAAGTACATCTCCGCGCTGGTGGTGATGCCCGCGCGCAGCATCTCCACGCATCCCAGCTCCATGCCCGCGCGCACGTCGGACGGCCGCAGCCTGGCCTCGGCCGGGAAGATCACCTCGTTGAGCCAGCGCAGCAGCGGCAGGTCCGCGCCCATGCCGCGCAGCAGGGTCATCGGGCTGTGGGCGTGGGCGTTGATGAGGCCGGGCAGCAGGATTCCGCCGCATTCGCGGACGACCACGTCGTTGGACCGCTCCGGTGCGCCCTGGCGAGGGCCGCAATAGCTGATGCGGCCGGTGTCGTCGACGTCCACGACCGCGTCCCGGACGACCGAGCAGGTCGGGTCGCAAGGCAGGGCCATCGGTGCGTGCAGGCGGAGTGCGGTCGGCATGACCGCATTCTGCCGCACCGCGATCCGCAACCGGACGGCCTCGTTCCCCGGCCGCCGCGGCCTTGGCCGAAAGGTCAACACGACCTGGCCGATCGGCCGATCTGAGCGGCTCGATTGCTGGCCTGCAGGCCGATACCGGTTCTCGCGCCGATGCCCGAATCTTGAACCAGGCCGCACCGAGGCCCGCCCTTAGGGGCGGAGCCCTGATGGGCCAACCGAATGATCAGGGAAAACATCCCCAGCTGGCCGATCCGCCCGAGGCATCGCAGCAGCCACGCTGGGAGCGACGAACCCGAGTCGGGGAGGTTCACCATGTTCGAGACCACGATGACCGCCATCGCCGCCGCCATCGCGATGATCGCACTGCTGCTGATGGCGCTGAGCTCCGTGCTGCAGGACCTGCTGGAGAACTACGGCGGTGGGGAGCGCGAGCGCCGCGAGAACCGCTTCACTCCTGGGGCAGGTCCGTGCCCAGACAACGGCGGCTCATCCGGGCAAGAACGTCGTAGCGGGGGCGATTTCGCTCTTCTGGAGACGCGTCCTGCTCAGCTGCGGCCGGTTCCCGGCGGGCGGTTACCCGCGCCTCCGGCACTGGTCGATCGTCCGATCCGCTTCTGGCTCGGCGGGCCGCGGCCTTGCTGACCGTGAACGCCGGTGCGGACCCGCCGGGGCGGCGTCCCGAGCGCAGCCATTCGAGCCGGTGCAGCGCTTCGCTGTGGTGATCGGTGATCGTGACGCGAGCGGCGTCGAAGGAGTGCAGCACGGCGCGGTTGATCTCGACGATCGCCCGGTCCCGCCACAGGCTGCGTTCGGTGGAGGTGTCCATGCCCAGCCGTTCGGCGACCTGCCGGGTCAGGCCGTAGGCGTGGTCGTCGGCCAGGCCGCGGGTGCCGATCTCGGTGCCCACGAACCAGGTGTTGAACGGTGCGGCCGGGTAGCGGACCCCGCCGATGAGCAGCTGCATGTTGCTGATCAGCGGGACGCTGTGCCAGCGCAGCCCGAGTTCGCCGAACCAGCGGTGCTCGGGGTGTTCCAGCGGGACTTCCTGGACTACGTCGCGCGGCAGCGGGGCGAGCGTGACGCCCTCGTGCTCGGTCTCGACGACCAGCGGCAAGTGGTCGAAGCGACCTCGCTCCGCCGGGGGTTTCCAGCCGAGGTTCTGCGCTTTCGCGGTGAAGCCCTGGTAGCGGGCGTCGCCGAGGACGCCGCCGTCGGCCAGTGAGTACCCGGCGTAGCGGACGACCTGCTCGTTCCAGATCTGGGGGCCGGACGCCTCGGGGGAGTCCGGGGCGAAGACGGTGATCAGCGGCTGGATGCGGCCGGCGTTGGTGGCCAGCCGCAGGTGTTCGAAGCACTCGCTCGCGATGGCCGAGGCGTTGCGCAGGCCGCGCAGGTCGCGCACCTTGAGCCGTCGCCAGGGCAAGCCGCTGGTGCACCAGCCGCTGTCGCGCAGCGCGACGCGGGCTCCGTAGGAGAGCTCTGCGGTGGTGTGCCGGTAGGTGCCGGTCTCGGCGATGCTGCGCCGCACTTCGGCGAGCCGTTCGCGCAGGGAACCGGCTTCGGGGTGGGCGGAGTGGAAGGAGCGCAGGAAGTCCTCGGCGGCGGTTTCCGACGGGCCCGTCTGGCTCGGGATGAGTTCCTCGCGAATAGCCGTCACGCCGCGCAAACGTAGTCGCGAAACCTGCTGACTGGGCAGCTCAGAGCCGTTCTCTTTCCGGTGATCTTGAGCCGCCACGAACAGGTGGCCGTTGACCCGATGTAACTAGTTTCGACGCGATTGACGGAATCCTTGATCGACCATTCGAGTGAACATCTCGGCCGATCAAGGATCGCCCATCAGGAGTCAGACCCGCTCGTAGATCAGGTCGTGGATCTCGCGGCCCTCGTCGTGCGCGCGGTTCTCGAACTTCGTCACCGGACGCCAGTCGGGACGCGGGGCCCAGCCGCCGGGCTCGTCGGCGTAGCGGTTGCTCAGCTGCGACTCGGCCTCGCAGACCTCGCGCATCTGCTCGGCGTAGTTCTCCCAGTCGGTGGCCAGGTGCAGCACGCCGCCGGGGCGCAACCGCGACGTGATCAGCTCGACCGACTCCGGCTGGACCAGGCGGCGCTTGTGGTGGCGCTTCTTCGGCCACGGGTCCGGGAAGTAGATCCGCACCTCGTCCAGCGATCCCGGCTCGACGTGCTCGCGCAGCAGCACGATCGCGTCGCCGCGCAGCAGGCGGAGGTTGGAGACCTCCAGCTTCTCCGCGCGCAGCATCAGCTGGGCCAGACCGGGCTTGTAGACCTCGACCGCCAGGTAGTTGACGTCCGGCTGAGCCGCGACGAGCTGCGCGGTCGTCTCGCCCATGCCCGAGCCGATCTCCAGCACCACGGGCGCGGAACGACCGAACCAGGACTCCACGTCCAACGGCCCCTCGGGCAGCGCGGTGACTTCGGAGCCGAGCTCCGCCCAGTGGCGATCCCAGGCCCGCTGCTGGCCCACGGTCATCCGCTCGCCCCGCTGGACGTAGCTGACGACGGTGCGGCGGAACGGAACCTGCTGGTCAGGAGAATTCACGAGGAAGAATTATCGCAAACCGGCGGCGGCCCCCGACCACCGCGTGTTCGGCTAGCGGCTCACCACACCTCGACCTGCGGGAGCAGGGAGAGCAGCTTGGTCGTGCTGGTCGGCACGGGCAGCGGTTCCTCGTCGCGGTAGGCGGGGACGACGTTCAGCCAGCCGTCGTGCTCGTCGGTCAGGACGACGGTGGTGGGCATCTTCACCGAGCCGCGGTCGGACGGGGCGTATTCCCAGTACCCGGCTTCGCTGATGCCGACCCAGGGGACGAAGACCCAGCCAGATCGGGCCGAGAGCACGGCGTGCACCTCGTCCTCGATCTGGAACGCCTCGGCGCGGGAAGCGAGGTCGCCGCGATCGAGCGCGCGCAGCCACCAGGGCGCGGGCAGCTGGCGCTTGGCGCCGTGGAGCTTCCGGAAGAGTTCCAGGACCTGCCGCTCGGAAGCGGTGTGGATCCAGCTTCCCCGCAGCGATGCGGGTGTCGCGGCCTCGGTGGCGGGCGGGTGGGCTTCGGTCGCCAGCGACCACTCGAGCCGCGGAACCGGCTCCAGCTGGACGTCGTCGCCGATGTGCTTGGCGCGACCGCCGCCGCGTACGTCGATCGAAGCGCGCTCTTGTGAAGACAGCATGTGGCCCACTCCTCTTGTGGTGGAGATAGACGCGAGCTGAAGTACTCGCCCACGGCCAGCGCATGCCCCCAAACGACGCTGGTTGCGGGACACCTCTACTTATGCCTTACCACAGCCAAACCGACGAATGAGACAAGCGTGTAAAATGTGATTGCAATCACATGAAAAACTCGTTCGGTTGACCTAATGGACGCTGGCTCGACAACGGGAGCCGTGGCGGTTGGAGTAGAGGCGTGCCGGATCAGACGTTCCAACGCGTGGAGATCAACAGCGGAGTCGTCGCGGGCCTGGACACCTCGGCGTCGTCGCTGCGAGCCCTCATCGTGGCCGCGGAGGAGGCCGAGCGCCGCAACGCCGTGCTGCACGTCGTGCGGGCCTGGAGCCTGCGCACGGCACCGCGTCCCGCCGACTGCCCGCCCAACGCCGTCCCGAGCACCGAAGCGTTCCAGCAGGAAGTGGAGCGGGACACGGCGAAGCTCGTCGCCGACAACCTCGGCGACCCGCCGAAGGTCACCGTGGAGATCCACGTGGTCCACTCGCCCTCGCCGCAAGCCCTGCTCTCGGCCTCCCGGGGCGCGGACCTCCTGGTCGTCGGCCACCGCGGTCGAGGCGGGTTCTCCGGCCTGATGCTCGGATCCGTCGCAGAGCAGTGCGTCCGCCACGCAGCCTGCCCAGTCCTGGTCGTCCGCCCGATGGTCTAGCAGCCACCAGCTGTTGGGAAATGCGGCGCAAGCCGCCGCTTCAAGTGCGGGACTCAACCGGCACCGCCGCGGGTTCTGAGGCGGTTCTCCTGTGAGGACGTGTCGACGTGGTGTATTGGCATACATGAGTCGGCGCGCCCGGAGCAGGAGGGCCGCCTCAGGTTCCGCCACCCGCACCGCCAAGCAAGGTGAGACCAGACATCTCATCCACCCGAGAAAAACTGAACGAACTGGGGTGGGTTGGACGTGGGAAGCGTAGAAAGCACAGGGCCCCGGGCCATCCCCCGAATGACAGCCCGGGGCCCTCCCCCGTCCCGACCGCCGGCGCCCCCGAGCGCTACTGCAGTCGGTCGTCTTTGGTTGTGCTTCAGCGTTCTCGAACCACTGGGTGATCCGCCGCTGACGCACCGTGTCCAATGTGACCCGGTGCGATCGGCGTGCCGATGGCGACCGCTCGATCTTGCAAGTCGATCCTATCGGTCGGCGTGATCAGACTCTCGGCCGGGCTCGGTAACGTTTTGCTATCCCGGGCCCAGCTGGGGATTAGCCGATTTGATCAAGGTGTTTCGGAGTCATGATCAAATCTGCTGGTCAGGCATCGCGCCGGTGCGTCACGGCCAATCCGATCAACCAGACACCCACCGTGACGGCTGCGAAGTACGCGAGCGCTCCCCACGGCCCCAGCGGCATGTCGACGGCCGTGTTCACGCCGCCCTTGAGGAAGTGGTCGGCCATCACGAAGGGCATCCACCGCTGGATGTCCTGCCCGACCTCGGGCACCAGCGCGATGAGGCTCTCCACCATGAGCGACCACAGCAGCAGGATGGTCACCGCGCCCGCGGTCTGCCGCACCAGCATCCCGACGCCGACCGCCAGGATCGCGGAGAACGCGAACACCGGCCCGACACCGGCGATCTCGCGCCACTGCTCGGCGGTGGTGATCGCCAGGTCCGAGCTGGGCTGCAGCACCGTGGAGATCGCCCACGAGCCGAACGCGCCGATCTCGCCGATGATCAGCGCCAGCACCGCGACGACCGCGGTCTTGGCCAGCAGCACCGCGGTTCGGTTCGGCACGGCCTGGAAGGTCGCGCGGATGGTGCCGAACCGGTACTCGGTGGTGATCGCCAGCGCGGCCAGCACCAGCGTGACCATCAGCCCGAACTGGTAGCCGAACTGCGTCGTGCTAAGCGACATCCCGTCGGAGACGGCGGCGATCAGGGCGGTGAACCCGATCGGCAGCGCGAGGGCGAGGAACATGCACCACCACGGGGAACGGGTGGAGAAGAGCTTCATGCGCTCGACGGCGAGCAACGTCATCGGGCCACCCCCTGGGCGGTCAGCTCGGTCGCCTCGCCGAGCGTGGTCTGGTATTCCACGGAGTCGCTGGTCATCTGCATGAACGCGTCTTCCAGCGAACCGCGCTGCGCGGTGAGCTCGTGCAGCACGATCTGGTGCTGCGCGGCCAGCTCACCGATCTGATCGGTGGTCGCGCCGTCGACCACCAGGCGGTCGGCCTCCGAGGAGCGGACGGTGATCTGCTCGTCGCCGAGCAGCTTCTGCAGCTGCGGGGCTTCCGGCGAGCGCACCAGGACCGAGCTGCTGCCCGCGTTGTCGACGAACTCGGCGGTGCTGCACTGCGCGATCAGCTTGCCGCGGCCGATGACGACGAGCTCTTCGGCTGTCAGCGCCATTTCCGACAGCAGGTGGCTGGAGACGAAGACGGTGCGCCCTTCGGCGGCCAGGCCCTGCATGAACCGGCGGATCCAGTGGATGCCTTCCGGGTCGAGGCCGTTGACGGGCTCGTCGAACAGCAGCACCTCGGGGTCGCCGAGCAGCGCGGTCGCGAGTCCCAGGCGCTGCGACATCCCCAGCGAGAACCCTCCCGCGTTGCGCCGGGCGACGTCGGTCAGCCCGACCTGCTCCAGGACCTCGTCGACGCGCTGCATCGCGATCCCGTTGGAGCGCGCCATCCACCGCAGGTGCGCGCGGGCCGAGCGGTTGGGGTGCACCCACTTGGCGTCCAGCAGCGCGCCGACGGTGCGCAGCGGGTTGCGAAGCTCGCTGTAGCGCTTGCCGTTGATGCGCACTTCGCCGGACGTGGGGTTGTCCAGCCCGAGCATCATCCGCATCGTCGTGGACTTGCCCGCGCCGTTGGGGCCGAGGAACCCGGTGACGTGACCGGGTTTGACCGTGAACGACAGGTCGTCCACCGCCACCTTCTGGCCGTAGCGCTTGGTGAGGCCACTCGCCTCGATCATGATCACTCCTGTTGCTGGGACGCGGAGCCGTGCCGGTAGTAGTGAATCGACTCCGAGGATGACGCACCTCGGGGTTGTCCCGGAGCAGCACCCCGGTCCTGCCTTTTTGATCCACAGTGGACTTTCAGGGCGGGTCGCGGGCCGCTCGCGACGGCGGAGCCGCGGGCTGCGAGAACAGGCGCTCAGGCGAAGAGGCGGTTGAGCTCGACGGCGAGACCGTCTTCCGCGACCGTGCCGATCGTGTCGTCGGCCGTGGCGCGCAGGTCCAGGGGTGCCTGGCCCATCGCGACGCCGCGGGCCGCCCAGCTCAGCATCTCGAAGTCGTTGGTGCCGTCGCCCGCGGCGAACGTGCAACCCGCGGCGATGCCGAGCTCGGTGCGCAGCTTCTCCAGCGCCGCACCCTTGGACAGCCCCTCCGGGACGACGGTGACCCACGGTTCGTAGGTGTCGACGGAGATCGTGCAGTTCGGCAGTTGGACGCCGGCGAGCGTCTCGGCGAGCTCAGCGGGGTCGTGCGCCGTCCACTCCGCGATCAGCCGGGGCACCGGGTGGGTGGTCAGCTCGTCGACCGGGGTGATCCGCTGCGGGCCGTGCAGCTTGTCGGGGTCGAACGGGGCGGAGACGAGGTTGCCGACCCCGACGTCCTCGGCGGCGAAGATCGCGCCCGGCAGGTGCTCCTGCAGCGCCCGCAGCACCGGCGTCGCGTCGAACGAGGCCACCGAGACCGGCTCGCGACGGGCCACGTCCACCAGCACGGAGCCGTTGGAGCACAGCGCGAACCCGCTGGTCAGCCCGAGCTCGTCGAGCACGGGCGCGGTGCCGAGGAAGGTGCGCCCGGTGGCCAGGACCAGCTGCGCGCCGGAGTCCACCGCGCGGCGCACGGCGGCCTTGACGGCGTCGGAGATGGTGTCGGTGTCCGGGTTCAGCAGGGTTCCGTCGATGTCGAGGGCGACGAGGTCGGGCTTGAAGTCAACGCTCACGTTCGCAGGCTAGGGCCTGGCGAGAAGTCGCCTCCTCGGCGGTGCGGGCGGCAGGGCCTGAGCGACTCCGCCGCGTCCACGAACAGCTCGCGCCCGGCCGGAAGAACCGGTCGCCGATCGTCCTTTGTGGACTGCGACCGGAGGGGTGGCGGGGCGTGGCAGGATGGTGCGGGCGGATTCCCGGGAAGTCCGGAATGTCTGACTCCATCGAGAGGGAACCTTGAACACGGCACCCGAGCAGCAGAGCTGGGCCGGCCCGTTGTCGGCCGCAGTCGCCCGGCTGTGCGCGGGACTGCAACCGCAGCTGTCCGACAAGACCGCCGAAGGTTTCGACGAGGTGCTGCGCAGGCTCGGCGCCCCGCTGCAGGTCGCCGTCGCCGGCCGGATCAAGTCCGGCAAGTCCACGCTGGTCAACGCCATGATCGGACGGCGGGTCGCGCCCACCGACGTCGGTGAGTGCACCCGGCTGGTGACCCGCTTCCAGTACGGCACCGTCGACCGGGTCGAGGTCGTTTTCCACGACGGCCGCAAGCAGGCGATCCCGTTCGACCCCGGCGGCGGCATCCCCGCCGACCTGGGCGTGGACTTCGACGAGGTCTCCCACCTGGAGGCCTACCTGACCAACGCGGTGCTGCGCGATCTGACCGTGATCGACACCCCGGGACTGGGATCGCTGGACTCGGCCTCGGTCGCGCGCACCGAGCAGGCGCTGGGCACCCAGCAGCTCGACCCGGTCTCCCGCGACGCCGTGATCGGTGCGGAGGCGGTGCTCTACGTCGTCACCCAGGGCGTGCGCGCCGACGACGAGCAGGCGCTGGCCGCCTTCACCGCCGCGACCGCGAGCCGCGAAGCCGGTCCGGTCAACGCGATCGCGCTGCTCAACAAGGCCGACATGATCGAGGCCGATACCGTCGACGGCGCGGACGACGACGTGTGGAAGGCCGCCGAGATCCTGGCCACCAAGCAGTCGGAACTGCTCAAACCCAAGGTCGCCGACGTGCTGCCGGTGATCGGGCTGCTCGCCGAGACCTCCGAGACCGGCGGCTTCACCGCCCCGGACGCCGAGGCGCTGCGCTCGCTGGCCCAGCTCGACGAGTCGACGCGGGAGACCCTGCTGCTGTCGGCGGACCTGTTCACCAGCTGGGAGTGCGACGTCCCGGCCGGCACCCGCGCGCACCTGCTGGAGCGGATGGACCTGCACGGCGTGCGCTGCGCGCTGGACGCGCTGGACGCCCAGCCCGACATCACCGCCGGTGAGCTGCGCCGGCGAATCCGCGACGCCTCCGGGCTGGCATCGGTGCTGGGCCGGCTGGACTCGGTGTTCCGGGCGCGCGCCGACGGCATCAAGGCCGCGGCCGCGCTGGCGTCGATCACAGCGCTCGCGCAGTCCTCCGGCGACGGCGACGAGCGCCAGAAGGTGCACGACGCGATCGAAGGGCTGCTGGCCAGGCCGGAGGCCCACCAGCTGCGCGTGCTGGAGGCGTTGACGATGGTCGCGGCCGGGTCGGTGGAGATGCCGCCGGACCTGGCCGAAGAGGTGATGCAGGTGGGCGGCAGCACCGACCCCGGCGAGCAGCTCGGCCGGCCGGAACTGCCGCAGGCCGAGCTGATCGAACTCGCGCTGGAGCGCGCCAACTGGTGGCGGTCCTTCTCCTCCTTCGGTGCCACGCCCGCGCAGAGCCGGGTCGCGCACGTGGTGCACCGGGCCTACTTCCTGATCTGGCAGCAACTGCGAACCAGGTGATCACCGTGCGGGGCTGGCGACGACCGAAGAAGTCACTCGGAAGCGGAACCGAGCCCCTTTCGGGTTCGTCTGTTCTCCCAGAAGCCGGTGACCCGGCTTCCGACGCTGCCGCCGATCAGGGGACAGACATGACCGCCGTGACCAGCGAAACCGTCATCGATCCGCTGGAGCAGGCGCTGACCGACCGCGCCGCGCTCATCCAGCTGTGCGTGTACGCCGTCGACCGCGCCCGCAGCGCGGGAGTCGCCGAACGGCTCGCCGACGGGCTCACGAGCATCGGCGTGGCCCCGCTGCGGCCCGACGGGGAGCGCTTCGACCCCGCCTTCCACGAAGCCGGCGGCACCCTGCCCACCGACGACCCTTCTCTCGACGGCGTCATCGCCGAAACCGAGCTCCTCGGCTTCGCCGATCACGACCGCGTCCTGCGAGCCCCGGTCGTCACCGTCTACCAACTCCGCACCTGATCCGGGTACCTTCGACGCTCGTGGTGCCGTGATCGGCTCCTCCACCACCTGGGAACTTCGACCTGCGAGAACGGAAAGGACGCGCATGACGGCACCTGGTGTTGCGGTCGCCGCTGCGCTTCCCCAGCAGGTCAAGCAGACCCGCGACAAGCTCCTGGGGTTCCTGCGCGAAGCAGACCCCGCAGCGTGGGACTGGGTCGAGCAGGTCCGCCGCAGTCGCCCGGCCACGCCCAGCGTGGTGGTCGTCGGCGAGACAAACCGGGGGAAGAGCTCCCTGGTCAACGCGCTGATGGAGCATCCGGGGCTCTCGCCGGTGGACGCCGACGTCGCCACCGCCACCTACCTGCAGTTCGAGCACGACGAGCAGTGGACGGCCCACGCCTGCTACCCCGGGGAGCAGGATCCCGTGCCCTTCGAGCTCGACGAGCTGCCGAACTGGACCAGCGCGGGCCGCGAGCTGCCCGAGGGACAGCTGCCGCCGCGCTACGTGCGCGTCACCGCGCCCCTGGACGCGCTGGCCGAGCTGACCGTGGTCGACACACCCGGCGTCGGCGGGCTGGAGGAGCTGCACGGCGAGCTCGCCCGCGAGGCGGCCGTGTCCGCGACCGCGCTGCTTTTCGTCGTCGACGCCTCGTCCCCGTTCACCCGTGGCGAGCTGGAGTTCCTGCAGCAGGTCGGCGAACGCGTGGAAACCGTGCTGTTCGCCCTGGCCAAGACCGATCAGCACCGCGGCTGGCGGCAGGTGCTGGCCGAGGACCGCAAGCTGCTGGCCGAGCACGCGCCCCGGTTCGCCGAGGTGCCGATCTTCCCGGTCTCCGCGCGCATGCACCTGCGTGCCGCGCAGGCACCAGAATCCGCCAACGCGGCGCTGCTGCGCGAGAAGTCCGGCGTGGTCGAACTGCGCGACGAGCTCGAACGGCTCATCGCCGGGCGGTCGGCGATGCTCGGCGAGGCCAACACGATGCGCGCACTGTCCAGCGTGCTGGGCGAGCTCACCGCGAACCTGGAGGCCGAGAAGCGCGCGCTGACAGTCGGCGAGGACGAGGCCGAGTCGCTGCGCGCCCGGCGCGACGAGCTGAGCACCGCCCGCCGCTCGTCGACCCGGGGCTGGCAGGTCAAGCTGCGCGGCGAGATCCAGCGCACCCGGGTGGAGACCAGCCACGAGGTCAGCCGCCAGGTGCGCGAGGTGCAGAACTGGTTCCGCCGGTCCATCGACAACGCCGGGCGCAAGGACATCAACGACCTTCCTCGACAAGTCGACATCGCGCTGCAGATGGCCTCCACCCGGATCGCCACCATGCTCTCGACCAGGCTCGCGGCCGTGGCCGAGCAGGCGCTCAACGACCTGTTCTCCGCCGAGGAGCTGGACGTGATCCGCTCCCAGTTCGCTCGGGGCGTGCAGGCTCCGATCGCGCTGCGCCCGCCGGACAAGCGACCGCCCACCGCCGAGGACAAGCTGCTGGTGTTCATGGGCGTCTCCGGCGGGTTGGGCGTGGGCCGCGCGGCGGCGATGCCGCTGGCCGGGCTCGGGGTCGCGGCGCTGAACCCGGTGGTGCTGCCGGTGACGATCGTGCTCGGGCTGGGCGCGGGCTGGTGGATGGCCCGCACCCGCAAGCACGCAGCCGACAAGCAGCACCTCAAGCAGTGGCTCACCGACGCCATCGCCGACGCCCGATCGGCCCTCGACCAGCTCGTCGCCGAGCAGCTCATCGAAGCCGAGCAGCAGCTCTCGCTGGCCCTCGACGACGCGCTGACCAGGCGAATCGAGGCCATCGAGGGCGAACTCCGCGACGTGGACAAGGCCCTGAAGATGGACGCGGCCGAGCGCAGCCGCCGCCTCCAGACCGTCGACCGCCGCCTCACCGAATCCACCACCGGCCGGGAACGGGCCGAACACCTCCTCGCCGGCATCAGGAACCTCCGCGACACGGTGTCCTGACCGGGGCCTGGTCGCCCGGAGACCTCCACCGATCACCTCCAGGCAGCCCGGAGATCCCGCACCTGATCTCGCCCACGGCTCTGACCTCGCCCGACCGGCCGCTTCTTCGGATTTCCACTGAATTCGGGAACCGGATTTCAGTGGAAATCGGGGGTCCGAGTTCCACTGAAATCCGGATCCCGGGGGACGAGATGGGGGTCTTGGGCGGTGGGTGGTTCCTGGACGGAACCCCGGGGCTCTACGCTGCGTCCAACGGCTTGCAGGTGAAGGCGGCGGAGGGTGCCGACGTGTACATCGAGGAGACCGGCGCTGGGGACGGGGACATCAAGGTCACCGTCGACGGCGAGGAGTACACCGCCGAGGCCAACTACGACCTCGACGGCGACGGCTTGGACGAGACGGTCGCGGTGATGACCGACGACGGCTACGTCGCCTACATCGACGAGAACGCCGACGGTCACGCGGACCTGATGCAGTCGATCAGCAACGAGGGCCAGGTCCTCGACCAGGCGCGGTTCCACGCCGACACCGGCGAGTGGACCGCCGAAACCCCGCACCAGCACCCGGGCGGTGCCGGTGACGGTCGTCCGGACGACGGCAAGCAGATGGTCATGGACACCCCGCAGGGCGACGTGCAGGTCGGACCGGCGACCGAGGACACGAATTCCGACGGCATCGCCGACACCGCGGTCGTGCAGTCCGACAACGGCAACACCGTGCTGGTCACCGACGTCGACGGCGACGGGTCCGCCGACCAGGTCGTCGAGATCACGCAGACCGGCGACGTGACCATCTCGCACCACACCGGCGACGGCGAGTGGACGGTCGTCGAGCAGGGCCAGATCGGCGACAACGGTCAGTACGCCCCGAACGAGTTCGCCTCCGCGACCGACGACGCGACCTGGACCTTCGACGAGCCCGAGCTCCAGCCGAAGGCCCCGGCACCAGCCCCAGCCCCAGCCCCGGCACCGGCACCGGCACCGGCACCGGCACCGACAGCGGACGCCGCCCCTCCGGCGATGTGCGAGGGCGAACCGTCGAGTCCCGCGAAGGACGACTCCTGGGTGTGACGCGGCGTCGCGCAATTCACGACGGAATGTGATTCCACCACCCGCCCGTGGCCTCATTCTCAGGCCATCGGGCGGTTTTTCATCTTCAGACTCTGCATCCGGCAACCGCCATTCGGCGGCTATCCCCGGTTCACCGGTCGTTCGCACTCGTGTCCGCTTCGCCGGAAAATCTGGCAGCCCAGGCAGCACCCGCGATGAGATTTCCGGGAGCACCCGGAAGGAAAAGCGAACTGAATCGATTCCCTTATCGTTCCTGTGAGAGAACCGACAACCCCGATCTTCATTGCGCGCCGTTATCCCCGTTAGCCTCGATGCATCCCTTTTCCACTTCGCCCGGCTCTCCGGGCCGGGCGAAGCTTTCCCTGCAAACGTCGGCGGGCGAGCTCGTCGGCGAACAATCCGGGCTGTGGCGCCCAGTCAGGAGACACGTCGCGATGACCGCAGTGACCATCCCCGGTCTCGACCAGGCCCCGACCAAGCACGAGCGCCTGTTGTCGTGGGTGCGTGAGGTCGCGGAGCTGACCACACCCGATCGTGTGGTGTGGTGTGACGGTTCGCAGGACGAATGGACGCGGATGACGGACCGCCTCGTGGAGGCCGGCACCTTCAAGCGTCTCGACAAGAAGCCGAACTCGTTCTACGCGGCGTCCGACCCGTCCGACGTGGCGCGCGTCGAGGAGCGGACCTTCATCTGCTCGGTCGACGAGAAGGACTCCGGGGTCACCAACAACTGGATGGACCCGGCCAAGATGAAGGCCACCATGACCGAGCTCTACCGGGGCTGCATGCGTGGTCGCACGATGTACGTCATCCCGTTCTGCATGGGCCCGCTCGACGCCGACCCGCCGCGGCTGGGCGTGGAGATCACCGACTCCGAGTACGTCGTGGTCTCGATGCACATCATGACCCGGATGGGCGCGAAGGTGCTGGAGCGCCTGGGCACCGACGCCGAGTTCGTACCCGCGCTGCACTCGGTGGGTGCGCCGCTGGAGCCGGGCGAGGAAGACGTCCCGTGGCCGTGCAACGACACCAAGTACATCACCCACTTCCCGGAGGAGCGGCTGATCTGGAGCTACGGCTCCGGCTACGGCGGCAACGCGCTGCTGGGCAAGAAGTGCTACTCGCTGCGCATCGCCTCGGCGATGGCGCGCGACGAGGGCTGGCTCGCCGAGCACATGCTCATCCTCAAGCTGATCTCGCCGGAGAACAAGGTCCACTACGTCGCGGCGGCGTTCCCGTCGGCCTGCGGCAAGACCAACCTGGCGATGCTGGAGCCGACCATCCCGGGTTGGAAGGTCGAGACCCTCGGTGACGACATCGCCTGGATGCGCTTCGGCGAGGACGGCCGCCTCTACGCGGTGAACCCGGAAGCCGGCTTCTTCGGCGTCGCCCCGGGTACCAACTGGAAGACCAACCCGAACGCGATGCGCACCATCGAGCAGGGCAACTCGCTGTTCACCAACGTCGCGCTGACCGACGACGGCGACGTCTGGTGGGAGGACATGGAGGGCAACCCCCAGCACCTCACCGACTGGCACGGCAACGACTGGACCCCGGACTCGGACGTCAAGGCCGCGCACCCGAACTCGCGCTACTGCACGCCGATGTCGCAGTGCCCGATCCTCGCGCCCGAGTGGGACGACCCGAACGGCGTGCCGATCTCGGCGATCCTGTTCGGCGGCCGCCGCAAGACCACGGTTCCGCTGGTCAACGAGTCCTTCGACTGGCAGCACGGCGTGTTCATGGGCGCCACCCTGTCCTCGGAGAAGACCGCCGCCGCGGCCGGCAAGGTCGGCGAGGTCCGTCGCGACCCGATGGCCATGCTGCCGTTCATCGGCTACAACGTGGGCGACTACTTCCAGCACTGGGTGAACGTCGGCAAGTCGGCTGACGCCACCAAGCTGCCGAAGATCTTCTACGTCAACTGGTTCCGCCGCGACGAGTCCGGCAAGAAGATCGTGTGGCCGGGCTTCGGCGAGAACTCGCGCGTGCTCAAGTGGATCGTCGAGCGCATCGACGGCAACGCCGCCGCCGAGGACACCGCGATCGGCCGCGTTCCCTCCGCCGACCAGATCGACCTGTCCGGCCTGGACACCCCGGTCGAGGACGTGGAGACCGCGCTGCACGTCGACGTCGAGGAGTGGAAGGCGGAGCTGCCGCTGATCGAGGAGTGGTTCGACACCATCGGTGACGACCTGCCCACCTCGATGCGCGACGAGTTCGAAGCCCTCAAGCAGGCCGGGCTGGCGATGGCCGCGAGCCTGCTGGTGCCGGGTTACGCGGGTTCGCTGCCGGTGCTGGTGGGCGGCCTCGTGCTGTTCGGCGCCGGGCA
>NZ_JBFAQJ010000067.1:0-24103 GCF_040677225.1 Saccharopolyspora sp. NPDC049357 | reverse complement strand
GCGAGCACCTCTGGACGGGAGCCGAAGACCTCGTCGAGCTGGTCGGGCTCGGCGTTGAAGTCCGGGATGAGCAGCTCCACGCCGGTGCCCGGGTTGAGGTCGTGGATCTGGCGGACGGTCTCGGCGTAGAGCCAGGCCCCGCCGTCGTCCAGGTCGTCTCGGGCGACACCGGTGACCGTGGAGTAGCGCAGGCCCATGGCCTGCACGGACTCGGCGACCTTGCGCGGTTCGGAGGTGTCCAGCGCGGCAGGCTTACCGGTGTCGATCTGGCAGAAGTCGCAGCGACGGGTGCACTGGTCACCACCGATGAGGAAGGTGGCCTCGCGGTCTTCCCAGCACTCGAAGATGTTCGGGCAACCCGCCTCCTCGCAGACGGTGTGCAAGCCCTCGCGCTTGACGAGTCCCTTGAGCTCCTTGTACTCGGGACCCATCCGCGCGCGGGTCTTGATCCACGACGGCTTCTTCTCGATCGGAGTCTGGCTGTTGCGGGCCTCCAACCGCAGCAGCTTGCGACCCTCAGGCAAGACCATCACACCGCGCCTTCCGCAATTCGCGCGCACGCTCCCACGCTCGGCCCACTTACTCTGCCGAACTTTCCAAAAAGCGATTCTCATTGAATGGATTGTTGGGGAGTGCCGCTAGAATTATTTGAACTCTTATGCGGCGCTCTCCGGAGATTCTCAGAGAGCAGTGTCGCTACGACGGGATTCGGAGCGGCACTGCTGCCTCGCACTGCGCTTGGACTTGCCGTGCGTCGCGAGGTTGATCTCATGCCAGATGTCCACGGGCTTGGTCGTGAGCCCGCGGACGACCGTCAGGCTGTAGGCGAGCGGGTGCCTGCGGAAACTCCGCAGCATGCGCCGAGGCTTGGCCCGCACCCTCCGCTCGAGGTCCCGCGCGTACCGCTTCGAAACATCGCGATGGGAGGCGTGACCACAATTGCAGCAGGTCGTGTGAGCGAGGAGATTGCCGGCGTAGGTCAGCTCGTGGGTTGCTTCCTCGCCGCATTTGCGGCACAGAAGGCTCGCCCGCTCGATGTTTCTCATGCTCATACCTCCGCGCACCCTAGTTCTGGGAGTTCAACTCGGCGAGGAGTTGCTCGGCGAGGACCACGTCGTCGGGATAGGTGATCTTGATGTTGGTACCTTCCCCCGCGATCCAGTGGACTGGCAGATCCGAGTACTTCTCCATGCACGAGGCGGTGTCGGTACCGACGAAGTCCTCCCGGGCGGCGCTCTCATAGGCCTCCAGGAGTGGGCGCGCCCGAAAGCCCTGCGGGGTCTGAACGCGGATCAACCCCTCGGGCAGAGGCCCGTCGAGCATGCTGCCGTCCTCGTTGACCCTGCGCAGGGTGTCATCACGCATTCCCGGCACGGCACCGCCGTGCTCCCGAGCTGTGTGGACGACGCCGCCGATCAAGGACGCGGACGGGAGCGGTCGTGCGGCGTCGTGGATCAGGACGATGTCGATCGAGCCCTCGTCGATCCGGGACGCGAGGTGGCGAAGTGCGTGCAGCTCAGATTCCTGACGGGTCTGGCCGCCGTGGACGATCTCGATGTCCAGGTGGTCGAGTTCGCGATCGAGCACCCACTGCACGTGATCGTGGTCCTGGGGCCGCACCACCAGCACGAGGACACCGACCTCTGCCGGCCTGGCCATCGCTTCAATCGCCCAGGACACGACCCGGCGCCCGGCCACCGGGAGGAAGACCTTGTTGGTCGCACTCCCGACCCGCGTGCCTGCACCACTGGCAAGCACGACTCCAGCAGCGGTCGGTGAACTCACTTGCATCGCCTCTCGGTCAGCCTAAATGAGGTTATTCATCCTAAACGCCCGAACGCCCTCTGAGGAGGCACGACATCGCCTCATTCGCCCGGCGTTGCCAGGCCGAGTCGCCAGGGGTTCCGGAGGAGCGTCTGCAGGGCTTCGAGCGCACGTGCCGCGTCGGCTCCGTCGGCGACCCGGTGATCAACGGTGAGGCCGACCGTGCACGACGTCCGCGTTTCGATTCCGCCGAGAACGGGCACCAGCCGCGGACCGACGCTGCCCAACGACAGAGCGGTCGCCTGCGGCGGCGTCAGCAGCGCGTTGAAGGCCTCGACGCCGAGCCCACCGAGATTGGAGACCGTGGACGACGCGGTCGCCGACAGTTCGTCCACGGTGAGCTTCCCGGCGCGGGCCCGCTGGACGAGGTCGCGGACGCTGTGGTCGAGTTCCTCGACTCCGGTCGCATCGGGATCGCTCAGCACGGGTGCCAGCAGTCCGCGGTCGGTGTCCACGGCGAGCGCGATCGCCACGGTCTCCAGCGGCTGACTCGTGTCGTCGACCCATTGCGCGTTCAGCTCGGGCATGTCCCGCAGCACGCACGCGAACGCCCTGGTGAGCACGGTCGTCCACGTACGACGACCGCGATGCGGCGCCACGGCGTCCAGATCGAGGTCGCGGTAGATCGTGAACTGCGGGATGGCTGCGGAGGCGGTCATCTTGCGCGCGACGGCAGCACGAGTGCTGCGCCGCTTGCTCCCGCTCACGCCGTTGGTGCCCGGTCGCGCCTCACTTGCGCCCTCGCTGGACACCGGCGCTGGCTGGACCTTCGCCCCGTTGGCGGACCCGTTGTGGCCGGTGCCCTGCACGGCTTGCGCTGCGGCGGTCCGTTCCACGTCGACCACCCGCACGGTGCCGCCGGCACCGGTGCCTTCGACGGCGTTCAGGTCAATGCCGAGCTTGCGGGCTCGGATCCGAGCCAGTGGCACGGCCCGTTTCAGGGCGGCGGGCGCCTGCGCCACCGCTACGGGCGACGGAGCCGGCGCGCTCGGAGCGTCCTCACCGGAATCGTCCATGTCAGGCCCGTCGAGCAGGCCTTCGAGCAGGTCGTCGGCAGTCGAGGAGATGTAGGCGATCGGATCGCCCACGGCCACGACCTGGTCCGGATCGGCGACCAGCCTCGTCAAGGTGCCCTCGGTCGGCGACTCGACCTCCATGTCGACCTTGTCGGTGGCCACTTCGCAGACCACGTCGCCGACCCGCACCTGGTCGTTGATCGCCTTGTGCCAGACGACGAGGGTCCCCTCTTCCATCGTCATCGACATCTTGGGCATGACGAGCGGAATTTCGCGCATCACCACTCCTTCACGAGCTCGGTGGCCGCGGCGACGATGTCCGGCGTCTGCGGGACCGCCGCCTTCTCCAGTTGCGGCGCGTAGGGAATCGGGACGTCGAGTCCGCACAGGCGGCGGATCGGCGCTCGCAGCGCGCCGAAGGTGTCGGTTTCGGTGATCAGCGCGGCGATCTCGGACATGAATCCCGCGGTGCGCGGTGCTTCCTGGACGAGCAGCGTCCGGCCGGTCGCCGCCACGGCCTGCAGGATGGTCGTTTCATCCAGCGGCTTGAGCGTGCGCGGATCGATGACGGTGGCATCAACGCCTTGGGTCTGCAGCTGCTCGGCGGCTTCCAGCGCCCGCGAGACCATCACCCCGGTGGCGACGATCGTGATGTCCTCGCCGTGCCGCCGCACGGCGGCTTGCTGGAGCGGAACCCGCGCGTCCCCTTCGGGAACGTCGCCGCTCTGCTTGTAGAGCAACTTGTGCTCCAGGACGATCACCGGGTTCGGATCGTCGATGGCGCTCAGCAGCAGCCCCTTGGCATCGGCAGGCGTGGCGGGCATGACGACCTTGAGCCCGGGAACGTGGGCGAACCAGGACTCCAGGCTTTGGGAGTGCTGCGCGGCGGCCCCGGTACCGGAGCCGGTCGGTGCCCGCAGCACCATCGGCACGTGCGCCGCTCCACCGAGCATGAAGTGGATCTTGGCCGCCTGGTTGGCGATCTGGTCCATCGCCTGAGCGGTGAAGTCCGAGAACTGGATCTCGACCACCGGGCGCATCCCTGCGAGTGCGGCACCGACCGAGGCGCCCACGATCCCCAACTCGCTGATGGGTGTGTCGCGCACGCGGTCCTCGCCGAAGCGGTGGACCAGATCGCCTGTGACGCCGAAGGCGCCGCCGTAGGTGGCGATGTCCTCGCCGAGCAGGAAGACCCGCTCATCGGCTCCCATTGCCTCGGCGAGCGCCTCGCGCACCGCTTCGGCGTAGGTGAGGACGCGTTCGTCGTCGGGTTGGGCACCGGTTGTCGTGGCCGGTGCCTGCTGAAGTGCGGTCACGGTGCTTCCTTCCGGTTCAGCTCGCGTAGACGGCGGAGGTGAGCTCGTCCGCGGTCGCGTCGGGTGCCTTGTTCGCGGTGCGCACGGCGTCGCGGACCGCGTCGCGGGCGCTGGCCCGGCAGGCGTCGAGGTCCGCTTCGGTGAGCGTCTTCGCAGCGGTCACGGTCGACTCGAAGGCGACGATCGGGTCCCGCTCGCGCCACTGGTCGATCTCCTCGCGCGTGCGGTAGAGGTTCTTGTCGCTCTTGGAGTGGCCCTTCCAGCGATAGGTGACGGCCTCGATCAAGGTGGGGCCACCGCCGTCGCGGGCCCGGTCCACGGCTGTGGACACGACCTCGTGCACGGCTTGGGCGTCGTTGCCGTCGACCGTGACGCCAGGGATTCCGTATGCTGCGGCCCGATCGGAGAGGTGCTCCACGCGGAAGGCCTTGCCCACCGACATCGACATCCCGTAGTGGTTGTTCTCGCAGATGAACACCACCGGGAGATCCCAGATCGCCGCGAGGTTGACGCCTTCGTGCCAGGCGCCCTCGTTGACCGCCCCATCGCCGAAGAAGCTGACCGCGACCGAATCCTCGTGGCGCATCTTCGCCGCCAGACCGGCACCGGCGGCGATGGGAACCCCGCCGGCGACGATGCCGTTGGCACCGAGGTTGCCGGTGGCGACGTCGGCGATGTGCATGGAACCGCCTCTGCCCCGGCAGTACCCGGTTTCCTTGGCCAGCAGTTCGGCCATCATGCGGTCCAGCGCGGCACCACGGGCGATGCAGTGACCGTGACCGCGGTGGGTGGAGGTGATGTAGTCGCCGTCGACCAGCGCTTCGCACGCCCCGGCGGGGACTGCTTCCTGGCCGATCGACAGGTGCATGGTGCCGTGCATCATGCCCCGAGCGAACAGGTCGTCCACGGCTTCTTCGAAGCGGCGGATGCTCCACATCGTCGTCAGGACGCGCCGTGCGTTCTCGGCGTCGTTGACCAGATCCTTCATCGTGCTTCCCTTCACGCCGACAGCGCCGCGGTCGCCGGCCACTGCGCCGCCGCAGGCCGGGCGGCCAGGAGCTTGTCCTGGAGCTTGCGGAGGTGGGCGATGGTGGTGGTGTCGTCGAGCTCCACGTCCTGCGTGGTCAGTGGCGTGCCCTGGGCGACCGGCCGCAGCACGCGCGCACCGGCGACCAGGCCCAGCGGAACGAGCTCCTCGGCGGCGGCGACGGCGGCATCGTCGGTGATGCCGTAGACGGTCTCGCCGCCGATCCCGTCGATGCGGTCACCGGCCGCGAGATCGCGCTTGGCCACGGCCACGACTTCGGCCGTCCACGTCGTCGGCGCCAGCGAAGGCGTGCGGTCGAGCATCGCTTCGGCCACGGTCAGCGGTGCTTCCACGCTGGCGAGGTGGTACGGCCGGTAGAAGGCGTAGTAGGGACCCTTGCCCATCGACAGGTATTCCATCTCGGCCGTGACGACCTCGTCCGGGCAGTAGCCGATGACGAACACGCCTGGCGCCACCGGGCCGGTGCAGTAGTCGACCACGCCCGTGCGGTCCAGCACGCCGCCTTCGCTCTTCGGGCGGAACGTGTCGGCGAGGCCCTCAACCGTCGAGTGCGGGCCGGTCATGCCCCGCCGCGGCACGCTGAGGCCGGTGGCGTTCGCGAGGGCCGCCATTTCGATCATGGTCTTGGACCCGTCGACGAAGCTGGCCAGCATCTTGGGGTTCATGTGCTTGGCGGCGGCCTGCACCGCGACCGAGTCCGGTGTGGCGGTGGGGTCGAGCGGGTTGTTCTTTCCCTTTCCCGCGCAGGCGATCTCGAAACCCACGTCGCGCACGTAGTCGATGAGGGCCTTGCATTCCGCCGGCTCGTCGCCGCGGCAGACGGTGTAGACGCGGCCCATCTGCTGGGCCAGGTTCGACAGGACGAATCCCACGGTCACGTCGCACTCGACGTTGAGCAGGGCGATGTCCTTGCCCGCCAGCAGGCCGTTGAACGCCACGGAGGCGCCGACCTCGGGAACACCGCTGGCGTCGACGATGATGTCGATGGGCAGGTCGACGAGCTCGAGGGCGTCGGATACCACGACCGAGCCGCCGGACTCCACGACCTGAGCGGCCGGGCCCGACGCCACCTTCTCGTAGCCCGCGCTGCGCAGAGCGTCGAACCCGAGCTGGGGCTGCACGTCGGCCACCGCCGAGAGGTGCATCCCGGAGATCCGGCTGACCTGAGCGACGAAGCCGCGACCCATCTGCCCGGCGCCGACCAGCCCCACTCGCACCGGTCGACCGATTTGCTGCTCGCGTTCCCGCAAGCGTCCGACGTAGCTCATTTCCAGGTCCTCCCTGACGCCCACGCCACAACCAGGCGTTTGCACATTTGTGTATATATACGCACGTTGGTGACTACGTAAATTGATAGCACGGTGCCCCTAGCGGGACAAGCCCTCAATCAAGGGCACCCGCATCTGAATTGCCGTCGTTTTTTGAGCGAACTTCATCGCCTGGCGTCGAGAATTCGACGTCAGTTGCTCAAAAGGAATTCGATCTGCCTATTCGGTGAGGCTCTGCGCCACAGCCGCTCTCGCCGCTTGCGGGTCGCCGGCCACCAGCGCTCGTTTGGCGCGCTGGCAGCAGTCCGCCGCCGTCACGTGCGACAACGTCTCACCCACCGCAGGCAGCGCCCTCGGAGTCATCGACAGACTTGTCGCACCCAGTCCCACCAGCACCGGAGCCAACAACGGATCCGCTGCGGCTTCACCGCACACGCCCACCGGTTTGCCGGTGCGCCGACCGGCGTCGCCCACAACGGCGATCAATTCCAGCAACGCCGGCTGCCACGGGTCGTTCAACTCGGCCAGGCCGCCGGACATCCTGTCGGCGGCGAAGGTGTACTGAGCCAAATCGTTCGTCCCGATGCTGGCGAAATCGACGTGCTGCAGAATTCGCTCGGCGTGCAGAGCCGCAGCGGGAACTTCGATCATCACACCGATGCTGCGAATTCCACAGCTCCTGGCCTTCTCGGCGAACCACTCGGCCTCGGAGGGCGTGGAGACCATCGGGGCCATGACCCACACCTCCGCGTCGCTGCGCTGCTGCGCCTCGGCGATCGCCTGGAGCTGCACGTCCAGCAAATCAGGCTGCTCCGCGCTCACCCGGAGCCCGCGCACGCCGAGCGCGGGGTTGGGGCTGGTGTCCTCGCGGACGAACGCGAGCGGCTTGTCCGAGCCCGCGTCCAAAGTCCGGACGACCACGCGACCACCGGGAAAGGCCTCCAGCACCTCGGCGTACGCATGCCGCTGCTGATCAACACCCGGCGCCGTGGTGCGGCCGTCGAACAGGAACTCGGTGCGCAACAAACCCACACCAGGCGCTCGAACCTCCCGCGCGGTGGGAACGCCGGAAGGCTCCCCGAGGTTGGCCAGCAGGCTGATCGGGGTGCCGTCCGCCAAGGTGCCGGAATAGGTCAGGTGCTTCGGACGAGCGCGCCGATTCGTCACCCCGACCGCTGCGTCGACCCCGACGGTGACCTCACCGCTGGCGCCGTCGAGGACGAGGCAGGTCCCGTCGTCGACCTCACCCAGTTCCCGGCAGGTGACGACAGCGGGGATTCCCAGCGAACGAGCCAGGATCGCGGTGTGACTGGTCGGCCCGCCTTCGCGGGTGACGAACCCGAGCACGAGATCGGCGTCGAGCGTGGCGGTATCGGCAGGAGCGAGATCGTCGGCCACGAGGATCGAAGGGGTCGTCAGCTCCGGCACTCCCGGCATCGGCACACCGGTCAGTTGCGCGATCAGACGGTCTCGGATGTCACGCACATCCGTCACCCGCTCGGCGAAGTAACCACCGCTGGCCTCCAACGCGGAAGCGAACTCCTCCGCCGCCTCCCACACCGCGCGCTCGACGCGCACACCACCATCGACGCGCTCGCGCGCCTTGGCCCGCAACGTCGGGTCCTTGGCCATGAGCGCGGCCATGGCCAACACCTCGGCCGCACTCCCTTCGGCTCGATCAGCGCGTTCCTGGATCTCCGCCGCCACGTGCTCGATCGCTGAATCGAGCCGTGCCGCTTCGGAAACCGGATCACTGCTGCGCTCCGCCGCGGGCGCCGCGATCTTTCCGGGCGAGACGACCGCTGCAGGCCCCCGAACAGATCCCGCGCTGACACCCACGCCCTGCACACGTTTCTCCATGACGTCCTTCCTGAACTCAGGGTTCTCAGCGCGGGACAGGTGCCGCGGGCACCCGCACCTGCGAATAGCGCTCGATCGCGTCGTCGGTGGCGCGCCGCACGGCCTTGCTCGACGCTCTGCTCGCGGCACCGTCGAGCGCCCCGGTCAGTTGCGGGAGTTCGCGGAACCGCGCGAACACCGACGATCCGGCCATCCCCACAGCCCGGTGGACTTGCCGGGTGGAGCGATCTACGACGAGCAGGACGATGGCCCCGCGGATCTTTCCCTTCGTGCGGCCGCTGACCAGGATTCGGCCGCTCTCTCCGTCTTCCGCGATGAGCTTGTTGACCTCCCGCTGGTAGGCGCGTTGCTGCAGCCAACCGAGCCCCGTGGAGATCACGATCACCACTGCGATGCCGAGGAGTGCCCAGGACATCGACATCACACCCTCGCCCCGACGGCCTGGAGCACCAGGCGTGTTCCTGCTTCCACCGACTCGATCTCGCCTCGCCCGTGGACAGCGCCGGGCAGCAGGTTGGCGCTGGCATCCGGGTTGAGGTGGATGACGACGTGCCCCAAGGTGCGGAGGTTCTCCGTCGCGCGCTCACCGACCTCGGTCAGCTCCACGCGCTTGTCGCCGAGCCACAGGGTGTCGCCGGCCCGCAGCTCGCCCAGCAGCGGCGCGCTCGGCGAGTGCACGATGCTGACGCTTTCGAGGGCTTCCGGAATGGGGTCGGCGTAGAGGATCAGCACGCCACCCGCGACCATGTCGGCCGCTTCCGATCCGATCCGAAGAACGGTGCTCTCGTAGTACTGGTTGCTCATGTCGGTCTCCTTTGACGACGTGGTTCTGCGTGGTGTTCTACAGCCCGAAGCTGGCGGCCCAGGCGATGATGACGGCGGCCGGGGCGGTGATCATGCGGCTGATCAGCACTGCGGGTGTGCCCACCGCGACTGTTTCGGACTTGGCCTCGCCCAGAGCCAGGCCGACCGGGACGAAGTCGCAGCCCGCTTGGCCGTTGATGGCGAAGAGGGTGGGCAGGGCGTACTGGACCGGGATCGCGCCGATCGCGATCTGGCTACCCATCAGAGTTCCGATGACCTGCGCGATGGCAGCCCCGGGGCCCAGCACGGGGGAGAGGAAGGGCAGCGCCGTCACCGCTCCGATGGCCACCAGACCGACCGGGTTCGTGGCGATCGGCGAGAGGATCTGGCCGATCGCAGTCGCGATGCCGGTGTAGTGCACGAATCCCAGCAGCAGGCTGACGTAGGCCATGAACGGCAGGATCGTCTTGAGAACCAGGTCGATGGATTGCCGCCCGGCGGCGACCATCGTGTTGATCGCAGCACCGACGCCGGTGCTGAACGAGACGAACACCCCGGTGCCGGCGTCCACCCACCGCCGTCCGGTCTTCCCTTCCGAACTCGGCGCGGTCTTCGCCGCTGGTGGCGCCGCGGCCGGCACCGGTTCGGCCGGGCCGTCGAAAGCGGGTGCGCTGGTCTCGTGCGCTGGATCGGACTCGTCCGGATCGCACGGTGTGATGTCCTTGATGCCCACCGCCGAGACGAAGACGTCCTCGGTGATGAACTGCGCCAGCGGCCCGCTCGGGCCACCCGGGTACACATCGACCGTCGGGATCTTCTTGCGCGGGTAGATCCCGATGCGCGCGGTCCCACCGCAGTTGATCACCGCGCACAGCACCTCTTCGTCGGGCACGTTCTGGGTGAACGCGTCGACGGGTTCGGCGCCCGTGAGCTCGGCGATGTGCGCGGCCACCGGGTGGATCCCGCCACCGGTGACCGACAGGACCTTGTTGCGGGTCTCAGTGGGTCGCAAGACCCATCCGGTACCCCATCCGCCGGAGCCCGGCCGGACGGAAACAGCCGTCTGCTTGCGGTTTCCCTGAGTCGTCATGTCAGTGCCCTCCAGCGAGTCCAGTGGCGGGCGCGTTGCCGAACTCCTCGTCGAAGCGGCGGAATTCCTCAGTCCTGCCAGTGCGCTTGATCATGATTTGGGTGATGATCTCGGTGACCAGGCCGCGCAGCAGGATCACTCCGATGCCCACGAGCAGGTACCGCATCGCCAGCGGAACCGTCGAGACACCGAGCTGCTGGACACCGCTGGCAACTCCCAGCCACACGAAGAGCTCGCTCGCGTTGGCGTAGGGGAAGAACGTGGTGACGGGGTGGACGAACGAGACCGTCGAGTCGTAGAACGCCGGCTTGTAGCGTTCGGGCAGGAACCGCCCGAACGAAAAGCAGATGGGGTTGGTCAACATCAGCACGGACACGATGGGCATCACGGTGTAGCGGGTGATCCGCCACCGCGCCGACCAACGCACCGCTCTGGTGACCCGCTCTTCCCCGATGGCGTTGGTCAACGCGTACATCGCGGTCAGCAGGACGATCAACGTGGGCAGGATGCCGGTGACGAGGTCGGTGAACTGCTTCCCGGACTCCTCGAAAAGCCCGATGAAGTGCGTTCCCAACCACTCGAACACGCTTAGCGGGCCGCCGGCCCCGCTCGTTTCTTGTGCTGCCGCCTCAGCGGCAGTCCGAACATTCATGCGTCTTCTCCTCGATCAACATTCCTGATCGCAACTGCGCCCCGATGGGGCTGCGACGAGTGATCCGAAGTTCCGGAGGTGCAGGGGGAGATGCCGCTGTTCCACAGCATTTGCACAAATATGCAGAGGGTGTTCACATTTGCAGTGATGTGTGTAACATGCTCACCCAAGCGGGGCAACACCCCAGACGCAAGAAAGCCGAACCTAGACGAAAGCCAAGGAGAGTTCCATGCCTGAACAGCGCGTCACCATCGCTTCCGCGGTCGGCCTCCACGCCCGGCCCGCCGCAGCGTTCGTGCAGGCCGCGGGCCAGCACGCGTGCGACGTTCGGATCGGACGCCCGGACGGGCAGCTGACCGATGCCAAGAGCCTCCTCTCGGTGCTGGGCCTCGCCCTCGCGCACGGCGAAGAAGCCATCGTGCGGGCTGAAGGAGACGGGGCCGAGGAAGCACTCGTTGCGCTGTCCAGCACCCTGCAGGTGGATCACGACGTCGTACATTGACCGAAGGCCGCGCCTGAACGCAGTCCCGCTAACGCCGAGAGGAACCGGACCAGTGCCGCCACAGCGTGACCAAGAGCTTCTCGTGAAGGCTGCCCGGATGTACTACGAGGAGCATCGCTCGCAGCAGGAGATCGCCCGAGCCCTGGGGCTCAGCCGATCGAACGTGTCCCGGGTCCTCTCGGCGGCGCACGAGCGCGGGATCGTCGAGATCCGCATCCATGATCCCAGCGGCCGGGATCTGGAGTTGGAGCGGCGGCTCAAAGATGCCTTCGGGCTCCGCGACTGCCGCGTCTCCGACGTTCAGGGCACGGGCCAGCAACTCCAGAAGACGGGCGACCTCGGAGCACGATGGCTGGTCGAGAACGTTCGGCAAGGTCATCGGATCGGATTGTCCTGGGGGCGAAGCCTTCAGGCGCTCGTGCAATCGGTGCCCGAGCAGGGTGGCCTGGACGTCGAGGTCGTGCCGCTCGTCGGCGGTCTCTCCTCCGTGGATTCGGAGATCACCGGAGAAGAGATCGTGCGCGAGCTCGCACGGCGCCTGGGTGGCAGGTTTCAACGCTTGCACGCACCCGCGCTGGTGACGACGAAGGCCGGCCGCGACGTCCTCCTGGCCGAACCTTCGATCGAAGCGACGCTCAGCGCCGTCAGCAAGTCCTCCATCGCCGTCGTGGGCATCGGCAGTCGAGACGTCGGCGCCTCGGCGGCCATCATCGAAGCGATGAAGCTCTCCCCGGAGGAGAAGGACCAATTCACCGCAGCAGACCCGGCCGGCGACATCTGCGCGCGCTACTTCGACGACAGCGGCCGTCCGATTTCGGGTCCTACCGCCGATCGCGTGCTGGCCGTGTCCCTGGACGATCTCGCGAGCATCCCCGTCGTCGTTGGGGTCGCCTCGGGCACGGAGAAGACGCGCGGCGTCTTCGGGGCCCTGCGCAGTGGCGTCCTGAACGTCCTCATCTGCGACAGTTCGCTGGCTCGCGCACTGCTTCGCAACACCGGCAACGACAGGTGAGCCGGAGCGTTCCAGCCCACGCTCGGCGCATGACTCTCACGAGACCAACAGCTTCGGGTCTGTTCAGGCGAACCCGATGCCACCGGAGGGTCCCGGATCATGCGGGAGCCTCGGACACGAGTTCCTCGGTGTCTCGGACCAGTGCGTCCAGGAAGGTTGCGGCGACTCTCGACAGCTGCTGACGGCGGTTCCAATAGGATCGGTTTGTCCTGTGCCACAGCGGTTCTGGAAGATCACGTGGCATCACGTCGCCAAAAAAGGTGCTCCGAAACGACCTCGATGGTGCCGACGATGTGCGATTCCATCTCGAGGCGGGCTGCGGGTGTGATCGCCGGCAACATCATCGCGGCCATCATCACGACCCAGACGCCGAGGGTTGAAGCCGAACGCGTCGGCCCGGTCGGCGGTGGCCTTGCCCCAGACGGCCGCTCCGTGCCCTGGCCCGACTTCCGAGCCCGGCAGGTTGTGCACCTGCACGCGGGCGTCTTCGGGGCTGGCGGGGCCGGTCAGCGCTTCGACGGTCGCCTCTGCCTTGCTCTTGAGTCGCGCCCAGCAGGAACGCCACCGCGCAAACACCGAGAGCACTCGGCCAATCACGCCCCGAGAGCGTCGCACGCACGGCAGGATGGCGGCAGTCGATGAACGGATTGGGCGAGGTATGAACGAAGCTGCGAGCCCGGATGGGGACACGAGCAACGTGTTCGCCGGATCAGCCGACACTGTCGTGCAGGCCAGGAACATCCACGGCGACGTGCACGTCCACCGACACGAGCACGCCACGTTGCCGGTCGCACACCAACTGCCGCCGAGCGCACAGCATTTCGTCAACAGGGTCGCCGAACTCACCGAACTCGACCAACGGCTCGAACGGCCATCAGATTCGGTCATGGTGCTGACCGGCATGGCTGGGGCAGGCAAGACATCCCTGGCGGTGCGCTGGGCACACCGCGTGCGGGACCGCTTCCCGGACGGGCAGTTGTACGTCAACCTGCACGGCTACGACCCAGGCGGCCCGATGAGCGCCGGGCAGGTCCTCGACGGATTCCTGCGCGCGCTGGGCACTCCCCCGGACCGGATCCCGACCGAGTTGGAGGCACAGGCTGGGCTGTTCCGGTCGCTGCTGGACGGCCGCCAGGTGCTCATCATGCTGGACAACGCGCGTTCCACCGAGCAGGTCAGGCCGCTCCTGCCGGGTTCGGACGGATGCCGGGTGGTGGTCACCAGCCGCGGCACGCTCTCCGGGCTGGTCGCGGGCCAGGGCGCACCGCGACTGGGGTTGCGCGTGCTCCTGCCGGACGAGGCCGTGGAGCTGCTGCGGCAGGTCATCGGCGCCGACCGGGCTGACGCCGAGCAGGACGCGGCTCGCGGCTTGGCCCGCCGCTGCGGGTACCTGCCCCTGGCCTTACGCGTCGCCGCCGGACGCGCGGTGGCGAGCGACTTCCTGACCCTGGCGGACCTCAACGACGAACTCGACGAGGAGCACGGTCGGCTCGATGCCCTGACCACGGAGGAGGGAACCACGGCTGTCCGAGTCGTTTTCTCCTGGTCCTACCAGGCGCTGAGCCCCGAGGCCGCGCGCATGTTCCGCCTCCTCGGACTGCATCCGGGCCACGACATCGCTCTGCGCGCAGTGGCCGCGTTGACCGGACTGTCCACCCCCAGAACACGACGTCAGCTGGAAGCGCTGATCGCAGCGCATCTGCTGGAACAGACCGCACACGACCGTTTCCAGTTCCACGACCTGCTCCGCGACTACGCCGCCGAACGCGCCGAAAACGACGAGCCGGAGGACGAGCGCACCATGGCCCTCGAACAGCTGCTGGACTTCTACATCGGCACCGCCGACGCCGCGGACCGGGCTCTGCTCGCACACCGCAACCGGCTGCTGACCGAAGCGCCCGAACAGTCACGCGGACAGGTCTTCACCAGCGAGCAGGCCGCGCGGTGGTTCGAGAGCGAGTGGCGGAACACGCTGGCCTGCATCCGGCGTGCGCACGAGGCGGGGCAGCACACGCCGACGGTGCGGCTCGCCTCCATCCTCGTCGGCTTCCTGGAACTGCGCGACCACTGGAAGGAGGCCGTGTGGGCACTGCGCACCGGCATCGATGCCGCACGCGCGGTCGGCGACAGGTCCGCCGAAGCGCAGTTTCAGGTCCAGCTGGCCGACATCAACCAGCGCATGGGCGACTTCGAGGAGGTCAGGGAGTGTTACCGGCACGCGCTGGAGATCTTCCGGCAGCTGGGTGACCGACGCGGTGAGGGCTACTGCCAGAACGGGCTCGGCCTCCTGTCCCGCCGCGTCGGCGACTTCGACGAGGCGGCCCACCATTTCGAAGAAGCCCTGGCGATCTTCCGGACCTGGGAAGGCGATCGGGGAATCGACGCCGCGTTGCTCAACCTCGCGATCACACACCAGAAGTCAGGCAGCACCAGCGACGCCATCCGATGCGCCGACGAGATCCTCGAACACGGCATCCGACCTGGCGACTGGTGGCTCGGCTCAGCCGTCCCAGCCGTACTGGGCGCCGCGTACCTCCGCTCGGGACAGGTAACGGAGTCGGTCACCCACCTCGAACAGGCCTTGACCGTCTCCCGGGAGGCCGGAGCGACCTCCGTCGAAGCGGATGTCCTCGCGTTGCACGGCGAAGCCACCTACGAACTCGGCCGAACAACCGAAGCCGGCCAATCCTGGCAACGTGCGCTGGAACTCTTCGAGTCCCTCAACCGCACCGAACCAACCTACTTCGCCACCCTCACCCCAACCGAGATTCGCACCCGACTGACCACAATGGCCAGCTGAACCCGCGCGGCCTTTCCTTCAGCGCACCATTGTCGAAGACGTTCTTCTGGATTCCGTTGGAGCAGGCCTCGTGCTCGATCAGCTTGGAGCGTGTGAGTGTCCTTGTCGGCTGGAGCGTTTACCCCCTCGTCGAGCACTACTGCAGTAGCACACCGGATCAATCCCCTGGGTGCGGAGGGCGTGGGCGGCGGCGAGTCCGGACTGGCCGCCGCCGATGACGATGGCGTCGCAGAGGTTCACAGGGCGCCTTTCATCGACCGTCGCCCGCACAGCGGGCGACGGTGTGGGTGAGAGGAGATCAGGTCAGTCGTTGTCGCAGCTGCGGCGGCGTTCGAGGAAGACGGTGTCGCGCCAGACGCCGTGGTGCTGGGCGATGCGTTCGCGCAGTCCGACGGTGCGGAAGCCGGCGGAGTAGTGCAGGGCGATGCTGGCCCGGTTTTCCGGGAAGATCGAGGTTTGCAGCGTCCACAGGCCGTCGGCATCGGCGGCGGTGACTTGCTCGTGCAACAAGGATTTTCCGACACCGCGGCCGCGGAAGCCCTCGCCGACGTAGACCGAGGTCTCAGCGACGCCGGAGTAGCAGTCCCGGTTGGACACCGGGGTCGCGGCGGCCCACCCGGCGACCTGCCCGTCGACCTCGGCGACCCACCGGTGGTCCGGCAGCCACTTGGCCTCCAGCGACTTGCGGGGCGGGACGTCGGTTTCGAACGTGGCGTGGCCGGTGGCGATGCCGTCGGCGTAGATGCGGCGCACGTCGGTCCAGTCGTCGGGTTGCAGCTGCCGGATGGTGACGTCCTCGGGGAGGTTGTCCGGGCAGCACGGGCGGGCGACGACGCCCATGACCGCGTCGGCGGCGTGCGGCAAGCCGGTGCAACAGGCGGTGTTGACCGAGACGAAGGTGGTCGTGCGTTCCTTGTGCAGCAGCACGAACCCGACGTCGGCAAGCTTGCGCACGTGGTGCGAGCAGGTGGACTGGCTGATGCCGAGCTGTTCGGTCAAGGTGCCCACGCTGATCGTGCCGGCTGCCGCCACGGCGTGCAGCAAGCGGACGCGGGTGGGTTCGGCCAGGCACGCGAACCACTCGGCGTAGGTGGCCGCATCCTCTGCGGGCAGCAGTCCGGTCTCAGAAGCCGTCGTCGTCATGCCTCAAGTATCGACGCACATCGATGGTTTCGTCAATCGATTCGCATCGATGAACCCCGCGTGGCGGCTCTGTGGTCCTGTCGTGTGTGCCGGCAAGCGTGGACAGGTGCGCATCTGCCGAGCAAGCTGAGGGTGCTCAGGTGAAAGTGCTTCGGGGCCGGAGGAAGCCATGTGCGAATCGCCCCAGGTGGACCGGCAGGCCCTTCACGAGGAGATGGAGCGAGCGCGCGCGAGTTTCCACGAGCTGCTCTCGCGTGCCACGGAGGCCGAGCTGGCTCGCTTGAGCAAGGGCACGCGGTGGACCAATGAGCAGCTGCTGTTTCACATGCTGTTCGGGTACATGATCGTTCGGAATCTCGTCATCTTGGTTCGCGTGTTCGGCCGGCTTCCCGCGGGCGTGTCCCGAGGTTTTGCGGCGCTGCTCAACGCGTCGACGAGGCCGTTCGACGCGGTCAACTACTGGGGGTCGTGCGGTGGTCCCAGGGTCTTCGGTCCTGATCAGATGGCGGCGAAGATGGATCGCGTGATCAACGGGCTGCACCGCCGGCTGGATGCTGAGCGCGAAGCGGATCTTCGCCGAGGCATGCACTATCCGACCCGGTGGGACCCGTTCTTCGCTGATTTCATGACGCTCGCCGACGTCTACCACTTCCCGACGCAGCACTTTGGCTTCCACCGGCGACAGCTCACGCTGGATGGGGCCGGCTGAGCTCGATCGTTTGCGACGTTGGTTCAGCGGGAGTTGCGGCAGGCGCAGCCCGCAGCGTCTTTGGCTTCGGTGATCGTGGTTCGCGGGTCGGTGGCCTGTTCTGCGGGTGTGCAGCATGCGGTCACGCCGCAGCAGGCGCTCTCTGTCTCCGAAATGACAGGTTTGGTGGCGCGAATGATCGCCGAGCGCATGTGGTCGGCGACCGGGTGGGTTGAGGTGATCTCGACTTCGGTGAATCCCGCTGCCCGTAGCTGGTCGTGGTATTCGGCGAAGGTGAGGGCTCCGGCGATGCAGCCGACGTAGGAGCCACGGTCGGCTCGTGCTTGAGGGCTGAGGTGGTCTTCGGCGACCACGTCGGTGATGCCGACGCGTCCGCCCGGGGCCAGAACGCGGAAGGTTTCGGCGAACACGGCGGGCTTGTCGACGGAGAGGTTGATGACGCAGTTGGAGATCACGACGTCGATCGTGTCCGCCGGTAGCGGGATGTTCTCGATGGTGCCCTTGAGGAATTCGACGTTGGTGGCGCCGGCTTTCTCGGTGTTGCTCAGGGCGAGGGCGAGCATTTCCTCGGTCATGTCCAGGCCGTAGGCCTTGCCGGTGGGGCCGACGCGGCGGGCGGACAGCAGCACGTCGATGCCGCCACCTGAGCCGAGGTCGAGAACGCGTTCCCCTTCGCCCAGCTCGGCGACCGCGGTCGGATTGCCGCAGCCGAGAGATGCCGCGATGGCCGCGGTGGGCAGCTGTTGGCGTTCGGATGCTGCGTAGAGGCTGGATCCGAAGCCGTCGCCGACCTCGACCTGCGCCGGGCCGCAGCAGCCATCGGTGGTGTCGTCTTGGCTGGCGGCCGTGGCTGCGGCGGCGTAGCGCTGCCGGACGGTGTCGCGCAGCTCTGCAGGTTGTTCGCTCATCATCTTTCCCCTCTTCGCCGCGGCGACGCCGGAAGCGCCTGAACGGCCTCATCGATGTCCGTTCGACTTGTCCCCGCTGTCCAAGTATCGACCCGGATCGATGGTTGCGTCAATCGATCCGCGTCGATAAAGTCGAGACAACTTCATCGAAGCTGATCGATGCAAAGGGGAGTGTCGTGGACGGGTTTCCGGTTGTGGTGGTGGGTGCGGGTCCGGTGGGCCTGGCGGCTGCGGCGGAGGTTTTGGAGCGGGGTCTGCAGCCGTTGGTGCTGGAGGCCGGTTCGGAGGCCGGGTCTGCGGTGCGGGAGTGGTCGCATGTGCGGTTGTTCTCGCAGTGGTCGGAGTTGATCGACCCGGCCGCGGCGCGGTTGCTGGAACAGCAGGGGTGGCAGGCGCCGGCACCGACGGGCTACCCATCAGGTGCGGAGTGGGTCGAGCAGTACCTGCGGCCGCTTGGGGCGGCGTTGGGGGAGCGGGTGCGCTTCGGTGCCCGGGTGGTGGGCGTGGCGCGCCGCGGCCGGGACCGGGTCGTGGATGCCGGACGGACCACCGAGCCGCTGACGGTGCACGTCGAGACCGCGGGCGGCGAGGAGCGGATCACCGCCTCGGCGGTCATCGATGCTTCCGGGACATGGCGCAGTCCGAACCCGCTGGGCGGCGACGGGTTGCCGGCGGTCGGGGAGCGCTCGGCCCGGGAGCGGATCAGCTACCAGGTGCCTGACGTATCCGATGCGCAGGTCCGGGCCCGGTTCGCGGGCAAGCGCATCGCGGTCGCCGGCTCCGGGCACTCGGCCTTGACCGCGTTGGTGGCCTTCGCCGGACTGGCCGAGGAGGCGCCGGGTACGGAGATCGTGTGGGTGCTGCGCCGGGGCCGCTCGGGGGATGTCTTCGGTGGCGGCGAGGCCGACCAGCTGCCCGAGCGCGGGGCGTTGGGGCTGCGGGCCAAGCAGGCGGTCGACGCCGGACATGTCCGCACGGTGACGGGTTTTCGCACGGCCGCGGTCGAGGCCGATGGGGATGGCCGGTTGGTGCTGACCTCGTTCGAGGGGCACAAGAGCGAGCCCGTCGATGAGGTCGTGGTGCTGACCGGGTTCCGGCCGGACCTGTCCTGGCTCTCGGAGATCCGGTTGGGCCTGGATCCGGTGCTGCAGGCGTCGACCGCGCTGGCGCCGTTGATCGATCCGAACGTGCACTCCTGCGGCACCGTCTACCCCCACGGGGCCAAGGAACTGGCCCATCCCGAGCCGGGGGTGTTCGTGGTCGGGATGAAGAGCTACGGCCGGGCGCCGACGTTCCTGGCGATGACCGGTTACGAGCAGGTCCGCAGCGTGGCCGCCGCGATCGCCGGCGACACCGAATCCGCCGAGCGGGTCGAGCTGGTCCTGCCGGAGACCGGGGTGTGCGGTGGGGCCGGGCTCTTCGACGAGCCCGAGGCCGAGCAGGGCGGCGGTTGCTGCGGCGCGCCCCAGCAGAGTGTCGAGTTGGCGGCGCCCGGAGCCGCTGAGCGCTGAGCGCATGCACTCCGAATCACAGACGAGCGCCGCCGCACCGCCTGTCGAGGCCGTGCGGCGGCGTCGCGCGCTCATCGCTTTGTGCATCACCGAGATCACCAGCTGGGGCGTGCTGTACTACGCCTTCCCGGTGCTGGCGTCGGCGATCACGCGGGACACCGGCTGGTCGCTGCCCGCCGTGACGTGGGCGTTCTCGGCCAGCCAGATCGTCTCCGCCCTGGTCGGCATCGCGGTCGGGCGGTGGCTGGATCGCCGTGGCCCGCGTGCGGTGATGACCGCGGGCTCGGTGCTGGCCGTGCCCGCCGTGCTCGGAATCGCGCACGCCCCGAGCTACGGGTGGTTCCTGCTGGCGTGGTCGATCGCGGGGGTGGCGATGGCGGCGACGTTCTACCCGCCCGCCTTCGCCGCGCTGACCCGCTGGTACGGGCCCGACCGCGTGCGTGCGCTGACCGCGTTGACGCTGGTGGCGGGCCTGGCCAGCACGGTGTTCGCGCCGCTGACCGCGGCGTTGAACGACCACCTCGACTGGCGCGGCACGTACGTGGTGCTGGCCGTCGTGGTCGGTGTCGTCACGATCCCGCTGCACGCCGGGCTGCGGCTGCCGTGGCCCGGCCTCGCCCACGACGAGCATTCGTCGGTCAACGGGCGCGCGGGCGAAATCGCGCGCAGCCGGGCGTTCGTGGCGCTGCTGGCGACGATGGCCCTCGGTGGGTTCGGGGTGTACGCGGTGGTGATCAACCAAGTTCCGCTGCTGACCGAACGCGGCTTCGACTCCCACCTGGCGGCCTGGGCGCTCGGGCTCGGCGGCGTCGGGCAGGTCCTGGGGCGGCTGGGCTACGCGCCGCTGCAGCGACGCACCGGGGCCCGTGGCCGCACCGTCGTGATCCTGCTGGCCTGCGCGGGGACCACGCTGGTGCTGGCGGTGGTTCCGGGGCCGGCCGGGCTGCTGATCGTCGCGGCGATGCTCGTGGGCATGGCCCGGGGCGTGTTCACCCTGCTGCAGGCCACGGCGGTCAGCGACCGGTGGGGCACCGCCGCGTACGGGAGGTTGAGCGGCCTGTTGTCGGCTCCGCTGATGATCGCCATCGCGCTCGCACCGTGGGGAGGCTCGGCGATTGCGGCGGCATTGGGCGGGTTCCCGGCCCTGTTCCTCCTGCTGGGCGCGATGACGGCAGCGAGCGCGCTGCTCGCGTTGGCCACCCGTCCCTCCGCCGGAGTGCGCGGTTAACCAGCGGACTGTGCGAGGTGCTGCGCGATGTCGGCGACCGCGGGTTTCGCGGTCCGCGCGGCGCCCACCAGTGTGGCCGAGGCCCACCCGCTCCAGTCGCCGTAGCCCAGCAGGTGCAGCCGTGGTTCGGCGACGCTGCGCGTCGCGTCGGTCGGGACCGTCCCGTTCTCGGTGCGCAGGCCCAGCGGCGCGAGGTGGTGCAGGGCGGGGCGGAAGCCGGTGCACCAGATGATCGCGTCGCAGTCGAGGGCGCGGCCGTCGTCCCAGGCGATGCCGCGCTCGGTGAGCCGGTCGAACATCGGCTCGGCGTGCAGCACGCCGCGCTGACGTGCCTCCAGCACGCTCGGGACCATCACGATGTCGCCCAGCTGCCGGGTTCCCCCGTCGTCGGGCAGTCCCGCGCGGCGTGCGGCTTCGCGCTGGGTGGCCACGTCGAACAGGACCCGGCCGTCGACGTCGTCGGGCATGAACCGCGGTGGACGAGCGGTGACCCAGGTCGTGTCGGCCACAGTGGACACCTCAGCGAGGATCTGGGCCGCGGAGTTGCCGCCTCCGACGATCACGACGCGCTGGTCGGCGAACTCCTTCGGGCACCGGTAGGACTCGGTGTGCCACTGCCGCCCGGCGAAGACCTCGCTCCCCGGGTACGAGGGCAGGTGCGGTTGGCTCCAGGTTCCAGTGGCGCTGATGACGGTGCGCGCCCGCCACGTCCCGCGGTCGGTGTCCACGGCCAGCCACGCACCGGCGTCGTGGACACCGTTCACGCGCACGGGCCGCTGCACCGGTAGCTGGTAGCGCTGCTCATAGGCGGCGAGATAGGCCACGACGTGGTCGGCGGTGGGGAACTCCTCCCCGGGCTGGCGAGGCATCCACCACCCGGGAAGCGGGCTGTACTCGGCGGGAGAGAACAGCCGCAGCGAGTCCCAGTAGTGCCGCCATGCCCCACCCGGTTCGGGCTGGTCATCGAGGATGACGAAGTCCAGCTTCGCGCGCCGGAGGAAGTACCCCGCCGCCAGACCTGCCTGCCCACCGCCGATCACCACCACATCCCGGGCCTCGGGCACCACGACCTCCATCCGCCTGAGTCGAACAGTCCCGCCCCCTGCGCGGCGAGGCACCGATCACAGCGCGACGGGAAACTCGCCATCGAGCTTGCGTTCTTATCTCGATGGATGTCAAGTTAGACGCATGCCGAAACAAGAGGTCCTGATCGTCTCACGGGACGAGGCCGAACCGTGCGCCTCCGCCGTGATGCGGGAGCCGCTGACCGTCGACCAGGCCGCCGACCTGGCCAAGGTGTTCAAAGCGATCGGCGAGCCGGTGCGCCTGCGCCTGCTGTCGCTGATCGCTTCCCACGCCGGCGGCGAGGCCTGCGTGTGCGATCTGACCGACGCCTTCGAGCTGTCCGGGCCGACGATCTCGCACCACCTCAAGGTGCTGCGCGAGGCCGGGGTGATCGAGGGTGACCGGCGCGGCACGTGGATCTACTACCGCGTCAAGCCCGACACGTTGCGGCTGCTGGCGGAATCGCTGGCTCCGGCTCAGGACGTGGCGGTGACGGCATGACCCAGACGCAGGACAACGCCGTGGTGGCGAAACTGTCCACACTGGACCGATTCCTCCCGGTGTGGATCGGCGCCGCGATGGTCCTCGGCCTGCTGGCCGGACGCTGGATCCCCGTACTCGGCCCCGCTTTGGACACCGTGGCCATCGATGGCGTTTCGCTGCCGATCGCGCTGGGTCTGCTGGTGATGATGTACCCGGTGCTGGCCAAGGTCCGCTACGACCGGCTGGACACCGTCACCGGCGACAAGCGGCTGATGGCCTCCTCGCTGCTGCTGAACTGGGTGCTGGGCCCGGCGCTGATGTTCGCGCTGGCCTGGGTGTTCCTGCCCGACCTGCCCGAGTACCGCACCGGCCTGATCATCGTCGGTCTGGCGCGGTGCATCGCGATGGTCATCATCTGGAACGACCTGGCCTGCGGTGATCGCGAGGCCGCCGCCGTGCTGGTCGCGTTGAACTCGGTGTTCCAGGTCATCGCCTTCGCCGCACTGGGCTGGTTCTACCTCTCCGTGCTACCGGGCTGGCTCGGCCTGCCGCAAGTGGGTCTGGAAGTCTCGGCCTGGGAGATCGCCAAGAACGTCCTGATCTTCCTCGGCATCCCCCTCGTCGCCGGATACCTCACCCGCAAGCTCGGTGAACGCGCCAAGGGCCGTGACTGGTACGAATCCCGGTTCCTGCCCAAGATCGGCCCGGTCGCGCTCTACGGACTGCTGTTCACCATCGTGATCCTCTTCGCGCTGCAGGGCGATGCGATCACCTCGAACCCGCTGGACGTCGCGCGGATCGCGCTGCCGCTGCTGGTCTACTTCGCGGTGATGTGGGCGGGGTCGTTCGCGCTGGGAAAGGCCATCGGCCTGAACTACGAGCGCTCCGCGACGTTGTCGTTCACCGCTGCGGGCAACAACTTCGAGCTGGCCATCGCGGTGGCGATCGCGACCTTCGGCGTCACCAGCGGTCAGGCCCTGGCCGGTGTCGTCGGGCCGCTGATCGAGGTCCCGGTCCTGGTCGGCCTGGTCTACGTCTCGCTGGCGGCTCGACGCTGGTTCACCCGTCCCTCCACCACCTCGGAGGCCGACCATGTCCACACCACCACCTAGCCACCACGACGCCGAGGAATACCGGCCGAGCAATGAGCAGGTCGCCGTCCTCCTCGACCACGCCGCCGCCGAACTGCGGTCTCAATTCCGGGGTGTGTTCGACGAAGAGACCATCCACCACGTGGTCTCCGATACCTACCGGGAGCTGGCCGCCACCGCTCGCGTGCACGCCCACCTGACCACCCTGGCCACCCGCTACGCCCGCGAGCGGCTGACCGACATCGCCCAGCACCAAGGAGTTCCCGTGTCCTCCACCCCCGAGGTCCTGTTCGTCTGCGTCCACAACGCCGGACGCTCCCAGATGGCCGCCGCCCTGCTGCACCACCACGCCCAGGGCAAGGTCGCCGTCCGCTCGGCCGGCTCCGCCCCGGCCGAGACGGTCAACCCGGCCGTGGTCGAGGTGATGAACGAACTCGGCCTGGACCTGTCGCAGGAGTTCCCGAAGAAGCTCACCACCGACGCCGTCGAAGCCGCCGACGTCGTCATCACCATGGGCTGCGGCGACGCCTGCCCGGTGTTCCCCGGCAAGCGCTACCTCGACTGGGAACTCGACGACCCCGCCGGACAGGGCGTCGACGCCGTCCGGCCGATCCGCGACGACATCGACCAGCGCGTCCGCGCCCTGCTGGCCGAGCTCGTGCCGGAGACCGCGCAGTGAGCGACGTCCGCAACGTGATCATCGTTGGTTCCGGTCCTGCCGGCTACACCGCTGCGGTGTACGCGGCACGGGCAGAGCTGGAGCCGGTGATCTT
>NZ_JBFAQJ010000066.1:0-24725 GCF_040677225.1 Saccharopolyspora sp. NPDC049357 | reverse complement strand
GCCGGGATCTGCTGGACGTCGGCCTTGGTGCGCAGGTCGGTGACCAGCAGCAGCGCGGCGATCACGCACAGGCCCGCGCCGACGGCGAACGGCGCGTGGTTGGAGCCGAACCAGGTGGCGACGTGGCCGACCAGCGTCGCGGCGGCGGCGCCGCCGAGCCAGCGGCAGAAGTTGTAGCCGGCGCTGGCCACCGGGCGCGGCGCGTCGCTGACGCTCATCGCCGAACCGGTGAACAGCGTGTTGAGCAGGCCCGAGGCCAGACCGCTGAGGATCACGCCGACGACCACGACCGGCTTCGAGCCGAACGCCATGACGCCCAGGATCACCGCGTAGAGCAGGACCGCGATGATCGTGCCGCCGACCTCGCCGAAGCGGGCCGCCAGCTTCGGCGCCAGCGTCACCCCGGCGACCGCGACGCACAGACCCCAGCCGAAGAACACCAGGCCGACCGCGATCGCGCCGAACTCCAGCACGAACGGCGACCAGGCCAGCACGATGAAGAAGCTCGCGGTGTAGAACGCCGAGCCCAGCGAGGTGCGCAGCAGGCCGCCGTGCTTGAGCGCCTTGATCGGGTCGAGCACGCCGATCTTGGCGCGGGTCGAGCGGTCCCCGTCCTCGGGCAGGAAACCTGCGGCGAGGATCAGCGCGACGGCCATCAGCGCCGCGGTGCCGGCGAACGGGCCCCGCCAGGAGATGTTTCCGAGCAGGGCGCCGAGCAGCGGCCCGGTGGACAGGCCGATGCCCAGCGCCGCCTCGTACAGCAGGATGGCCGCCTGCTGGCCGCCGGAGGCGGCGCCGACGATCACCGACAGGGCGGTGGCGATGAAGAACGCGTTGCCCAGACCCCACACCGCGCGCAGCGCGACGAGCTGGCCGATCGAGCTCGCCAGCGCGCACGCGATGGTCGCCAGGACGATCAGGACGAGGCCGGTGACCACGGTGCGCTTGGGCCCGTAGCGGGCGCTGAACGCACCGGTGACCAGCATGGCCACGACCTGAACACCCAGGTAGGACGAGAACAGCAGGGTGACCTGCTCCGGTCCGGCGTTCATCGCCTCGGCGATGGACAGCAGGATCGGGTCGACCAGACCGATTCCCATGAAAGCGATGACCGCCGCGAACGCGGTGATCCACACCGCCTTCGGTTGTCCCTTGAAGACGTCGAGTAACCGAACTTCGTGCCCGGCGCTCATCGCCACGCCACCCCTCATCAACGGCGTTGGCAGCTGCGGTTGCGGCTGCTGTGAAGTCAAACCGTTCGCAATGCTAAACAATTCTCGTTAGCAGAACAAACGGACATGAGGAGCGTCACCGGGAATCAGACGTCCAAGGCGCTGCGCGCCGCCGCCGCGACCTCCTCGTCCTCGTGGTTCTCGGCCAGCGCCGCCAGCAGCGCGCGGGCGTGGGAATGCCCGCTGCCGGCCAACTCGCCCACCAGCTGCAACTGCTCGTCCGTCGGCTGCTCGGCGACATCGCCGACGAACAGGTCCACGTCGGTCTCCAGCGTCACCGCCATCGCGTCCACGCTGAACAGCAGCTGATCACCGTCGCGCGCCACCTGCTCATCGGTCGCGGCCTGCAGCCACATCCGCACCGCCGCACCGCACACCGGATCGTCGACCAGCCCGCGGGCCGCGGTCACGCCCTCCTCGCCGGTCGCCTCCAGCAGCGCCAGCGCGGGCATCCGGACCACCGGGTCGTCCACCAGCTCCAACAGCCCGCTCAGCTCGTCCGCGGCCTGCTTCGGACCCCGGTCCTCGACCCAGCTCGCCGCCAGCTCCTGCTGGACCGGGGCCGGGGCGGCGGCGAACAGCAGTGCCACCAGCTCCGCCGGGGCCAGGCGCAGCGCATCGGTCGTCGGCACGTGGAAACCGAACGCGCGCAACGACTCCCTCGCGGCCCACACACCTGCGGGAAGCAGCTCCACGAACGTCTCGACGGGCAGCGCGGTGCGGTCCTCCTCGGTCGCGGACCGGGTGCGCAGCGCTCCCATCGCCTCCCACTGCTCGACGATCCGCTTCACCAGGGCCAGCACCGGGCTCGGGTCCTCGGCTCCGAGCACGTCGGCGGCGGTGAACGCCACGACCTCCAGCGGCACCTCCTCGCCGGCCGCGTAGAGCACGCTCAACACCGACTGGACCAGCTCGGGCAGCTCGTCCTCGTCGTCGGAGTCGGCGGCGATGTTCTCCAGCCCGTCGCGGAAGACGTCGTCGAGCAGCACGAAGCTCTGCCACAGCTTCGTCCACAGCAGCTCCGGCTCGGCCAGCAGCGGAGCGGCGATCAGCGTCGGAACGACCCGCTCGCCCGAGACGCGCAGCAGGCCCGCGCGCTGCGCCCACTCCAGCAGCAGCCCCGCGGTGGCGGTGTCGCTGCCCAGGCTCGCGGCCAGCTTGTCGACGTCGCCGTCGCCCGCGTGCTCCACGACCGCGCGGATGCGGTCCATGATCGGTGCGCCGGCCGCGATCTCGCGGTGCGGCTCCGACTCGGTCAGCTCCACCGGGCTCAGCCACAGCTTCGGCTGCTGCTCGGGCTCGGTGGCCTCGCGCGCGGTGATCTCGTCGGCGGTGTCCTGGTCGACGTCGAGCTCACCGGCGTCCACGGCGTCGTGGAACTCCTCCACCGCGGCGTCGTCGGAGTCGTCGACTCCCAGCTCCCGCATGGTGGTCGTCCAGAACTTCTCCGAACTCCACTCCGTCGGATCGGCCATCGCGCTCAGGTAGGCGGGCGTCGCCGCGTCCACCGCGTCGTGCAGCGCGGAAACCGGATCGGTCGAGGTCAGCAGGCGCTCCTCGGCCAGGAAGTCGAGCCACCGGTGCAGCAGGTCCGGCGTCGTCGACCACTCGCCGGTCAGCACGGCCCGGCGCGGCACCACCTCGGTCAGCACGCGGACGAGGTCCTCCTCGCTCCAGTGCGCGAGCATGCCGTCGGCGAGGAACTTGTCGTCGAGCAGCAGCTCGACCAGCTCGGCTCCGTCGAGCTCGGGGTGGCGGTTGGTGAAGCGGTCGATCAGTTCGGCGCTGGCCTCGTCGAAACGTTCCTGCTCGCCGTGGATGAAGACGGTGCGCATGGTGACCCCATTCGCTCACGTGTGCGGATCTCGTGCCCAAAGGTTAGAGACAACCCGAACCGAATCCGGGGAGCGCGAGCGGGGTCGTGCACTCGTGTCGTGATCCCCCGTTCGGGTGCTGTTTCCCGCGGTCAGTGCCAGATCGAGGCGGCCAGCACGACGCCGAGCACACCCGAACCCAGCCCCCCCAGCACCGATCCGACCACGTTGAGCAGGCCGAACAGCCGCTGACCGCCGGTCAGCAGCCGCACGCTCTCGTAACCGAAGGTGCTGAACGTCGTCAGCGCGCCGCACAGACCCACGCCCAGCGCGGTCTGCAGCACCGGCACGGACGCGCCGAACAGCGCGGCCCCGGAGAGGAAGCCGAGGATCAGCGAACCGACCGCGTTGACCACCAGCGTCCCCCACGGGAACCCGGTGTCGTGCCGCGCTTGGACCCAGCGGTCGGTCAGGAAGCGCAGGCTCGCCCCGGTGGCGCCGCCGAGCGCGACGAGCAGGAGCGTCACGCGGCCTCCCGTCGCAGTCCCCGCGCCACCGCCCGAGTGGCGATCACGCCGACGAACACCGCGAACAGGCAGCACAGCACCGTGGCCAGCAGGTAGCCCAGCGCCGCCAGCGGCGCGGAGAGCGCCAGCCGCAGCGCGTCGGTGACGTAGGTGGAGAAGGTGGTGAAACCGCCGAGCACGCCCACGCCCAGGAGCGGTCGCAGCAGGTGGTGCGGGGTGACCAGCTCGGTGATCACGCACATCAGCACGCCGATGGCCAGGCAGCCCAGCACGTTGACCAGGAACGTCGAAACCGGGCCCGGCCACACCAGGCTCGTCGACCAGCGCAGGACCGATCCGATCGCGCCGCCACCGGCGACCGCGGCCAGCACGTCCCACGGGATTGCGGAGGCAGCTTTGCCCGCGGGTTCGCGGACCGTCCGCACCTCGGTGGGAGAAGCCATCGACACCTCCGTGACTGCTCCCGCGGAGAGTACCGGCCGGTTGCCCTGACCAGCACCGATCGCGACCGAACTCTCACCGTCCGCGCGCACGAGAAGCGGGGCGGCCGATTCCCGGCCGCCCCGCTGGTGGAACCGCTTACTGGAGCTTGATCTCGACCTTGCGGGACGCGGCCGGGTCGCCGCCCGCGTCGCCCTCGCCGGTGGCCTGCAGGCGCTCGGCCGGGACCCCGGCCTGCGTCAGCTGGTCGACGACCGCCTGGGCTCGAGCCTGCGACAGCTCCTTGCTGTCCTGGCTGGAACTCGTCCCGGCCGCGGTGAAGCCCGCGACCTGGAACTTCAGCTCCTGCGGAGCGGACTTGAGCATGTCGGCGGCCTTGGTGACCGTCTCCTTGCTCTGGCCGGTGAGCTCGCTGCTGTCCGGGTCGAAGGTGATCGGTGCGCTCTGGTTGAGCTGGTCGAGCTGTCCCTGGAGTTGAGCCTTGGCCTGGTCGCCGCCCTGCTCACCGGCGCCCATCCCGCCCGGCTGCTCGCCGTTCGGAGGCTGCTGCTCGGCGCCCGGCTGGGCCTGGCCCGGCTGCGGAGCCCCGGGCATCGCCGACATGCCCTCGGGGGCGTTGCCGCACCCGGCGAGCAGTGCCGACGTGCAAGCGATCACTGCGGCGGCGTAGTTGACGTTCGTTCGGCGCATAACCCACCTCGCGGTCCGTGGCGCGTATCTCGGAGACGGGCAGATAGTGCGGGCTGATTGGGTGAAAAACGCTCAACATCTGCGCGAGTCCGGTGTCGTTCACACCAAGGAGTTAAACCCGAAGTGCGCTCCTGCCAGGAGAAACGTGTTTTTGGGCAGCGCTGAGGGCCGTCCCCTGTGGACATCCTGAAGGATCCTTCATCGACTCGCCACGCGACGGTAGCGAGCCACCGCGAGCGGGATGAAGATCGCCAGGATCACCAGCGCCGACACCACCGAGTAGAGCACCGCGTGCTGCGCCGGCCAGCTGTCCGGGGGCGGACCGGTCACCCGCAGCGGGTTGCCGTAGAGCTGGCGCAACGCGTCCGAGTAGACCGTGATCGGATTCCACTCCGCGAAGGTCCGCAGCGGACCGGGCATCGATTCCGCGGGCACGAAGGCCGAGGACACGAACGTCACCGGGAACATCCACAGCAGACCCGCGCTCTGCGCGACCTCGACGCTGCGCGCCACCAGGCCGATGAACGCCCCCACCCACGACATCGCGAACGAGAACAGCAGCAGGAGGCCGAAGGCCAGCAGCGCGTCGAGGAGGCTGCCCCGGATCCGCCAGCCGACGATCAGCCCGCACAACGACATGATCACCACGGTCAGCACGCTGACCAGCAGGTCGGAGCTGGTGCGCCCGAGCAGCACGGCCACCCGCGACATCGGCAGCGACCGGAACCGGTCCATCATGCCCTTCTGCAGGTCGTTGGCCAGGCCGATCACGGTGAAGGAGCTGTTGAACGCCACCGTCTGCACGAAGATCCCGGCGATCAGGAACTCCCGGTACGCCTCGCCGCCGAGGCTGCCGCCGAAGACGTAGGCGAACATCAGCACGAACATGATCGGCTGTGCCGTGCTGGCCAGCAGCAGATCGGGGTTGCGCTTGATGTTCATCAGGTTCCGCCACGCCACGACGTTGCTGTCGCGGAGGCTCACCGCCAGCGCGTTCATCCCTGCTCCTCCTCGGCGTGCCGTCCGGTCAGACCCAGGAACACGTCGTCCAGCGTCGGCCGGTGCAGCCCGACGTCGTTGACCGCGACGCTGTCGGCGTCGAGCCGCCGCAACGCCTCGATCAGCGCCTTCGGCCCGGTCTCCACGGCCACCGTGACCCGCCGCAGCGCCACCTCCACCTGCGGTTCGGCCACGCCGACCTCGCGCAGCACCCTGGCCACCGCGGGCAGGTCGGCGGCGTCCTGCGCGATCAGCTGCAGGCGCTCGCCGCCGACGCGGGACTTGAGCTGGTCGGCGGTGCCGCTGGCGATGACCTCGCCGTGGTCGATGACCGCGATGGAGTCGGCCAGCTGGTCGGCCTCCTCCAGGTACTGGGTGGTCAGCAGGACCGTGGTCCCGTCGGCGACGAGCTCGCCGATGACCTCCCAGGTGTCCATCCGGCCGCGCGGGTCGAGCCCCGTGGTGGGCTCGTCGAGGACCACCACGGGTGGCGCGGCGACCAGCGCCCCGGCGAGGTCCAGCCGTCGGCGCATGCCGCCGGAGTAGCCCTTGGAGGGCCGGTCGGCCGCGTCGTCGAGCTTGAAGCGGTCGATGAGCTGCCGGGCTCGCGCGGAGGCGTTCGAGCGGGACATCCCGTAGAGGCGGCCGACCATGTAGAGGTTCTCGTAGCCGGTCAGGTTCTCGTCGACCGCGGCGTACTGCCCGGACAGGCCGATCGACCGGCGCACGGCGTGGGGGTCGGCGAGCACGTCGTGCCCGGCGACGAACGCGCGGCCCGAGTCCGGCCGTAACAGCGTGGTCAGGATGCGGACCGTGGTCGTCTTGCCCGCTCCGTTGGGGCCCAGCAGCCCGAGCACTTCGCCGCTGGGCACTTCGAGGTCGATCCCGTTCAGAGCTCGGGTGGAGCCGAAGCTCTTGACCAGGGCCTCCGCGCGTACGGCGGTCATCTGTACCCCCAGAGTGATGTCCGGATCGCCCACTGTAGGGCGCAGGGGTGACAGGCCGCCTTCGAATTTATCGCGACGCGGGAATTTTTCGGAAGGGACAGCAGGTCAGGAGGGGTGCGAGGGGAGGGTGGCACAGGTCGCCTCGACAGAAGTTACCGCCAGGTAATACCCTTCTTGTTACCGACGAGTAAGGGCTCGTAGCCGGGCCCACCCGCAGCAGCGTGCAAGAGGGAGCCTTCGATGGGCCACTACAAGAGCAACGTCCGAGACCTCGAGTTCAACCTCTTCGAGGTCCTCAAGGTGCAGGAACGACTGGGCAAGGGCGCCTTCGAGCAGTCCGACCAGGACACCGTTCGCGGCGTGCTTTCCGAACTCAACGATCTGGCCACCGGGCCGCTCGCCGAGTCCTTCGTCGAAGGTGACCGCACTCCCGCGCACTTCGACCCGACCACCCACTCGGTAACCCTGCCGGAGTCCTTCAAGAAGTCCTACCAGCAGGTCATGGACGGTGAGTGGTGGCGCCTCGGCCTGCCGGACGAGCTGGGCGGCTACGGAATCCCCCCGACCGTCACCTGGTCGGCCGCCGAACTGATCCTGGGCGCCAACCCGCCGGTCTACATGTACATGGCGGGCCCGAACTTCGCGACGATCCTCTGGAAGAACGGCACCGAGGAGCAGAAGAAGTGGGCCGACCTCATGATCGAGCGCGGCTGGGGCGCCACCATGGTCCTCACCGAGCCCGACGCCGGTTCTGACGTCGGCGCCGGCCGCACCAAGGCCGTGCAGCAGGAAGACGGCAGCTGGCACCTCGACGGCGTCAAGCGCTTCATCACCTCCGCCGACCAGGACATGACCGAGAACATCATGCACCTGGTGCTCGCCCGCCCCGAGGGACCCGGCGTCGAGGCCAAGCCCGGCACCAAGGGCCTGAGCCTGTTCCTGGTGCCCAAGTTCCACTTCGACGGCCAGACCGGTGCGCCGGGCGACCGCAACGGCGCCTTCGTCACCAACGTCGAGCACAAGATGGGCCTCAACGCCTCCGCCACCTGCGAGGTCACCTTCGGCCAGCACGGCACCCCGGCCAAGGGCTGGCTGCTCGGCGAGGTCCACGACGGCATCGCGCAGATGTTCCAGGTCATCGAGTACGCGCGGATGATGGTCGGCACCAAGGCCATCGCCACCCTGTCGACCGGCTACCTCAACGCCCTCGACTACGCCAAGGAGCGCGTCCAGGGCGCGGACCTCACGCGCAGCACCGACAAGACCGCCCCGCGCGTCACCATCACCAACCACCCCGACGTGCGCCGCGCCCTGATGCTGCAGAAGGCCTACGCCGAGGGCCTGCGCGCCATCTACCTCTACACCGCCGACTACCAGGACCAGATCACCCAGGGCAAGCACGAGGGCAGCGACGTCGCCCTCGCCGAGGCCGTGAACGACCTGCTCCTGCCCATCGTCAAGGGCGTCGGCTCCGAGCGGGCCTACGAGATGCTCACGCACTCGCTGCAGACCCTCGGTGGCTCCGGCTACCTGCAGGACTACCCGATCGAGCAGTACATCCGCGACGCCAAGATCGACAGCCTCTACGAGGGCACCACCGCGATCCAGGCGCAGGACTTCTTCTTCCGCAAGATCGTCCGCAACCAGGGCGCGGCCATCGGCCACGTCGCGGCCGAGATCCAGAAGACGCTGGAGGCCACCGACGCCGACGAGCGCCTCAAGGAAGAGCGCGAGCTGCTCACCCGCGCCCTCGGCGACGTCCAGGGCCAGCTCGGCACGCTGTTCGAGTTCCTGACCTCCGCCCAGGAGGACATCAAGAACATCTACAAGGTCGGCCAGCACGCCGTGTCGTTCCTGATGTCGGTCGGCGACCTGCTCATCGGCTGGAAGCTGCTGCAGCAGGCCGAGATCGCGCTCGCCGCGCTCGACGCCGGTGCAGGCAAGGACGAGTCGTTCTACCAGGGCAAGGTCGCGGTCGCCCGCTTCTTCGCCAAGAACGTCCTGCCCGAGCTCACCGGACGCCGCAAGATCATCGAGGCCGCCGACAACTCCCTCATGGAGCTCGACGAGTCCGTCTTCTGATCGGACCCCTCAGAGCAAGGGACCCGCGGCGCGCCGCGGGTCCCTTCTCACGTCCACCCGGCCTCAGCCGAGGCTTCTGACTCGGTGCCGCGAGGTCTCAGCGGACACCTCGCCGCCCGACGTCCGCTCGTCGATGGTCGTGCGGGCCGACAGGAAAGCCACGAACAGCCCCACCAGCAGCGCGGCCCGGCCCCAGACCCCGATCATCAACGCCTGCGCGGTGAAACCGTCGTGCACACCGCTCGGGATCCCCTCGTTGTTCAGGTACAGCCAGCGGAAGATTCCCGTGCACATCGCGAAGTCCGCCACCAGGTAGGCCGCGATCCACCCCCAGCGCACCTGCACCAGCACGAAGAACGGCAACAACCACAACGTGTACTGCGGCGAATGAACCTTGTGCAGCAGCAGGAAGCCGCACAGCATCGCCGCCGAAACCTGCACCCACGGATAGGTCCCGGTCCTCTCGAACCGCAACCAGCCGATCCAGCAGGCCAACGCGAACGACACCAGCATCAGCCCCGGCGAGACGATGCCCATCGCGGCCTGGAAGCCGTCGTCCCCGGTCCAGCCCCGGAAACCCCAGTACCAGACCGAGTTCGTGCTCAAATCCACCTGACGCCGCGACTGGAACTCGAACGACGCCGCCCAGCCCTGAAAACCCGCCAACGCGAACGGAACGTTGACCAGCAGCCCCGTCGCCGCAGCCGACCCGGCCACCCGCAACGCGCCCCGCCAGTCCCGGCCTCCCTCGGTGAACACGTGCAGCATCAACGGCAGCACGAAGATCGCCGGATACAGCTTCAACGCGAAACCCAGACCCAGCAGCACCGCGGCCGCGGTGGACCGACGCGCCAACGACGCGCGCCAGCGGTGCATCACGAACACCGCCGCCACCGCGCTCGCCACCACCGGCAGATCCCAGTTGTGATCCGCGTAGAGGACCAACGGCGGCCCGATCGCCCACAACAGCGCCCGCCAGCGGCTCAACCGCCCCAGCCACCACGCCACCGCGAGCCCGAACGGCGCCATCAGCAGCGCCGACGACAGCAGGAACCCGGCATCGGTGTTCACGAACAACGCGCCGGCCCAGATCAGCACGCCGGTCAGCACCGGGTACTCCACGACACCGCCCCACAGCGAGCCGTCCTCGTCGATGCCCCCGTTCACGTACGGGAAGACGTGCCGGTCGATGTCCCGGCCCACCCACAGGTTCTGGATGTCGGAGTAGCAGACGTCCCGGTAGGACCGCGTCTGGTAATCCGGCCCCGAGCGGCCCCACTCGTTGAACTCCGGACCCGTGCAACGCGCCTTGTTCGCGTACCCCAACGCCAGCGTCACGGCCGTCAGCAGGCACAACACCGCTAACGCCGACACCGTCAAGCCCCGCGCGACCTTGATACCGGGCTCCTCTCACCCGGACCAGCCGGGAAACAGCCGTTCAGCTCGCCTTCGAGCGGAGGAATTCGATGTCGGCGGCCTGCCCCTCGTCCGGGGTCTCGACCACCACCGGGGCACCGGCCCTCGACACCACGCCCACCAGGAGCTCAGGGTCGATGTTGCCCGAACCGATGTTGGCGTGCCGGTCCCGCGACGAACCGAACTCGTCACGCGAGTCGTTGAGGTGCACCAGATCGATCCGGCCGGTGATCGCCTTGACCCGGTCCACCACGTCGAGCAGCTCCTCACCCGCCGCGTGCGCGTGGCAGGTGTCCAGGCAGAACCCCGCGCCGAACTCGCCCACCGCGTCCCACAACCGGGCCAGCACGTCGAACCGCCGCGCCATCGCGTTCGCGCCGCCCGCGGTGTTCTCGATCAGGATCGGCACCTCGAAGCCGCCCTCGTCGGCCTGCCGCTCGAACAGCTTGCGCCAGTTCGCGATGCCCTCGGCCGGATCGTCGTCCTTCGTGACGTGCCCGCCGTGCACGATCAAGCCCTGCGCACCGACCTCCGCAGCGGCCTTCGCCTGCTGCACGACCGACTTCCGCGACGGGATGCGGATCCGGTTGTTCAACGAAGCCACGTTGATCACATAAGGTGCGTGGATGAAAACGGCGACGTCGCTGCCCCGCAGCTGTTCTGCCTGCGGATGCGGCTTCGGCGCCTTCCACCCCTGCGGGTCGGACAGGAAGAACTGCACCACCTCCGCGCCGCGCTCAGCGGCCGCGGTCAGCGGGTCGTCATCGCGAACATGGGCGCCGATACGCATGGCACGCAGTCTATTCGTCCACACCGTCCGAACCCGGGAACCGGGGCGCACCGGGGTGTTCCACACTGTGGAACATCAACGGATTTGCCGGATGGCCGCAACCAACGGCGGTACTCGCGCGTTAGGAGCTTTGAGACAGTGACTGTCGATCCGGAGCCGTTCGCGGGGAGGCGAGCCATGGGTACCTGGGGTAACCCCAACCCACTGATCAAACCGAACGCGCTCCGCCGCACCGTGTCGGCTGGTGCCGCAGGTCTGGTGCTCCTGGCGGGAAGCTGCCTCGGCGCGGGAACGGCCGCTGCCGCCGAGCCGCTGGTCGTCGACCAGCCCATCGCCATCGTCTCCGGTGAGATCGGCCAGCCGATCTCCGTGCTGCCCAAGACGCTGGACTTCAAGCTCAACCAGGCCGTCCTGCTGGCCATGCCGCTGGCCTTCGGCCCCGCGTCCGACGCCTCCGAGCAGTTCGCCTCGGGCAGCCCCATCGCGCTGGGCACCGCCGAACCCGGCGCCAACTCCTACTCCGGCCGCGAGATCGCCCAGGCCGCGACACCGCGCCTGAGCGAGCTCGGCCTGCCGGAGGACAAGGTGGAGGCCGTCCGCTTCCACTTCACCAACCTCGTCAGCATCGGGAACTCGATCACGGTCAACGTGCCGGAGCCCGAGGAGGAGCAGCCTCCGCCCCCGCCCTCGCAGGAACCGCCGCCCGAGCAGCCGTCGCGGACGCCCCCCTCGTCGCAGACCCCGGCACCCGCTCCCGCCGGGCCACCGCCGTCCGCGCCGTCCACCAGCCCGGTGCCGAGCATGCCCAGCGCCAACGGTGCTCCGGCCGCGGTCAGCATGCTGCCGCCGAGCCTGCGCGGCTCCTCGCTGCCGTGGGCGCAGGCCCGTTACGGCCAGGTGCCGGGCATGGCGCCCAACGTCGGTGACCTGGCAAGACAGGCTCAGGATCGGCAGCGCGTCCAGGACGAGCAGGACGAGATCCGCGCGGCCGGCCAGGCCGAAGCCCTCCCGACCGAGGTCTCCGAGCGAGTCGCCCTCCCGGTCCTCATCGCCGCCGTCTCCCTCGCGGTGGTGACCGCTGCGCTAGTGCGAGCCTGGGTCCTCCGACGCCACTGACCTGGTCTTTTTCGGCCCCGTGGACCATTTGCTCAGCGGTGCGGGTGGCGGAACCTGACACGCCTCCTGGGTCCGGGATCCGCGACTTGAGTATGCCTATACCCGGCGCTGCGGCTGTCCTCCCAGAAGACGTGTCAGAACCCGCGGCGGTGCCGGTTGATCAGTTGGGGCAGTGAGAAAGCGACTTCGTCGCTTGCCTGACGGTGGTTGGGGCGCTGCCTGGGCGTGGGAGCGCCTTCGGCGCTCTCTTCGGTGGTGGGTACCGCTGAGCGGGCCAATCGCAGCAGCGTCAGGGGCCCTTGCTACCGTTGCCTGGTTCGTTGACGCGAACGACCCTCCTGCCACGGAAAGTCCGTGGCCGTGAGTCCACAGGAGGTGAATGGTCTTCATGCGTCACTATGAGCTCATGGTCATCCTGGACCCGAGCCTGGACGAGCGCACCGTCGCTCCGTCCTTGGAGAACTTCCTCAACGTCGTCCGCAACGACGGTGGCACCGTCGAGAAGGTCGATGTCTGGGGCCGTCGTCGGCTGTCCTTCGAGATCAACAAGAACTCCGAGGGCATCTACGTCGTCCTGGACCTCAACGGCGAGCCGGCCACCATCAAGGAGCTGGACCGTCAGCTGAACCTCAACGAGTCGATCCTGCGGACCAAGGTCCAGCGGAAGATCGTTGAGCCCCGCAAGGTCGCGCGCGCCGCCAAGGCCCGTGCCGCCAAGGCGTCTGCCTGATCCAGGCCCGTACCCGCTAACGACCAGACTGGAGTCCCCAGGTCATGGCTGGTGAAACGGTAATCACGGTGGTCGGCAACCTGACCGCCGATCCGGAGCTGCGCTTCACCCCGTCCGGTGCTGCGGTCGCGAACTTCACCGTCGCGTCCACCCCGCGGACCTTCGACCGCCAGAGCGGCGAGTGGAAGGACGGCGAGGCGCTGTTCCTGCGCTGCAACATCTGGCGGCAGGCTGCGGAGAACGTGGCCGAGACGCTGACCCGGGGCATGCGGGTGGTCGTGCAGGGCCGGCTGCGCCAGCGGTCCTTCGAGACCAAGGAAGGCGAGAAGCGCACGGTCGTCGAGCTCGAGGTCGATGAGATCGGTCCGTCGCTGCGCTACGCCACCGCCAAGGTCAACAAGGTCAGCCGTGGTGGCGGCGGCGGTTTCGGTGGTGGCGGCGGAAGCGCCCCGGCCGGTCCGCCGGCCGACGACCCGTGGGGTTCGGCCCCGCCGGCAGGTTCCGGCGGCGGCTTCAGCGACGAGCCGCCGTTCTGACGCTCGCCGCAGCTAACGCTTAGGAAGTTTTTCGTTCAGGAGGAAGACCAATGGCCAAGGCGCCTGTGCGCAAGCCGAAGAAGAAGGTCTGCGTGTTCTGCAAGGACAAGGCCACGCTGATCGACTACAAGGACACGACGCTGCTTCGGAAGTACATCTCCGACCGCGGCAAGATCCGTGCCCGCCGGGTCACCGGCAACTGCAGCCAGCACCAGCGCGACGTCGCCATCGCGGTGAAGAACGCGCGTGAGATGGCCCTGCTGCCCTACACCTCGACCGCTCGCTGATCTGAGAAAGGAGTCACGTCATGAAGATCATCCTCACCGCTGACGTGTCCGGCCTCGGCGAGTCCGGCGACATCGTCGAGGTCAAGGACGGTTACGCGCGGAACTACCTGCTGCCCCGCAACCTGGCCATCGTGGCCACCAAGGGTGCGCAGAAGCAGGTCGAGACGATCCGTCGCGTCCAGGAGAACCGCCGCGTGCGGAACCTGGAGCATGCCCACGAGCTCAAGCAGCAGCTGCAGAACCTGGACGCGGTCACGCTGACCGCCAAGGTCTCCTCGCAGGGCAAGCTGTTCGGCTCGATCACCAGCGGCGACGTCGTCGCCGCGGTCCGCAAGGCCGGTGGCCCGAACCTCGACAAGCGTTCGGTCTCGCTGCGCGGCCACATCAAGTCGCTGGGCAAGCACGTCGTCGACGTGCAGCTGCACCCCGACGTGACGGCCAACGTCAACGTCCAGGTGACCGGCGAGCAGTGACCCGGTAGTACCGGATTCTTCAAACGGCATCGTCCACTCCGGCATTCGTGTGACGGGGTGGACGATGCCGTGTCCCGGCCGTGCACTGGCGGTCACGATGATCTCTCTTGGATCACCCACCGCTGTTGATTGCGACACGCCGATGGTGGCGACACGCCGGGAGTTTTCCACGGATTTCTTCCACAGCCTGTACGCAGGCTCTGAACTGGGGTTTCTAGTCGATCAAGGCTACTTGTCCCCAAGTTGTCCCCAGTGGCGCGGAACGCTGTCCGGAGTTATCCCCAGCTCGTTTCAATCTATCCACAGGTTGTCCCGAGGTTTGTCCACAACTTGAGTTGCCTGCTCTATGCGGGCGATCTAGCTTCGCGCGCGTGCGCTTGTGCCTACGGTCCGTCTCGGTGTCCCGATGACGGCGTGGGTGCGCGCGTGCGAGAGGTTTCGGTCGCCGTGGTGCGCACGGACGACAGGCTGCTGGCCGGAGGAGGTGACGGGGTCCGGTGACGGTTCCCGACGATCGGGACGACGACCCGTACTTCGCGGACAACGGTGGGGGTGCACCCGGCGGCGCCAGCACGTTCGAGCGCCAGCCTCCGCAGGACCTCGCGGCCGAGCAGTCCGTGCTCGGCGGAATGATGCTGAGCAAGGACGCGATCGCCGACGTCGTCGAGGCGCTGAGCCCGAACGACTTCTACCGGCCCGCGCACCAGGCCATCTACGACTGCATCCTGGACCTCTACGGCAGGGGTGAACCGGCGGACGCGATCACGGTTTCCGCGGAGCTGGAGCGCCGCCAGGAGCTGGTCAAGGTCGGCGGTGCCCCGTACCTGCACACGCTGATCGCCACGGTCCCCACGGCCGCGAACGCCGGCTACTACGCGGAGATCGTCTCGGAGAAGGCGATCCTGCGCCGCCTCGTGGAGGCGGGTACCCGCATCGTGCAGCTGGGCTACCACGGTTCGGAGGGCGCGGCGATCGAGGAGGTCGTGGACCGCGCCCAGGCGTCGATCTACGACGTCACCGAGCGCAAGGCCAGCGAGGACTACCACGCCCTGGAAGAACTCCTCCAGCCCACGATGGACGAGATCGACGCGATCGCGTCCCGGGGCGGGGAGTCCCAGGGCATCCCCACCGGCTTCGCCGACCTAGACGCCCTCACCAACGGCCTCCACGCAGGCCAGATGATCATCGTCGCGGCGCGACCCGGCGTGGGCAAGGCACTCGCCCTGGACACACCTCTGCCCACGCCCGATGGCTGGACGACCATGGGTGAGGTCGAGGTCGGTGACCACCTCATCGGCGCCGACGGCAAGCCCACCAGGGTCGTCGCAGCTACCGAGGTCATGCACGACCGCCCGTGCTACGAGGTCGAGTTCTCCGACGGCACGACGGTCATCGCCGACGCCAACCACCAGTGGTTGACGGACACGAGGGCGTCGAGGAAATCCGCCCAAGCGGCAGCCACCGGATACAACCGGATGCGCAATCAGCGGACCTTCGCCGAGGTGCGAACCACTGAGGAGATCGCGGCGACGTTGCGGTGCGACACGGCCGACCGCCGTCTGAACCACTCCGTCAACGCCACCTGTCCCATCGACCTTCCGGAACGAGAGCTGCCCCTCGCGCCCTACGTCCTGGGCGTCTGGCTCGGTGACGGCACCTCGGCGTCAGCGGCGTTCACCAGCGCTGACCCGGAGATCCCCGCGTACGTCGAGGGCGAAGGTTACTGCGCCCCTGAGATTCGGCACCTGTACTACGGGATTCAGTTCGTGCCACCCGAGCCGACCGCAGAACGGACCTGCGTCGTCTGCGGTGAGACCTTCGTGCCCCGGACCAGCCAGGTCCGAACCTGCGGCAGGAGCTGCGGCGGCAAGGCTCGCTTCATGTCCGCTCCTGTTGCGCAGCCCACTTGCCCGGACTGCGGCAGGCCGACGTGCGGTCTTCGCCAGTGCCAGCAATGCCGCAACGAGCGGGGGACCGTCCAGGCGCTCCTGCGGACGATGGGCGTGCTCGGGAACAAGCACATCCCGGAGGAGTTCCTGCGAGCGTCGGAGAATCAGCGGCGGGCGCTGCTCGCGGGCCTGCTGGACACCGACGGGACCGTCCTGCCGAGTGGTTCGGTGCAGTTCAGCGTCACCAACGAACGCTTGGCGCGCGACACCTACGAGTTGGTCGTCAGCCTCGGCTACCGCTGCTCGTGGACGACCAAACGGGTGCGTGGGCGCTCCGAGGAAACCTCGACGGCGTTCCAGCTGACGTTCAGCACGCAGGACGAGGTCTTCCGACTGGAACGCAAGAAGCTCGTCCACAAGGAGCGAAACGCGCGCAAGCCCCGCATGGTCGGAATGCGCTACATCACCGCTGTCCGCCCGGTGGAGAGCGTGCCCGTTCGGTGCGTGGAGGTGGATTCGGTTGATCACCTCTACCTCGCGACGCGGTCGATGATCCCGACTCACAACTCCACCCTGGGACTGGACTTCGCCAGGTCAGCGTCGGTGAAGCACGGTTTGGCGAGCGTCATCTTCTCGCTGGAGATGGGGCGCACCGAGATCGTGATGCGCATGCTCTCGGCCGAGGCGCGCATCCGCCTGGGCGACATGCGCGGTGGCCGCATGACCGACGACGACTGGACCCGGCTGGCCCGGCGGATGAGCGAGATCAGCGAAGCGCCGATCTTCGTCGACGACTCGCCGAACCTCACGATGATGGAGATCCGAGCCAAGGCGCGGCGTCTCAAGCAGCGCCACGACATCCAGCTCATCGTCGTGGACTACATGCAGCTGATGACCTCGGGCAAGCGCGTCGAGTCCCGTCAGCAGGAGGTCTCGGAGTTCTCCCGAAACCTCAAGCTGCTGGCGAAGGAGCTCGAAGTCCCGCTGATCGCGATCTCCCAGCTCAACCGTGGTCCGGAGCAGCGAACGGACAAGAAGCCGCAGCTGTCGGACCTCCGTGAGTCGGGTTCTCTGGAGCAGGACGCGGACATGGTCATCCTGATCCACCGCCCCGACGCCTTCGAGCGAGACGACCCCCGCATGGGCGAAGCGGACCTCATGGTCGCCAAGCACCGTGCAGGTCCCACCGCGACGATCACCGTCGCCCACCAGCTCCACTACAGCCGCTTCGTCGACATGGCCCAGGAGTAGCCGCAGCTCCCGAGGCCTCGTTTCCCCCCCCCACACACCGTCCGCGACCCCGTCTCCGCAGCCTGACCTCACCAACCGGGTTCTCCGGCACCGAGACCGGGTGCGAAGGCCTCGGTGGTCGTGGGCGGTTACCGGGGTTTCGCGGCGCTCTAGCTGTGGGCGTAGAGGTCTCGGATGAGGCAGACCTCGGAGAGGTGGTGGATGAGTTCGCGGTTGATGTGCAGGACCAGTTCTGCCATGGGTGCCGTCGGGTAGGGCTCCTTGTCGCCGACGGGTTGGCGGAGCTGGGCTTCGGTGAGGTGGTGCAGTCCGGTGAGCCAGACGTCGAGTTGGGTTTCGAGCTGCCCGAGCGCGGTGGCCGCGTCACCCGCGTACTCCCAGGACTCGTAGGTCGCCTCGGGCGCGCCGAAGTGCGCGGCGCTGCGGGTGGCGAGCACGCCGACGATGACGTGCCCGAGGCGCCAGGCGATCGTGGTGAACGGGGCCGGTTCCGGTGCGGGGAAGCCGTAGTCGATCGTGAAGTTCCCGGCGCCTGCCTGGATCTGCGCGTTCGAGGTGCCGCGCGGCCGGACGCTCCAGGCGTCGGGTACCGGGGACCAGAAGTACTCGTCGTCGGTCAGGCCTTCCAGGCGCGGCCGGATCAGGTTGGTCCAGTGCCACTCCCACTGCTCCCGGAGGACCTGGGGCCAGTCGAAGTCTTTCGCATCCATCCCGTCAGCCTGGCACCGATGCCCGACAGCGGCAGGTCGTCGCGAGGTGTTGACCTCGACTTTTGATGTCGGTCATCCGACGGCGAAGGCGGGTCTGGACGGGCTGGCGCGCGTTGGCGGCTGATCTCGGGCCGTCGTCTCACCGCGAAGTTCTGAAGCTCGATGCTGGAGTTGCGGGTGTTCTCCCGGCGGATTTCAATGGTCGGGCGGAACTGCGATTCTCAGTTGAAATCGGCGAGAATCGAGTGTCCTCAGTAGACGCGTAACCACCCGCGCGTAAGAACCTTTGTGTTGTCGCTGAATTGGGTGACACAGGGCTACGTCGGGTAATGCAGTAGCGTGTGGCTCACTCGGTTCGGCGGTTCGCCAGCCGAATTCAGGCTCGCGGGAAGCGTTGGCGCGCAGTTAGTTTCCCGCGCAACAGCTGTACCGAAATCCTGCAACAGGAAAGTTGAGGAACGGTGTTTGCGAAACTGACTCGCCGAGTGCTTCTCGCCTCGGCCCTCATCGCCGGAACCGCGGTCGTCCCCGGAATCGCCCACGCGGCGCCGGCCGACAGCACCATGCGCCTGACCGTTCAGGGCCGGGACGTCACCTCGAACAAGCTCGGTGAACTCAAGTGCCACCCGGCGGGTGGCACGCACAAGCACGCGGCCAAGGCGTGCGAGGAGCTGGAGAAGGTCAACGGCGACTTCACCGCGATGCAGGCGACCGTGTCGAAGGTCTGCACGATGCAGTACCAGCCCGTCACCGCGAAGATCGAAGGCAAGTGGCGCGGCAAGGCGGTCAGCTACACGCAGACCTTCTCCAACAGCTGCACGATGCAGGTCAAGACCGGCGTCGTCTTCGAGCTCTGAGGTCGCTGCTCGGCGGACTCGGGTGAGAGCCCGCCGAGCACGGCTCAGCGCGTGAAGAGCGCCCGCCAGGACATCACCTCCGCGTTCGTCGGCAGCAGCGCCTTCTCGATCCGCTCGACCCGCAGGCCGCCGGTGGCGAAGGCTTCGATCTCGCTGCGGGTCAGTGGCCACGGCGGACCGTCCACATCGGTGCCTTCGGCTCGCACTCCCGAGATCACCAGCAGCTCGCCGCCCGGCGCGACCATCGCCGCAACCCGTTCGGTGGCTTCCGCGCGCAGTGACAGCGGCATCGACTGCACGGTGATCGACTCCAGCACGAAGTCGAACCCGCCGACCCACTCCGCGGGCGGATCGAGCAGGTCAGCGGTAACGTACTCGACCCCGGAGCCGGCGTGTCGCGCGCGGGCGTCGCGGATCGCGGTCTCGGAGATGTCGAACGCCGTGGTCCGGAACCCCAGCGAGGCCACGAATTCGGCGTCGCGCCCGTACCCGCAGCCGACCACCAGCGCCGACCGGCCGGAACCGTCCACGCCGCGCCCCCACTCGGGCAGCAACCCGTGCGGGCCCTCCAGGTCCCACGGCACCACGGCCTCACCGCCGGAAGCGGCGGCGTAGAGCGGCTCGAACCAGCCCGTCGGTCGTCCTTCCGACAACGCTTCCCCGGCGAACCGGCTCGCGTCGACGTCCCTCGGATCCACCATTCCCCCAAGCACCCGGAAGTTCGCAGAACCCGGACATCCTCCCAGCCACGTCCACCGAATTTTCCGGTCGCGTGGATGGATCTGTGCTCTGCTGGACGGATGAAGGATGACCGGTCCTCGCGGGTCGCGGACCTGGCCGCGCGGCTGCTGCGCACCAGGTGGCTGGTTCGGGCGCCGATCGGGATCTTCCGCGCGGGTATGGGGTGGGTGTTCGGACAACGCCTGCTCATGCTCGAACACCTCGGGCGGAAGTCCCAGCAGCCCCGGTACGTGGTCCTGGAGGTCGTCGACCGGACGGAAACCGGCTACGTCCTGGCCGCCGGTTTCGGCGAGCGAACCCAGTGGCTTCGCAACCTCGACGCGCATCCCGGCGCCCACGTCTCCATCGGTGCCCGGGCGCGGATTCCGGTGGAGGCCAGGAGGCTGACGCCCGCCGAGGCGACCGAGACCCTCCAGCGCTACGCCGCCAGGAACCCCCGAGCCTGGGCCAAGCTCAGTCCGATCTTCGAGCGGACGCTGGGAGCCCCCATCTCGGAATCCGGCACGACGTTGCCGATGGTCGCCCTGACCGAGACACGTCCGGACTCCTGCGGCGGCTGACCGCGCCCGGCAGCTGCACGGCCTGTTCCGCGCGAGGTTCTGCGGCGGAAGCGGCTGATGTCAGAGGACTTGGGCCTGGGGTTGGTGGTGGATGGGGAAGTTGACCGAGCGGGCGATGAAGCAGACCTCGTGGATCTTGCCGTGCAGCGAGTTGGCCTCGTCGATCATCGATTCCTCGGTGACGGTCACCTGGGGTCGCAGCGTCACCTCGGTGAGCTGGCCGCCACCTCCGCGCTCGTCCATGGTCATGACGCCGTGGGCGTCGTCGGTGTAGTCGACGACGACCACTCCGGCGTCCGCGCACAGGTGCAGGAACCAGAGCATGTGGCACTGGGCGACCGTGGCGACCAGCAGCTCTTCCGGGTTCCAGCGGGCCGGATCGCCCCGGAAAGCGGGATCGGCCGACGCCGCGATGGGATCTTTCCCCTGCGCCAGAATCTCGTGCGCGCGGCTGAAAGACCGGTAGTCGTTCGTGCCGCTGCCGAGATTCCCGGTCCATTCGATCGAGACGTCGTAACCATGCGCATTCGCCATGCGAGGAGTGTAGGCAGCGGATTGGTGAAAGTTGCGGGAAAAGAAAGACCCAGGGAAGCGCGGGGCTTCTGACCTGGGCCTTCGTTCCTCGGAGCGGATGACGGGAATCGAACCCGCGTTCTCAGCTTGGGAAGCTGATGTTCTACCATTGAACTACATCCGCATTCGTCGCAACGGTGCTCCCCGTTCGACGCTGCGTAGATTAGCACGATGGGCGGGGAAGATCGACATCGGCTCCCGATACCCTGGTCGTGTGCTGCTGAGTGATCGGGACCTGCGTAAAGAGCTGGACGAAGGACGTCTCGAACTGGATCCGTTCGACGCGTCGATGATCCAGCCGTCGAGCATCGACGTGAGGCTGGACCGGTACTTCCGGGTCTTCGACAACACCCGCTACACCCACATCGATCCGTCGAAGCAGCAGGACGAGCTGACTTCGCTGGTCGAGACCCACGAGGACGAGCCGTTCGTGCTGCACCCGGGCGAGTTCGTGCTGGGGTCGACGTTCGAGTCGGTGAAGCTTCCCGACGATCTGGCCAGCCGGCTGGAGGGCAAGTCCTCGCTGGGGCGGTTGGGTCTGCTGACGCACTCCACGGCGGGGTTCATCGATCCCGGCTTCAGCGGCCACATCACGCTGGAGCTGTCCAACGTGGCGAACCTGCCGATCACCCTGTGGCCCGGTATGAAGATCGGTCAGCTCTGCCTGCTGCGGCTGTCCAGCCCCGCCGACTTCCCGTACGGGTCGAAGGAAGCGGGTTCGCGGTACCAGGGTCAGCGCGGCCCGACGTCCTCTCGCGCCTACCTCAACTTCAACGTCACCGACACCCGCCGCTGAGCCGCGGTCCGGTGGGGTGGGTCAACCACCGCCATCGCCGCGGGATCGCGGTGTGAACCAGTGCGGTGCGGAGCTGGGCGGTAACGCTTCGCGTTCCCAGTGAATGTGACGTTTTGCCAGGTAAGCGCTGTTGCCTGGAGATTTGATGATGGGTGAAACAAATCACCCTGAATCGAGCAAGGCAAGTGCGGGGTTCAGAACTTAGGATCCCCTCCGCCCGGCGCTCTGGAACGATCCCGCAACGGGGCGGATCGGCGTGTGGGTAAGCGGGAGAATCGATGTCCGCATTGCAGTCGCGTGCCTCGGGCGGAACCGCCAAGCTCGGGCACGTGGTGATGATCGCCGGGGCTGCGGCTCTCGGCGGCTTCTTGTTCGGCTACGACACCTCGGTGATCAACGGCGGTGTCGACGCGATCCAGGAGCACTTCGGCGTCGGCTCGGCCCTGACCGGCCTGACCGTGTCGTCGGCGCTGCTGGGCTCGGCCGTCGGTGCCGGAATCGCCGGTGGCCTGGCAGACCGGATCGGCCGGATCCGCGTCATGCAGCTGGCCGCCGTGCTGTTCATCATCAGCGCCATCGGCTCGGCCGTTCCCTTCGCGATCTGGGACCTGGCGATCTGGCGCGTGGTCGGTGGTGTCGCCATCGGCATCGCCTCGGTGATCGCCCCGGCTTACATCGCCGAGGTCGCGCCGGCCGAGTACCGAGGTCGGCTCGCCTCGTTGCAGCAGTTGGCGATCGTGCTCGGCATCGCCTTGTCGCAGCTGGTCAACTACGCCCTGGCGGCGTTCGCGGGCGGAAGCGCGTCCGGGATGCTGGGGCCGATCCAGGCCTGGCAGTGGATGCTGGGCGTGGCCGCGATCCCGGCCGTGGTCTACCTCGTGGTGGCTTCCGCGATCCCGGAGTCGCCGCGCTACCTGGTCGCCGCAGGCAAGATCGACCGGGCGCGAGAGGTGCTGAACAAGATCGAGTCGGGTGACGCCGACGCCAAGATCACCGAGATCCAGAACGCTCTGGGCGGCGAGCGGAAGCCGAAGCTGAGCGACCTGCGAGGCAAGTTCGGCGTGCTGCCCATCGTGTGGGTCGGCATGGCGATCGCCGCGTTGCAGCAGTTCGTCGGCATCAACGTGATCTTCTACTACTCGTCGTCGCTGTGGCACTCGGTCGGCATCAACGAGGAGAGCTCGCTGCTGCTGAGCCTGTTCACCTCGATCGTGAACATCATCGGCACGCTCGTGGCCATCGCGCTGGTCGACAAGATCGGCCGCAAGCCGCTGCTGGTGATCGGTTCGGTCGGCATGACGGTCTCGCTGGCCGTGACCGGCTGGGCGTTCAGCTTCGCGCAGGTCGTCGGCGAGGACGCCATGCTGCCCGCGCAGTGGGGTGTCGTCGCGCTGATCTCGGCGAGCGCCTTCGTGCTGTTCTTCGCCGCCTCCTGGGGCGTGGTGATGTGGGTGCTGCTGGGCGAGATGTTCCCGGCGCGCATCCGCGCCGCCGCGCTGGCCGTCGGCACGGCGACCAACTGGGTGGCGAACTGGCTGGTGACGGTGAGCTTCCCGAGCATGCGGGACTGGAACCTGCCGGTCACGTACTTCATCTACGCGGCCTTCGCGGCGCTGTCGGTGGTCTTCGTGGTCAAGTACCTGAAGGAGACCAACGGCCGCTCCCTGGAGGAGATGGGCAGCTGACCCGGCTCCTCGCAGCCGCAGTCGAGGGCGTCCCCACCCCGGGGGACGCCCTCGACTGCTTTCGGGGCCAGGACAGGCCTCGGGGCTGCGGTGGGGAGGTGGGATTCGAATTTCGCGCGAAATTCGAACGGCTTCACTCGGGTGTGGTCGCGGGCGGGTTGGTCAGGGGCGGTAGAGGGTGAGGTTGAAGAGGTCGCCGAAGCGGGCGTTGGCGTTCTCGGCCGTGTCGAAGACCGCGAACTGGCTCCTGCCCCGTTCCAGCCAGAACAGGACTGCTCTGGACTCCAGCTCCATGCCCCAGATCTGGACCTTCTCCGGGTCGGGGGTTCCGTCGGTGTTCTTCTCGGCGAGGCCGAAGATCTTCGGTGTCATCGCGTTGATGGTCCGCACGGGATTCCCCCGTCGGGATCACCGCAATCGGGAATCCCGGTCCCGGGTTCCCGCTGCGATCATGGAATTCGTGCGCACCAGCCCCACGTTCCGGCGGCGTCGGCTCGCGCGGCGGATACGAAGGTTGCGGGAGGGCGCCGGGCTCACCCAGGAGCAGGCCGCCGCGTCGCTGGACATGTCGACAAGTGCCCTTAGCCGCAAGGAGACCGGCGAGGTCGCCACCTCCGTGCACGAGGTGCGGTCGATGATGGACCTCTACGACGCATACGAACCGGGGCTGGTCGATCTGGCCAGGTCAGCGAAGGCCAAACCCTGGTGGCATGCCTACGGCATTATTGATCGTGGATATTTCGACTTGGAAGAAGAGGCTGCTTCCATCCGGGAGTGGCAGTTCTCGTTCGTCCCGGGAATCTTCCAAACGGAGGACTACGCGCGCCGCGTCTTCGAAGGGGCGGGTGTGCTGGAAGCTGGTGACATCGAGAATGCCGTGGCGGCGCGGATGCGTCGGCGCAACCGGCTGCACGACCACGACGCGCCGCTGAGCTTCTCTGCGGTGGTAGACGAGTCGGTCCTTCGGCGGCCGGTCGGCGACAGTTCACTGATGCGTGGGCAGCTTCTGAAACTGCTGGAGTGCATGGACATCCCGAACGTGACGTTGCAGGTCCTACCGCTCGTAGAGGGAGCGCATCGTGGTGTGGAGGGATCCTTCACACTGCTCAGTTACGCGGATGTGGACGAACGGGACATCTTGTTCCTCGAGCACGCGGCCGGTTCACTGCACGTTGACAAGCCGGAGGCCGTTTCGGCAGCGATGTCGACGTTCGAGCGGCTCCGTGCGAAAGCCTTGAACGGCAAGAACTCAGCCGCGCTCATCGGTCGGCTAATGTCCGACTGCTAACCCGAGTGAAGGCGCGGAACCATGGATCTTTCGGATGCTCAGTGGCGCAAGAGCAGTCGTAGCGGCGGCGGCGGAAACGGGAGCTGCGTTGAAGTCGCGTTCGTCAGTGAGGCCGTGGCGGTGCGGGACTCCAAGGATCCGGACGGCCCGGCGCTGGCCTTCCCCGCCGAGTCCTGGCGGCGGTTCTTAACGTCCCTCTCCGGCCGCTGAACGCGAGAAGGGCGCCTCCCGTGCGGCACGAGTAGGCCGGACCCGAGGAGCCCGAAGCTGTCGTGGACTTGGCCAGCGAGGTCCC
>NZ_JBFAQJ010000065.1:0-25801 GCF_040677225.1 Saccharopolyspora sp. NPDC049357 | reverse complement strand
CGCGGGCCCCCCCGCGCGGCGCGCCCGTCGGGGACTTTCGGGGGGTGCGGCGGGGTCCCCCCCACCCGGGGTCGGGCGCCACCGCTCTCACGTTGATCGAGACGCCCGCGCCTCCCTCAGAGCACGGTCGAGAGGTGCCAGGGGACGAATTCCTCCTCGCCGTAGCCGAGTTCCTCGCTCTTGGTCTCCTCGCCCGAGGCGACGCGCAGGATGTGCTGGAAGATCTGCTCGCCCATCTGCGCCACCGTCCTCTCACCGTCGGCGATGACACCGCAGTTGATGTCCATGTCGTCGGTCATCCGCTCGTACAGCGGCGTGTTGGTGGCCAGCTTGATGCTCGGCGCCGGCTTGCAGCCGAACGCCGAACCGCGCCCGGTGGTGAAGCACAGCAGCTGCGCTCCGCCCGCGATCAGGCCGGTGGCGTTGACCGGGTCGTAGCCGGGGGTGTCCATGAACATCAGGCCGCGGTCGGTGATCGGTTCCGCGTACTGCAGGACGTCGACGAGGTTGGTGGTGCCGCCCTTGGCGGCCGCGCCGAGCGACTTCTCCAGGATCGTGGTCAGCCCGCCCGCCTTGTTGCCGGGGGAGGGGTTGTTGTTGATCGAGCTGCCGTCGACCTGGACGTGCTTCTCCCACCAGTCGATCCGGTTCACCAGCTTCTCGCCGACCTCGCGGCTGACCGCGCGGCGGGTGAGCAGGTGCTCGGCACCGTAGATCTCGGTCGTCTCGCCGAACACCGCCGTGCCGCCGTGGCGGATCAGCAGGTCCGCCGCCGCTCCGAGCGCCGGGTTGGCGGTGATGCCGGAGTAGGCGTCCGAGCCGCCGCACTCCATGGCCAGCACCAGCTTGTCGGCGCCGACGGTCTGCCGCTGGTGCGAGTTGGCGATCGGCAGCATCTCCTCGATGCGCCGGACGCCCTCGGCGACGGTCTTCTTGGTGCCGCCGAACTCCTGGATGGTCATCGCGTGCACGGGCATGTCGTCGGGCAGCTTCAGATCCTCGGTCAGCGCCCTGACCTGGTTGACCTCGCAGCCGAGCCCCAGCACCAGGAGTCCGGCGATGTTGGGGTGGCCGGCGTAGCCCTGCAGCGCCCGGCGCAGGACCTCGAAGCCCTCGTTGCCGCGTCCGCTGTGCCCGCAGCCGAGGGTGTGGGTGAGCGGGCAGATGCCGTCGACGTTCGGGTAGTCGTCGAGGATCCCGGACGCCTCGACGCGGCGGGCGATCATCTTCGCCGCCGTCGCCGAGCAGTTCACCGAGGTCAGCACCGCGAGGTAGTTGCGGGTGCCGACCCGACCGTCGGGCCGCACGAAGCCCTGGAACGTGGCGCGCTGGTCCTCGGGCACGTACTCGGTGGTGGTGACGTCGGCACCGAAGGCGTGTTCGCGCTGGAACTCCTGGTAGGCGACGTTGTGGGTGTGCACGTGCTCACCGGCGGCGATGTCGCGGGAGGCGAACCCGATGATCTGCCCGTACTTGCGCACCGCCGCTCCCTCCGCGATGGCGGTGGTGGCGACCTTGTGCCCGCTCGGCACCGTGTTCGTGATCTCGAGTCCGGAGTAGGTGCCGGGCTCGATGTCCTGCCGGGCGATGAGGACGGAGTCCTCCTCGTGCAGGCGGAAACCCAACTGGTCCAAGGTCGGCGACGACAACCCGATCACCCTCGCTTCAGAAATGTGAAGTCACTTCGTAGTGGTGAACCGGATGCTAAACGTGCGAACGCCCGGTGTCACCGCGCAACGCGATGACCCGATTCTCACGCCCCGAACAAGCCGACGACAGCTCCAGACCCGAGCCGACTCCCCCGCGCCCGAGGTGGTGACCCGACTACTGAGGTATTCCGCGTCCTGATCACCGCCGTGATCGGGGGGTGGCCGGAGTACCGCAGTAATCGGGTGGCGGATTACGGCGGTATTCCGGGCCGACCACGGACTCAGGGTGCGGTGGGTGACCGAGGTGAGCTCATGTTTTCGGGGTGGGAGGTGGGGGTCAGATGAGGGAGGCGCACATTTCGCCGATCATGTAGGAGGGGGCGTTGGTGTTGCCTCCGGTGATGCTGGGCATGATCGAGGCGTCGGCGACCCAGAGGCCGTCGACGCCCCGCACGCGCAGCTGAGGGTCGACGACCGCTCGCTCGTCCACGCCCATCCGGCAGGTGCCGACCGGGTGGTAGACGGAGTGGATCCGGGTCGGCAGCTCGCGCCGCAGCGCGGTCTCGTCGAAGTACTTCGGGCCGGGGCTGAGCTCCTCGGTGACGTCCGCGGCGATGGTCTTGTTCGCCATGATCTCCCGGATCATGCCCATCGCCTCGATGAGGAACTCGGTGTCGGCCGGTTCGCTGAGATAACCGGGGTCGATCACCGGTGAGGCCGTCGGATCGGTCGAGGCCAGCCGGACCTCGCCGCGGCTCTCCGGGTAGATCAGCGTCGGGAAGATCGTCATCGCCGGACGCGTGTCGGTCCGGTAGAGCTTGTCCTCGTCCTGGTTGGGCGTCGGGTAGCTCCACGGGATGGTGTGGATCTGCATGTCCGGCACGTCGCCCTTGGCGCGTGAGGTCTTGACGAAACCGACGGTCTCGAAGAGCGTTCTGCCCAGCCAGGACTCACCGCGCTTGCCGAGGGCTTCCTTGAGCATTCCGGAGGCCATGTAGGTCGCGGTGGAGCGGTGCAGGGCCTTCTTGGTCACGAACGTCATGGGCACGAACAGGTGGTCGTGCAGGTTCTGACCCACCGGCAGGTCGGCTTCGACCTCGATGCCCTTCTCCTTGAGGTGACCGGCCGGGCCGACGCCGGAGAGCATCAGGATCTGCGGCGATCCGACCACGCCTGCGGAGACCACCACTCCGTTGGAGGCGCGCAGCGTCTCCTTCCGGCCGCTCTTGGTGTCGATGACCTCCACGCCGGTCGCGCGGCCGTTCTCGATGATCACGCGCGCGACGTGCACGTGGGTGCGCACGCGCAGCGACGGCAGCTCGCGGTTGGTCAGGTAGCCGCGCGAGGAGCTGTAGCGGCGGCCCTTGCTCGCGCTCTGCTGGAAGACGCTCACGCCTTCCTGCGACTCGCCGTTGTAGTCGTCGATCCGCGGCACGCCGAGGGTTTCCTGCGCTGCGGCCATGAACTGCTCGCCGGCCGGGGTGACGTCCTTCTGCCGCGTGACCTCGATCGGGCCGCCCGCGCCGCGCACGTCGCTGGCGCCCTCCTCCCAGTTCTCCAGGCGCTTGAAGGCGGGTAAGACGTCCTGGTAGCTCCAGCCCTCGCAGCCCTCCGCGGCCCACGAGTCGTAGTTGTCCTTGTTGCCGCGCACGAACAGCATGCCGTTGACCGAGCTCGACCCGCCGAGGACCTTGCCCCTGGTCATCGGGATCTCGCGTTCGTGGGCGTGCTTCTGCGGTGTCGAGTACTGCTTCCAGGTCACCTGCTTCTTCAGCTGCGGCACGACGTGCAGCACGGAGATCATGCCGGGCACGGTGACGGTGGGGAGGTCGTCCTTGCGCCCGGCCTCCAGCAGGAGCACGTTCGCGCCTCGTTCGGCCAGCCTGCTGGCCACGACGGATCCGGCGCTGCCCGCGCCCACGACGATGTAATCGGCATCGCTCATTTCGTCCAACTTCTCCAGTGGTCGCCGTTGACTGCTCCGGTTCGCGTGGTCACGACCGGCTGGAAATGGGTGTTGCGTCGGCGAACCGCATCTTCAGGTCGCCGATGTGGTTGGTGAACAGGGCCTTTCGCGGGAATCCGAGTCGCCGCAGGTCGTCGCTGATCGGGTGGTCACCGAGTTCGACCCGCGCGCCGCCGGGACGCATCCGGGTGCCTCCGGCGCGCATGGTCCACGGGGTGCGCCGCAGGACGCCGTCGCGGTGCGTGTAGGCGTCGAGGGTCATCGCACCCATCGCGGAAGGAGCGGGAACGCCGCGCCCGAACTCCACCGCGACGACGGGCCGGTCCTCCAGCCGCACCTCGCAGCGGGTGCGCTTGCCGCGGGCGCTGATGTCGATGATGGAGATCTCCTTGGGGAACCCCCAGATGTTCTGCCCGGCTTCGCAGGTGAAGGTCTGGTCGACCGGCAGCCAGTGGATGAAGACGCCGGTCGAGCCGCGCACGCCGGGCTGCCTGCACATCAGGGCCACCAGGAACTCGTGGTACTCGCCCAGGTCGCAGTCGAGGTAGTGGATGAACCCCAAGGTCGCGGGAACGCGTCCCGGGATCGGTGTGACCGGTTCGAGCCCGGCGGCGGCGAGCGTGTCGCGCGCGGGCCCGGCCGGCACCAGGAACTGGGCTGTGATGCCGGTGGCCGCGCGCACTTCGACGGGCATGTGCACCCGTTCGCCCTGCACCACGTGCACGGAGTTCGTGAGAGGCTTCTCGTGCACCGCTGACCTGCCCTTTCCCCGTGTGCGGGTACGTCTTCGGACCACCATCATCAAGCGACAGTCATACAGATAATGGTTATGTGTATGTCCACAAGTCAAGGGTCCGATCGCGCGGCTCAACTCCGCGCGGCGGCCTCGCGGGTGCGGATGCGGCGCAGCATGCGCGCGTCGGCGAGCCCGACGGCCCGCGCGGCGGACTCGGCGGTGGCGCCCCGGCCGAGCAGGTGATCGGCCCGCTCCAAGCGCAGGATCTGCTGGTAGCGCAGTGGTGTCAGTCCGGTTGCCTGGGTGAACGAGCGGGTGAGGGTGCGTTCGCTGACCCCGACGGCGGCGGCGAGTTCGCTCAGCGGCAGGGCGTCGGTGAAGCGGGCGTCGATGATGTCCTGGACCCGGTGCACGGCGTCGTCGAGGTGCGCGCGGTGCCGCAGCATCGCGCTGGCCTGCTGCTCGTCGCCGTTGCGGCGCGCGTAGACGACCATCGCCCGGGCCACCCGCGCCGCTTCGCCGGGGCCGTGCTCGCCCGCCAGCAGGTGGAGCGCGAGGTCGATGCCGCTGGCGATGCCTGCCGAGGTCACGACCCGCCGGTCGGACACGAACAGCACGTCGCGCACCACCGAGGTCGCCGGGTAGCGGCGCGCGAGCTCGTCCTGCAGGTCGTGATGGGTCGTGCAGCGGCGGCCGTCGAGGAGTTTCGCCTGGCCCAGGACGTCCGCGCCCGAGCAGACGCTGGCGATCGTGCCGCCAGCCTCGTGGTGGGCGCGCAGCTTCTGCGCGGTCGCCGAGTGCAGCCGGGGCCAGCGCGGTGGTTCGGGCACCCGCGAGCCGGGGACCAGCACGAGGTCGTCGGCGGTGAGCTCGGGCCACGCGGTGTCAGCGCGCAGGGGGAGTCCCTGTGCGCTGATCACCTCGTCGTGCTGGGAGACGTAGCTGAGCTCGTAGTCGCGCCCGAGCTCGGCAGCGGTGGAGAACACCTGCGCCGGGCCCGCGAGGTCCAGCAGGTGCAGTCTCGGCAGCAGCAGGAAGACGACACGGATCACGATCCGGTCAGCGTACGCCGGTCACCTCGGCGACCGTCCGGATCGAGGCGAACCGTCCGGCCAGCGCGTACTCGGTGCGCGCGATGATCTCCTCGGTGCGCAGCGTCCGCGGATCGGCCAGCAGATCCTCGACGCTGCGGCCGGCGGGAGCGTCCCGGTGCGCGACCGGGTTGGTCGACGTCGCGTCGATGACGAACGAGACGTCGTAGCCCAGATCGGAGCCGACCCGCGTGGTCGTCTCGCAGCACTGCTCGGTCCGGATACCGCACACGGCGAGCTCTCGGACGCCTCGCCGCGTGAGAGTCTGATCCAGATTCGTGCTGGTGAAGGCGTTGTGCGAGGTCTTGACCACGGTCGGCTCCCCTTCGTCGGGGGTGAGTCCGTCCAGCAACCGCAGGTGCCCGTTGACCGGGTCGAACACCCCGCCCGAACCGGGCTCGCTGTGCAGCACCCACACCACGAGGTCCCCTTCGGCTCGGGCGTGGTCGACGAGCCGCGAAACCGACTGGGCGATGTCGGGGTTGGACATGGTCGGCCACAACGGCAACCGCTGGAAGGACTCCTGGACGTCGATGACGAGAAGCGCTCTGCTCATGCCACGATCCTCTGCCGGAAATCGCCTCGGCAGAAGGCACGATCCCGCCACCTGACAGCACGATCCGGTCATCGCGAACCGGTTCTCACGGGAGCTCGCCCTTGAGCGTGTCGTTGCAGGTGCGGCAGGTGGGGAAGCAGATCCAGTCCATCGCGGCCCTCAAATCGGTCGAGGTCGAAGTCATCCCCGGCCTCCTCCAGACGGAGAACTACATCCGGTCGCTGTTCGAGGATGGGCAAATGCTCGATCCGGAAGATGGCATCGAGACCATCATCTTGGCTCGATGTGAACGGCAGGAACTGTTCACCAGGCAAGATCCGCCCAGGATGTCGTTCATACTCTCGGAATCGTGCGTGCGCCGTCAGGTCGGCGGGCCTGAGGTGATGCGCGAACAGCTGCACCACCTCGTCGAGATGACACGACTGCGCAACGTCCAGATCCAGATCCTGCCCTTCAACGCCCGGAGCAACGCCGGGCACATCGCCTACCGCTTCACCCTGCTCGACATCCCCGCTCCTGGGTTCGGCTCGTCTCTGGACTTCGTTTACGTCGAGTCCCACGATGACGCGCGGTACCTCGACGCTCATGAATCCGTTTCGAGTCACGCCGTCTTGTGGGACCGCTTGCAGGCTGCCGCCCTCGGACCGGTGGAATCACGTGATTTCCTCGTCGAGGCGGCTGAACAGATGGGTTAGTGAAATCGGGAGGGGCGAGATCGATGACAAACAACGTTCCGGAGAACGAGGTTCGGTGGACCAAGAGCAGCTACAGCTCCGCGAAAGCGCAATGCGTTGAGACCGCGGCTGTTGCGGGTGGTCGTCTGGTTCGCGACAGCAAGCTGGGTGAGCGGAGCCCGATCCTGGCCGTCGGCCGCGACGAGTGGGCGGACTTCGTCGGGTGAGTTGGGCCAGCGCTGACCACGGATCAGGGTGAGCGCTCCCGGCTCCTCGAAGCCTGAGCGCCCACCCTGAACGTCGAGGTCAGGCCATGGGCGGGGTTGCCACCGCAGTGACGTTGCAGTATCCGAACGGGCCTTCGGCGTCCTGGAACGTCGTGGACGCGGTGGCCACGCCGTCGTGGCTGAGGTGGCCGGTGGCCTCCATGCCGATCTCGGGCGTGGACGGCATCCGGCTGAGGGTGAGCGTGTAGTCGGCGTTGATGAAGCCCAGCGCGCCGCCCTTGGGCATGTTGGCCAGCGGGCTGGCGAAGTCCGCGGCGGTGGCCGTGCGGACGAACGGGGTCATGGTCTCGCCCTCGACCAGGTCGTGGGTGTCGCGGAGCCAGGCTCGGCGGGCGCCTGCGTTGGACCAGTCGGTCGGGACACCGGATTCGTCGAGCATCCAGATGTTGAACGGCGGTTCCCACTGGCCCGCCGAGGCCGGGGGCGGGCCGAGTTCGGCGGGGGTGGGCATCGACCACGGCGGAGTGGTGGGGACTTCGCCCTGGGGCTGCTCACCTCGGCGGAGCAGGACGGCGCTGCCCCGGGCGACCGCCTTCTCCCCGGAGTAGATCGTGGCGTCGGCGACCCGGATGCGACGGCCGTCGCGGACCCGCTGCGTCTCGACGCGGACCGGTTCGAGCTGGGCGCTGCGGAACAGGTCGACCGTCAGCCGGGCGAACTGAAAGTCCTCCGCGCCGTGCTCTATCTCCAGCGAGCGCGCCAGCAGGCCGCCGAACAACCGCCCGTGCATCATCTGCGGCGACCACGGGCTGCTCGCGTGCGGGGCCGGGACCAGCAGGTTCCCGTCGGGGCGGAAGAACGGCTCACCAGCGATGTCGACCATGAGCGGAGTCTAGAACGCCGAACCCGCGACGCCGTCGCGGTGGTTGCGGGGGGGAAGGGCGGTGGTGGCGATCCGGCTGCCGTGGTCAGCCGCGAGGCTTGGCGAAGGTGGACGCGCACGTCCAGGAATCGTCGGCGTCGGACCAGGCGCGTTCGCTGCTGAGCAGGGCCACCGCGGAGGTCTTGAGCTCGACGGGTTCGCCGGTGAGCAGGTGGACCAGGTCTTCCAGGCCGGGGTTGTGGCCGATGATCGCGGTCGTCATCGCGTTCACCGGCATCTCGCGCACGATCGCGAGCAGCTGGTGCGCGGTGGCGTCGTAGATGCGCTCGTCGAAGCTGACCTGCGGTTCGGCCGGGATGTGCGCCCCGGCGAGTTCCCAGGTCTGGCGTGTGCGCAGGGCCGGTGAGCAGCGCACGGCCTCGATCGCGTAGGCGTTGTCCCGCAGCCAGCGGCCCACTGCGGGAGCGTCGCGTCGGCCGCGCTCGGCCAGCGGCCGCTCGAAGTCCTCCACACCGTCCGGGTGGGCCGACTTCGCGTGCCGGACCAAGATCAGCTTCCGCCGCGCGTTCGCCATGTCACGTCCTACGAGCTCGCCGTTGAATCGGCTCCACAGTACCCAACGCCCACCCGCCTCCGCGCTGCGGAAGGCGCACGATCTCCGCTGGTAGCAGGTCTTCACCCGGTGTTGGCCGCGTGTTGGGGCCGGGTCGGCTCGTTCCACTGTGGAGGGTCGGGGTCCCGACCCTCCACGGGTGAGGCGGTCAGCCCTGGATCAGGCCCGGCTTGCCGGCCTGGATGGTGAAGGTGGCGCGGTCCGAGAGAGAACCGCCGGGGGCGGTGACCTGGTCGACGACGCGGTAGTCGGCGGTCCAGGAGTCGTGGGTGATGGTGCTGCGGACGTACCCGCGCTTGCGGTTGATGAACTTGATGTGCGGGTTCTCCTGCAGCTGCACCGAATCGCTCGGGTTCTGGTCGGAGCCGTTGCCGCCGGAGGTGATCGAGGTGCCAACCAGCTCCACGCCGACCGTCGCCGAGGCCGGGTCGTTGAAGTCGGCCTTGATGTCGGCGGCGTAGTTGGCGTGCACGTCGCCGGTGATGACCACCGGGTTCGAGACGCCGGCCATGCGGTCGCGGAGCAGGTTGCGCTCGGCCGGGTAGTTGTCCCACGCGTCGTTGCTGAACGAGTCGGCATCGCCCGCGGTGAAGTCCCGCTGGCTGAAGAACACCTGTTGCGCCAGCACGTTCCAGCGGGCCGTCTGGCCGGAGAGGTTGTCCAGCAGCCACTTCCGCTGCTCGGCACCGAGGAGGGTGCGCTCCGGGTCGGCGACCTGCTCCGGCGGGACCTCCTGGTCGTCGCGGTACTGGCGGGTGTCCAGCAGGTGCACGTCGACCAGGTCGCCGAAGGTCAAGCGGCGGTGGATGCGGATGTCCGGTCCCGACGGCCGCTGCGCGCGCCGCAGCGGCATGTGCTCGTAGTAGGCCTGGAACGCCTGCGCGCGGCGTTCGCGGAACACCGCCGGGTCCTGGTCGGGTTCGGTGTCGGGCTGGGAGAGGTCGCCCGCCCAGTTGTTCTCCACCTCGTGGTCGTCGAAGACCACGGCCCACGGGAACGCGGCGTGCGCTGCCTGCAGGGACGGGTCCGCCTTGTACTGGCCGAGCCGGGTCCGGTAGTCGGCGAGGTTCATGATCTCGTGCGCGGGCACGTGCGGGCGCCCGATCGAGCCCGCGTCGCCGCCCTCGTAGATGTAGTCGCCGAGGAACGCCACCAGGTCCAGGTCCTCTTCGGCCATGTGCTGGTAGGCGGTGTACTGCCCGGCGACGTAGTTCTGGCAGCTGGCGAAGGCGAAGGAGAACCTGTCCAGCTTCGAGCCCGGCGCCGGGGCGGTCTTGGTGCGCCCGATCGGGCTGAGCTCGCTGCCGGCGCGGAAGCGGTAGAAGTACTCGGCGCCCGGCCGCAGTCCGGACACCTCGGCGTGCACGGAGTGAGCCGATGCGCGCTCGGCCTGCTCGGTGCCTTCGGCGACGACGTCGGTGAACCGCTCGTCGGTGGCGACCTGCCACTGCACCGGCACGATCTGGTCGGGCATGCCGCCGAAACCGTCCTCGGTCAGCGGCTCGGGGGCTAATCGGGTCCACAGCACCACGCCGTCCGGCAACGGGTCGCCGGAGGCGATGCCCAGCTGGAACGGCTCGCTGATCCGGCCGGTACCGGCACCGGCGGCACCGGCCAGCCCGGAAGAGCCCAGCGCCGCAACGCCGATGGCAGCCGAACCGGCCAGCAGCACCTGGCGTCGGTTGGGGCGGAAGGAGTTCGAGGTCATGCTCCACCTGTTCGGTCAGTTTCGGGAAAACCGGACTGACGCTATGGAGCACAGATGACGTCCTGGCGAACCCCAGGCGGATTCAGAACGGACTCTTGACCTGGGCAGAGGTGGATTCAGCCCTGCGCGAGCTGGGTCAATCCCGCGCGGAGGTCGTCGAAGTTCATCACCGGGAAGACGTCGACCTTCGCCTCCAGGTTGGAGAAGAACGGGTCGAGCAATGCCACGATCTGGGACTCGTCGGCGATGTCGCAGATGAACAGGGCCGTGCGCTGGCCGTCCTGCGGCAAGAAGTAGGAAGCCTCGGGTTTGAGCTGTTCGTGCGCCCGCTCCATCGCGTCCTTCATCGAGCCGTCGGCCACGGCGCTGTTGGCCAAGCGGAGGTCCGGCCTGATCCTGATGAGCATTCGCATGGTGTCAGCCCCCTGGCATCGCATCGCGGAGTGCCGGGTGGGCACCCCGCTGACCAGACCAGTGTCAGCTGCCTCCGCGAGCCTGGGGACCGGCCGAAAGTCCCGGCATCAGGCGTGGAAACCTCGGACGTAGCGCCGCTGCCAGGGAGTTTCGACCGCGCCGGGGTGGTAGTGGGTGCGGACGAAGGCCACGGCTTCGCCGGGAGGAACGCCGTCGAGGACGGCGAGGCAGGCCAGCGCCGTGCCGGTGCGGCCGCGGCCTCCGCCGCAGGCGAGTTCGACGCGTTCGCCGGATGCTCGACGCCATGCTTCGCGGAGGGCGTCGATAGCGTCGGCGCGGTCGGTGGGGAGCCGGAAGTCCGGCCAGCGCACCCAGCGGGAATCCCACTCGACCGGGGTGGGGCGGCGGCCCAGCAGGTGCAGCGCGAACTCCGGGCGCGGGCCATCGGGGAGCGGTCTGCGCAACCCGCGTCCCCGGACCAGGCGTCCCGACGGAAGTGCCAGCACCCCCGGTGCGTCGGCGTCCCAAGCGGCCATGCGAGGAGTTCTACCAACCTTCGCGGGCCGACGCGGGATACTCCGGGATGTGACCGCCGATGACACCTGGGCCGGGCTGGCCGACGAGTTCGCCGACGGGGCGTACGCCTCGGTCAAGGGGCGCGTGCGCACCCACGTGGTCCACCGGCAGCTGGCGGAGCACCTGCCGCCGCCACCGGCGAGGATCCTCGACGTCGGCGCCGGTGCGGGGCACCAGTCGTTCCCGCTGGCCAGGGCCGGTTACGAGGTCGTCCTGATGGATTCCTCGACGGGCATGCTGGACAAGGCGCGGCAACGGCTCCGGCAGCTCCCCGAGGACGCCCGGCGACGGGTCACCTTCGTCGAGGGCGACGGGGCGAACGCCTCGCAGGCGGTAGGCGGACAGCGGTTCGACGCCGTGCTGTGCCACGGCGTGATCGGCTACCTCGACGATCCCGAACCGGTGGTCGACCAGCTCTGCCGGTGCACCGCTCCCGGCGGCCTGGTGTCGATCATGACCGGCAACGCCGGGGCGATGGCCGTGCGCCCCGCCCTGGAGCGGCGGTGGGCCGACGCCCTCGCCTCGTTCGACGCCACCCGCGAGACGGGTGTGCTCGGACTGCCGACCCGCGCCGACACCGTCGAGGAGATCAGCGACCTCATCGACGCGCGCGGCGTCCGACCCGTCCAGTGGTACGGCGTGTGGCTGTTCGTCGACTGGCTCGACCTCGGCGGAGCCGCGCTCGACCCGAACGACGCCGACCAGCTGCGGGCCGCGGCCGAGGTCGAGCTCGAAGCCGGTCGACGCGACCCGTACCGCCGGCTCAGCCGGCTCTTCCACCTCGTCGGCCGCGCGGAGCGCTGAACCGGGCTTCCGCTGCGCGACATCCCCGTTGCCCGCCGGGCCGTCGAGGGACGAACCTCTGATCAGGCGCGCTGGGCGGGGTAGGAGGTCGGCGGAGTGGACGTCTCCTTCGGAACGCTGTGGGAAGCGATCGCCGAGCGCATGCCCCGCTCGATCGCGATCTCCGAACCCGGGTTCGACCGCGACTACGGCCAGTTCGAGCGGCGTGCCGCCAGACTCGCCGGTGCGCTGTCCGAATCCGGCGTCCGGGCGGGCGACAAGGTCGCCTGCTACCTCCACAACGGCGCCGCCTACCTGGAGACGGTGTTCGCGGCGTTCAAGCTCGGGGCCGTCCCGGTCAACGTCAACTACCGCTACACGCGGGACGAACTCGCCGAGCTGCTCACCGACGCCGACGCGAAAGCACTGGTGTTCAGCTCCGAACTCGCCGCCAACATCGTGAACCTGCCCCCGATGCGGCTCGTCGTGGGCACCGATGCGCTGGAGGAACTCCTCGCGGCGACACCACCGAGGCCGCCCGAGCCGCGTCCCGGCACCGACCGGCTGTTCATGTACACCGGCGGCACGACCGGCAAGCCCAAGGGCGTGATCTGGCAGCTGTCGGACCTGCTGAACTCGTTGCTGGTGCCCATCTTCCGGCCGCTGGGAGTCCCCGAGCTCCCTGCGACGCTGGGGGAGGCGGTGGGCATCGCCGAGCGCAGCGCAGACCTGGCGCCTCGCACGATGCCGGTCGTCCCGCTGATGCACGGGACCGGGCTGTTCAACTCGATGGGCGCGCTTCTCGTCGGCGGGCGGGTGGTGACCGCGCGGCCTGGCGGGCTCGACGCCGAGCACGTGTGGCGGCGGGTCGCCGAGCAGCGGGTGAGCACGCTGATCGTGGCCGGGAACGCCGTCGGACGTCCGCTGGTGGACGAGCTGCGCAAGGCCGAGAGCGCGGGAGCTCCGCACGATCTGGAGTCGCTTCGGTCGGTGATCAGCTCCGGCACGGCGTTCAGCGACGAGCTCAAGCGGGCGTTGCACCAGCGCGCCGAGGTGACCGTGTTCGACGCGATCGCCTCCAGCGAGGGCGGTCCCTTCGCGTTCGCGGTCACCTCCTCGGTCCGCGACCTGCCGTCGCGGTTCCACCCGGTGCCGGGGACCAGGGTCATCACGCCCGGAGGGGCGGAGGTCGAGCCGGGGGAGACCGGTGTGCTGGCCTACTCCGGGCCGATGCCGCTCGGCTACCACAACGACAGGGCCAAGACCGCGACGACGTTCCGCGACATCAACGGACGGCGGCACTCCGTGCCCGGTGACCTGGCGCAGCTCGAACCCGACGGCGCGATCCGGTTCCTCGGGCGCGGCTCCGGGGTCATCAACACCGGAGGCGAGAAGGTCCACCCGCCGGAGGTCGAGGAGGTCCTGCTCGACCACCCCGACGTCACCGACTGCGTCGTCATCGGCATCCCCGACGACCACTGGGGCGAACGCGTGGCCGCCCTGGTCGCGACGGCCTCCCAGGACCTCACCGCAGCGGACCTCCACGCCTGGGCCCGCCGCACCCTCGCGGGCCACAAGATCCCCCGCCAGATCGCCTTCCGCCCCGAACTCCCCAGAACGCCCACGGGCAAGCTCGAACTCGCCCGCGCCAAGTCACTCCTGGAGAACCCCTGACCCGGCGCCCAATTCGAATTTCGCGCGAAATTCGAGTCGCACGGCGCGGCTTCGAATTTCGCGCGAAATTTGAATTCTTCACCCGGGAGGGCGGCGGGGATCCGGGGTGGTGGTCACGGGGTTGGTCTGCTGGGGAGTCGGATTTCGGCTTCGTCCCAGGGGCCCGTGCTTCTTCGCGGGGTGTAGTGGTCGAGGCAGTGCGAGGTGGCGATGATCCGGCGGACCTCGGTCAGGTCCGCGACGTGGCCGGCGGCTCTGGCCTGGGTGAGGAGGTTTCCGGTCGCCGTGGCTTCGACCGGGCCCGCCACGACCGGGGTGCCCAGGGCGTCGGCCGTGAACTGGCAGAGCAGTTCGTTGCGGGCGCCGCCGCCGACGAGGTGGACGACGTCGACGTCTCGGCCGGAGAGTTCGGCGGCCTCGCGGATGGCGCGGCGGTGGGCCAGGGCGAGGCTTTCGAGGATGCAGCGGACCAGCGCCCCTCGCGTCCGCGGAACCGGCTGATCCGTCTCGCGGCAGGCTTCGGCGATGCGGGCCGGCATGTCGCCGGGCGCCAGGAACCGGGTGTCCTCGGCGTCGACGACGGCCGTCAAAGGTTCCGCCCGCGCCGCCTCGGCCAGCAGGCCGGGCAGGTCTTCCGAGGTCAGGCCCCAGGTCCGGAGGCTCTCCTGGAGCAGCCACAGGCCCATGATGTTGCGCAGGAAGCGGACCGTGCCATCGATGCCGAGCTCGTTGGTGAAGTTCGCGCGGCGAGCCTCCTCGGTGAGCACCGGAGCGGGCAGCTCCAGGCCGGTCAACGACCAGGTGCCGGTGCACACGTAGGCGAAGTTCGGTGACCGGGCGGGAACCCCGATCACCGCCGAGGCGGTGTCGTGCGAACCGACCGCCACCACCGACGTGCCGGTCGAACCCGTTTCCCCGGCCACCGATGGCAGCAGCTCGCCCACGACGTCGCCCGGTCTGCGCAGCGGGGGCAGCAGCGACGGGTCGATGCCCGCCGCCCGCGCCAGCTCCGGTGACCACTCGTGCGTTCGCGCGTCCAGCAGACCGGTGGTGGAGGCGTTGGTCAACTCCGCCCCCACCTGCCCGGTCAGCCAGTACCCGATCAGGTCCGGGATCAGCAGCAGCACCTCCGCCGCCTCCAGCGCCGCGCCCTTCGACGCGGCGAGCTGGAAGATCGTGTTGAACGGCAGGAACTGCAAACCGTTGCGCGCGAACAAATCCGGAGCGCCGAACGAGTCCACGAAGGACTCCGCGACCGAATCGGTCCGCGAGTCCCGGTAGTGGAACGGCTCGCCCAGCAGCGAGCCCGAGGAGTCCAGCAGCCCGTAGTCGACCGCCCAGGAATCCACCCCGACCGACACCGGCCCACCGGCCTCGCGCAGCCCGGCGAGCACCTCGCGGAACAGCCCGACCGCGTCCCAGTGCAAGCCGTCCGGCAGCGGCACCGGGCCGTTGGCGAACCGGTGCACCTCCGTGGTCTCCAGCCGCCCGGCGGTGAGCCGTCCGAGGACGACCCGCCCGCTGGAAGCGCCCAGGTCCACCGCCGCGAACGTCGGCGACTCCATCGTCATCCGAGCACTCCCTCAGCGCAGGAACGCCGCGGCGACACCCGCGTCGACCGGCACGTGCAGTCCAGTGGTGTGCGTGAGATCCCCGCCCACCAGCGCGAACACCGCCGCCGCCACGTGCTCGGGCAGCACCTCGCGCTTGAGGATGGTGCGCTGGGCGTAGAACTCGCCGAGCTTCTCCTCCTCCACGCCGTAGACCTTCGCCCGCTGCGCGCCCCAACCACCGGCGAAGATGCCCGAACCGCGCACCACACCGTCGGGGTTGACGCCGTTGACCCGGATGCCGTGCTCGCCCAGCTCCGCGGCCAGCAGCCGCACCTGGTGCGCCTGATCGGCCTTCGTCGCACCGTAGGCGACGTTGTTCGGGCCCGCGAACACCGAGTTCTTGCTGGCGATGTAGACGATGTCGCCGCCCATGCCCTGGGCGACCATCACCCGCGCCGCCTCCCGCGAAGCCAGGAACGAGCCGCGCGCCATCACGTGGTGCTGCAGGTCCCAGTCGGCGACCGTCGTCTCCAGCAGCGGCTTCGAGATCGACAGGCCCGCGTTGTTGACCACCAGGTCCACACCGCCGAAGGCCAGCGCCGCGGCTCGGAAGGCCGCCGCGATCTGCTCCTCGTCGGTGACGTCGACGCGCACCGCGACGGCCTTGTCCGGTCCGCCGAGCTCGTCGGCCAGCGCCTGGGCGTTGTCGAGGTCGAGATCGGCCAGCACCACGCACGCGCCCTCGGCCGAGAGCCGTTGCGCGGTGGCCTTCCCGATTCCCGAGCCCGCCCCGGTGACCAGCGCGACGCGGGTCGCCAGCGGCTTGGGCCGGGGCATCCGGGCGAGCTTGGCCTCCTCCAGCGCCCAGTACTCGATGCGGAACTTCTCCGCCTCGTCGATCGGCTGGTAGGTGGAGATCGCCTCCGCACCGCGCATCACGTTGATCGCGTTGCGGTAGAACTCGGCGGCCACCCGCGCCGTCTGCGCGTCCTTGCCGAAGGAGAACATGCCGATCCCCGGCACGAGCACGATCGCCGGATCCGCACCGCGCATCGCAGGCGAGTCGGGCTCGGCGAACCGGTCGTAGTAGGCGCGGTAGTCCTCCCGGTAGCTCTCGTGGAGCTGCTTCAGCCGGGCCACCACCTCGTCGAACTCGGCGTTGGGCTCGAGGTCGAGCACCAGCGGGCGGACCTTGGTGCGCAGGAAGTGGTCCGGGCAGGAGGTGCCCAGCGCAGCCAGGCGAGGGTGGTTCTCGCGCGCCAGGAACTCCAGCACCTCCGGTGCGTCGTCGAAGTGGCCGATCTGCGGGCGGTCGGTGGAGGCCAGGCCGCGGATCACCGGAGCCAGCTCGGCCGCCCGCCGCCTGCGCTGCTCCTCCGGCAGCGGCTCGAAGCTCTCGATGACCGCCCCGAACGGCTCGGGCCTGCCGCGCTCGGCGATGAACTTCTCCGCGGTGCGGATGATGTGCAGCGAGTTCTGCGCGCACTCCTCGCTGGTCGCACCCCACGCGGTGATGCCGTGGCCGCCCAGGACCACGCCGATGGCCCGCGGGTTCGCCTCCTTGATCGCGGCGATGTCCAGGCCCAGCTGGAAACCGGGGCGCCGCCACGGAACCCACGCGACCAGGTCGCCGAAGCACTCCGCGGTCAGCGCCTCGCCATCGGCGGCGGTGGCCAGCGCGATGCCGGCATCGGGGTGCAGGTGGTCGATGTGGGCGGCCTCGACCAGTCCGTGCATGGCGGTGTCGATCGACGGTGCCGCACCGCCCTTGCCGTGCAGGCAGTGGTCGAAGGCGCCGACCATCTCGTCCTCGCGGTCCACGCCCGGGTAGACGTCGACCAGCGCTCGCAGCCGGTCCAGCCGCAGCACGGCCAACCCCGCCTCGGTCAGCGTCCCCAGATCACCACCGGAACCCTTGACCCACATCAGCGGAACCGGACCGCCGGTCACCGGGTCCGTCTCCTCACCCTTGGCCGAGGCGTTGCCCCCGGCGTAGTTGGTGTTGCGGGGGTCCGCGCCGAGTTCGTGCGAACGCGCAAGCAGCGCAGCCACTTCGGGATGCGTCGAGCTCATGTCAAACCTCTCCGTGCTCAGCGGAACGGGAATTCCTCATGCGCCCCAGCCCGCGGGGGTGCCGTCCTTGCGGCCGGCGATGATCTTCTCCGCGTAACCGGAGCGGTGGTAGGCGGCGATGGGGTCGGGGTCGACGCCCATGTCCTCGCGGACTTCGGCGAGCAGCGGGCGGACATCGGTGTTGTAGGCGTCCATCAGCACCGCGTTGGCGCCGAGGACGTCGCCCTCGCGCTGCGCCCCGGCCAGAGCGTCACCGTCCACCAGCAGGGCCTTCGCGGTGGCCTCCTGGACGTTGAGCACCGAGCGGATCAGGGCCGGGATCTTCGGCTCCAGGTTGTGGCACTGGTCGAGCATGAACGCGACGTTCGCCGACTCCTCCAGGGCACCGGCGCGCACGATCTCGTGCATGATCCGGAACAGCTGGAACGGGTCGGCGGCGCCGGCGATCAGGTCGTCGTCGGCGTAGAAGCGGCTGTTGAAGTGGAAGCCGCCCAGCCGACCGCGCCCGAGCAGGAACGCCACGATGAACTCGATGTTGGTGCCCGGCGCGTGATGCCCGGTGTCCACCAGCACCTGCGCGCGCTCACCCAGGTCCAGGCAGTGGGCGTAGGAGGTGCCCCAGTCCGGGACGTCGGTGGCGTAGAACGCGGGCTCGAAGAACTTGTACTCCAGCAGCATCCGCTGGTCCTCGCCCAACCGGTCGTAGGCCGCTCGCAGGGCCTCCGACAGGCGCTCCTGGCGCTCGGCGATGGAGTCCTGACCGGGGTAGTTGAGCCCGTCGGCGAACCACAGGCTCAGCGCGTCGGAACCGGTGACGTCCATGATGTCGACGCATTCCAGCAGGTGTGCCTGCGCCTTCCGGCGGACCGCCGGGTCGGGGTTGCAGATGCTGCCGAGCTTGTACTCGTCCTCCTGGAAGGTGTTCGGGTTGATCGCGCCCAGGGCCAACCCGAGGGATTCGGCGTGCGCGCCCAGCGCGGCGTAGTCGTCGACCCGGTCCCAGGGGATGTGCAGCGCGACGCTGGGGGCGATGCCGGTGAAGGCGTGCACCTGGGCGGCGTCGTCGAGCTTCTCGAACGGGTCGCGCGGAATGCCCTCCTGCAGGAAGGTCTTGAACCGCGTCCCGGAGTTCCCGTAGGCCCAGGAGGGGGTTTCGATCCGCTGCGCGGTCAGCGCCGCCTTGACGGTCTTGCGGTCGGCCATCGTCGCTCCAGTGCGCGTGCTTGAAACGTTTAAATCAGTCCACACGGTAGGCGGCGAGCCTGGCGGGAGTCAATTCCCTTGAAGAGGTTTTGCGAGAGAGCCCCTCGTCCAATCGGACTCTTGACGGGGGTGGAGGCGCTCTCTAGTGTGCTCGCAAAATAAAACGTTTCAAGCGTCGCCCCCGGGTGCGGACGACGTTCGATGAGCTGCATGAAGGACAACGATGACTTCATCCGCGGGCGTTCGGCAGAGCGAGCACGCCTCGTCAGGACAGCACTGGAAATGGTCGTTCGTAGCGGCGATGGCCAGCTACATCGACGCGGGCTCCATCGTCGCCGGCTCCGTCGCGCTGAGCGTGTGGGTCCGGGCGTACGGGCTCACCGACAGCACCGTCGGCCTGCTCGGCGCGCTGAGCTCCAACGCCATCTCGGCAGGCGTGGGCGCGCTCGTCGGCGGCTACATCTGCGACCGGTACGGGCGCAAGAAGATCTACGCCTACGACCTGCTGCTGTACATGTTCGGCACGCTGTGGCTGATCTTCGCCTTCGACACCTGGATGCTCTTCGTCGGCTACATCCTGGTCGGTCTCGCCGTCGGCGCCGACATCCCGGCCTCGTGGAGCCTGATCACCGAGTTCTCCCCAGCCCGCAAGCGCGGCAAGCTCGGCGGCCTGTCCCAAGTCCTGTGGTCGTTGGGGCCGATCGTGACCCTGGCGCTGGGGCTCGCGCTGCAACCGCTCGGCATGCTCGGCATGCGGCTGCTGTTCGCGAGCCTGTTCGTCGCCGCGCTGATCACCTGGTGGATGCGGCACGGCATCGGCGAATCCGCGCGCTGGGAGCAGGAAACCACCGACACGGGCCCGGTGAAGTGGGGTGCCGCGCTGCGCCCGCTGCTCACCGGCAAGGGCCTGCGGCTGTCGCTGATGCTCATCGGCATGTACGGGATCTGGAACCTCTTCGCCGGCACCAACGGCTTCTACACGCCGTACCTGCTCAAGGCGTTCGGCAGCCAGAGCGACGCCGCCAGCGTCGGCCTCCAGTGCCTGTACTTCCTGCTGGTCGCGGTGTTCACGGTGCTGGTGTTCATGCCGTTCAACGACCGGTTCAACCGGCGGTTGATGCTGGCGCTGTCCACCGTGATCCAGGCGGGCGGCATGCTGCTGCTGGCTGTGCTGCCGCTGAACTTCGGCACCGCGCTCGGCTACATCGTGGCCATCGGCATCGGCGGTGGTTTCGGTGCACAGCACTTCTTCCAGATCTGGTCCGGTGAGCTGTTCCCGACCAAGTTGCGCAGCACCGCGCAAGGGCTGATGTTCGCCGTCGTGCGCATCGGTCTCGGCTTCTGGAGCTTCTTCGTCCCGATCATCACGGCCACCGGGTTCCAGACGCTGGCCTACATCCTCACCGCGTTCATCGTGGTCAGCGGTGTCATCGGCGTCATCTGGGGCCCGAAGACCGAAGGTCTGACGCTGGAGGAGATCGAGCAGGAGCAGGGGTGGGCCAGATGATGCAGCGGATCTGCTTCGTCCTGCACGTCAAACCCGACAAGGTCGACGAGTACCGGGAGCGGCACCGCGCGGTGTGGCCGGAGATGCGCCAGGCGCTGCACGACACCGGCTGGCGCAACTACTCGCTGTTCCTGCTCCCCGACGGAACCCTCATCGGCTACCTGGAGTGCGAGGACTTCGAGGCGTCCCGCGCGGCCATGGCGGAGAAGGACGTCAACACCCGCTGGCAGGCGCGGATGAGCGACCTCTTCGAGGAGACCGTCACGCCGGACGAGGCGATGCGGCCAATCGACGAGGTCTTCCACCTCGACTAGATGGTGAAGGCGAGGTGCTTGACGAGCTGCTCGCCGAGCACCTCGTCTCCGTCGAAGGAGACCGAGGACGAGACCTTCCCGGGATCGACGCGACCGCCGCAGAGCCGGGTGAACACGCCGAGCGGCAGCGTGACGCGGACCGTGGCCTCCCCGGGCAACGACTCGACGACCTTCGCCCGGCCGTCCACCACGACGTGCAGAGCGCGGGAGCCGAGATCGAAGGTGACCCTGGAACCGTCCGGTGCGCCACCGCGCTTGCCGACGACGAAGCCCAAGGCCGTGGTGATCTCGTCGACCGCCAGCTCCGCGCACGTGCCCTGCTCGTCACCGGGCAGGCCGACGGCGTCCCGGATGTCCTGCTCGTGCATCCAGCAGTCGAACACCCGGATCCGCATGAATCGCGCGTAGGTCTGCTGACCGGCCGGAGTCATCGCCGGTGCGTGGAACTCCTCGTCCGACATCGCTCGCAGCGATGCCAGCCGCGCGGCGGTGACCTCGCGGAACTTCGCCAGCACGGCCTCGTGGGACTGCGACCGGAAGTGCGCCACGTAGCGCTCGTTGCGGGCGCCGATGTCGTTGTGCACGTGCGGCAACGACTCGACGTCCCCGCCGGTGTCCGGAATCGGCTCACCGCTGAGCATCAGCTCGGTGCCGATGAGGTGCGCGGCGACGTCCCGCACCCGCCAGCCCGGCAGCGGCGTGCCCTGCTCCCACTGCGCGTCGTCGAGCCCGGTCAGCAGCCGGTCCAGCGCGTCCCACTCGGCGGCGAGCGCTTCCACGATCCGTTCCTTGTCCAGCACGCTCCGACACAAGCACCCCGCGCCCGTCGGGTCAACCGGGTTCGGTGAGGCAGACTGCGGTGCATGCGTTCGGGTGTGCAGCGCGGCGCGATCGCCGTGGTCCAGGTCTTCGGGCTGGCCGTGTGGTTCTCCGTGTCCGCCGTGGTCCCCACGCTCCGCCAGGAGTGGGGGATCAGCGCCGCCGCGGCGGTGTGGCTGACCGGATCGGTGCAGCTCGGGTTCGTCGCAGGCGCCGTAGGATCGTCGCTGCTGAACCTCGCCGACCGGATCCGCCCGCACCTGCTGCTGGCCGTCAGCGCCGCGCTCGCCGCCGGGTGGACGCTGCTGCTCGCGGGCCTGGTCGACGGGATGGCCACCGCGATCCCGCTGCGGTTCCTGACCGGCATGTGCCTGGCCGGGGTGTATCCGGTCGGGATGAAGCTGATGGCCTCCTGGGCGCCGAGCCGGGGACGCGGACTGGCGATGGGGCTGCTGATCGCGGCGCTGACCATCGGCTCGGCGCTGCCGCACCTCATCGGCGGTCTCGGATCGCTGCCGTGGCGCGCGGTGCTGGTCGCCGCCGCCTGCACCGGGCTGCTCGGGGCGCTGGTGGCGGCGACCGTCGTGCGGCCCGGACCGCACCTCGCCGCATCGGCGGCGGTGCACAACCCGCGCTACGCGCTGACGATGTTCACCGAGCGCGGGCCCCGGCTGGCCAACCTCGGCTACTTCGGGCACATGTGGGAGCTCTACGCGCTGTGGACGTGGATCCCGACGTTCCTGCTGGCCAGCGAGGCGGGCCGGAACCTGCCCGCCTCGACCGGGATCACGGTGTTCGTCACCATCGGCATCGCCGGTGCCGTCGGCTGCCTGCTCGGCGGGTGGGGAGCCGACCGCTACGGACGTTCCCCGGCGGCGGTGGCCGCGCTGGTGATCAGCGGTGCGTGCTGCGTCCTCTCGCCGCTGGCCTTCGACGCGGGGCCCGGCGTGCTGGTGGTGTTCTGCGTGGTGTGGGGCGCGGCGGTGATCGCCGACTCGGGCGTGTTCTCCACGTCGCTGAGCGAGGCCGCCGACCCGCGCTTCGTGGGCACCGCGCTGACCGCGCAGACCGCGATCGGATTCGCCCTGACCGTGGTCAGCATCCAGCTGGTCCCGCTGCTGGCGGCCGCGGTGGGTTGGCGGTTCGCGTTCCTGCTGCTGGCGCCGGGACCGTTCGTCGGTGCGATCGCGATGGGCAGGCTCGGGGCGCGGCTGGCGCGGTGAGTGGAAACGCGCCGCTCGCGCTGGTACTCACGGGGGAACCCGGCAGACCAAGGAGGCGTTGATGAGCGACGTGTGGCCCCACGGCAAACCCCAGGTCGGCGAGACCGCCGAGCTGTCCCGCACCATCGGACCGACCGACATCCGGCTGTTCACCCAGATCAGCGGCGACCGCAACCCGCTGCACTACGACGTCGAGGCGGCCGAGTCCTCGCAGTTCGGGGAGATCGTCGTGCAGGGCGGGGTGACCAGCGCGGTGCTCAACGCCGTCGTGGCCGAGAAGCTGCCCGGACCGGGGACGGTGTTCCTCAACGTGAACTGGAGCTTCACCGCACCGGTCCGGCCGGGCGACACCATCACCGGGCGGGTGCAGGTCGACGAGGTCCGCGACGACAAGCCCATCACGAAGCTGACCACCACCGTCAGCCGCGACGACGGCACGACGGTGCTGGAGGGAACGGCGGTCTGCTTCACCATGGCCATGCCCGGTTCGAACGGTTAGCGTGGTGAACGGCTCACCGAAAAGCCCTGCGCAGCAGGTAGATGAGGAGGCCGCATGCTGGACGCGATCGTCATCGGTGCCGGGTTCTCCGGGCTCTACATGCTCCACAGGTTGCGCGGGCTCGGCATGTCCGCCGCGGTCTTCGAAGCCGGTGACGGGGTGGGCGGCACCTGGTACTGGAACCGCTACCCGGGTGCCCGCTGCGACTCCGAGAGCCACTACTACTCGTTCTCCTTCGACGACGACCTGCAGCAGGAGTGGCGCTGGAGCGAGCGGTACCCGCGCCAGCCGGAGATCCTGGCCTATCTCAACCACGTCGCCGACCGCTTCGACCTGCGCCGCGACATCCGGTTCGGCACGCGGGTCACCGAAGCGTCCTTCGACGACGGCTGGACGGTGCTCACCGAGCGGGGAGATGAGCTCCGGGCGCGGTTCCTGATCGGCGCGGTCGGGTGCCTGTCGTCGGCGAACGTGCCGGAGATCCCCGGTCTCGACGCCTTCGACGGCGATTGGTACCACACGGGTCGGTGGCCGCACGAGGACGTGGACTTCGCAGGCAAGCGGGTCGGTGTCATCGGCACCGGGTCGACCGGCATCCAGGCGATCCCGGTCATCGCCGAGCAGGCCGCGCACCTGACCGTGTTCCAGCGGACCCCGAACTTCAGCGTTCCGGCGCGGAACGCGCCGCTGGACGAGGAGTTCCAGGCCGCCGTGCGCGCGGAGTACGCCGAGATCCGCGCGCTGCAAAGGGAAACCAGCAACGGCCACCCGTTCCGCATCTCGCCGCGCAACGCCGTGGACACCCCGCCGGACCAGCGGCGGGAGATCTACGAGGCGGCCTGGCGGCGCGGTGGCCTGCGCTTCCGCGCGGCCTTCAACGACCTGCTGAGCAGCGAGGAGGCCAACGACACCGCTGCGGAGTTCATCCGGGAGAAGATCCGGGAGACCGTGCGCGATCCGGAGGTCGCCGAGCGGCTGCTGCCGCACGACCACCCGTTCGCCGCCAAGCGCCCACCCATCGACACCGGGTACTTCGAGACCTACAACCGCGATGACGTCACCCTCGTCGACGTCCGCGAGACGCCGATCGTCGAGATCACCAGCGACGGGTTGCGCACCACCGAGGCCGAACACCCGCTGGACGCGCTCGTGTTCGCCACCGGATTCGACGCGATGACGGGCCCGATGCTGGGCATCGACGTCCGCGGCGCGAACGGCACCCTCGCGGAGAAGTGGCGGGACGGCCCGCAGAGCTACCTGGGTCTCCAGGTGGCGGGGTTCCCGAACCTGTTCATCATCACCGGGCCGGGCAGCCCGTCGGTGCTGACCAACATGCCGACCTCGATCGAGCAGCACGTCGACTGGATCGCGCGCTGCCTGGGAGACCTGCGCGACAACGGGTTCGAGCGCATCGAGGCCACCGAGGAGGCCGAGCGGGCCTGGGGCGAGGAGGTCCAGGAGGTGGCGAACCGGACTCTGCTCCCGCAGGCGAAGAGCTCCTGGTACCTCGGCGCCAACGTGCCGGGCAAACCCCGGGTCTTCATGCCCTACGCCGGCGGCCTCGCCCACTACGCGGCACTCTGCGACGAGGCGGCCGACCACGACTACGCGGGCTTCCACCGCTCCTGATCTCCCCTGCCCACGGGTGATGGCAACGCGACCACTCGCGCCTCGGGTTCGGGACATTTGTCGTGGCGTCGTCGGGACATCCGCCGAGGCGGTGGTGGGTCATCGCACCGACGATCGGGGAGCGCCGCGGATGTTTGGATTCTCGTGCGGACAAGCGCACCGGCCGGGCCGGGCGAGTCGATCGAGAGTGGGATAACCGTGACGGGACCGGAAGAGTCCAATGCCAAACCCCCGTTCCGCGCCGACCACGTCGGCAGCCTGCTGCGCCCGCAGCGGCTGCACCAGGCCAGGCAGGACCACGCCGACGGCCGCATCGACGCCGCCGAGCTGCGCGGCATCGAGGACGAAGCGATCCGCGAGGTCGTGAAGGCGCAGCGCGACGTGGGCCTGAAATCGGCCACCGACGGCGAGTTCCGCCGCGCCTACTGGCACCAGGACTTCATCCTGCAGCTCGACGGCATCCGCCAGGGCGACGCGACGACGACCGTGCGGTTCCAGAACGCCGACGGCGTGGTGGAGTGGCAGCCGGCGGCGCTGCAGATCGCGGGCAAGGTCGGCCTCTCCGAACCGATCTTCCTCGACGCCTTCCAGCACCTGGCCTCGGTCGCCGAGGGGGTCACGCCGAAGCTGACCATCCCGTCTCCGAGCATGGTGCACTACCGCGGCGGCAAGACGGCCCTGGACCCGGCGATCTACCCGGACGTCGAGGAGTTCTGGAACGACCTGTCCGCCGCCTACGCCGCCGAGGTCCGCGCGCTGGCCGACGCGGGTTGCACCTACCTGCAGCTCGACGACACCAGCCTGGCCTACCTCAACGACGAGAAGCAGCGAGCGGTCATCGCCGAGCGCGGTGAGGACGCCGAGCACCAGCACCTGCGCTACATCAAGCAGATCAACGCCGCGCTGGCCGACCGTCCGGAGGACATGGCCATCACGACCCACCTGTGCCGGGGCAATTACCGCTCGTCGTGGGTCGCGGAGGGCGGGTACGACTTCGTCGCCGAGGCGCTGTTCGGTGAACTCGACGTCGACGGCTTCTTCCTGGAGTTCGACGACCACCGCTCGGGCGGTTTCGAGCCGCTGCGCTACGTCCCCAGGCACAAGCGCGTCGTGCTGGGGCTGGTGACGACCAAGCGCGGCGAGCTGGAGAGCAAGGACGACCTCAAGCGCCGGATCGAGGAGGCCACCAAGTACGTCGACCTCGACCAGCTCTGCCTGTCCCCGCAGTGCGGGTTCTCGTCCACGGTGGAGGGAAACGCCCTCACCTACGAGGACCAGATCGCCAAGCTCCGGCTCATCGTCGAGACCGCCGCCGAGGTCTGGGGCTGAGCAGCACCGCGGCGATCGGGCGCACGATCGCCGCGGGGGTCGACGACGCCGGGGTCAGGGCACGACGGGGATTGGCAGGGGCGGGCCGACCGCGGCGGCCTG